>CAJVZD010000027.1 GCA_913019905.1 uncultured Cellvibrionales bacterium
TTAAACAGACCTGAAAAATGCGGTCCAGTAGAAGATATAACAATGACGCGGGCCTTAGAACCATAATCAATATCTTTGATTATTTCTGGTAACTCCCGCCAGAAAGCCGGGTTCATGTTATTGCGTTTTTCTGGTCTGTTTAATACGACGTGTGCAATCTGATTGCTAATGTCTACTGTAAAGCACTCATAGGCCATTGTTGTGTTCCTTGAAATTAAAAATTAATAAGGCGCACACAATACATTAATTGATGGCTTTTTAAAAATCACTCTAAGGTACAGTAAGTTTTCAGGCAATGAGAGAAAGCTGAACAAGTTGGCGACTTCAGTCGCTGCAGTATTAACAACATCACGGTATTTATCGTTCAAAATGATGGCAATGCTGCACACTGTAATACCACTCTACCGAGTCACCGTCTTATTCCGCTCCCAACCGCTTAAAAAACCTTTGGTAATACAATACTGTGCGCCGAAATAAGTAATCCAAATAAGAGGAGAGGAAGCAAAAAAATCCATTTTAAACATTGATACAGCGATCATGGCATCGGAAACGACAAACAGCGCAGCGCCCACTGCGAGTTGTACGCGCTGAAAATAGGTCTTAATGGACAAACCAGCCATTAAACTAATGACAACGACATAGACGGTGACGGGCACAGTCATGTCCCCCAGACTTGGAATCAACCACGCCAAAAGAGCGATGCCAAAAACAGCTAACACTGCGATGTAGATATTTGCTGTTTTTCCACGCCAGCCAGATTGTCGACTGACTAATACAAAAAGTGCAATATAGACCAAATGCGAAATCAAAAAACTACCGAGACCAAAAAGGAAAAAGTCCACGTCGAGTAGAACATCGCCGCATGCTCCAAACAAAAGACCGACAGCCAGGACGTTGGAGAATGGTTTATTACTGCAGTAGGCGACCGCTGCCAAAGCAATGATACCCGCTGGTTTGAGCACAAAACTCAATGGATAGGGATGCCATGGCAACAATAATAGGTAACCGCTTGCAAGTAGTATTGCGATAAGAAAAACTTTTTCCCTCATTAAAATCCGATCCCTTTTTTAACATCGACATTAGCGTCGCGCAAAATTTAGTCTACGTATAAAATCCAATGATGCGCCGAAAACGATGCTGTGCCAGTCTAATTATCCAAGTAACTGTTATTGTAAAGTAACTAGATCCGACTACTCAAACGTCCAATATTCGATTGGAAAAAATCGATAAACAATCTAGCTTTTAGTGGCAAATATTTATTGCGAAATAACACGGTTAAGGTTTGAGCTGCTATCGGGGTTACAGTATTCAAGCGAACCAGGGCACCTTTTCGCACCTGTGACTCAACGTCAACATCCGTTAACTTGGCAATACCCAGACCAGAGAGGCAAGCCTCAATCATCATTTTTTGATTGGGTACTTTAAAACAACCGGCCACTCTGACTGCGTTCTGAACTTGACCATTTTGGAAGAACCATACGTTTTCATCCGGGGCTAACAGGCAATCTAACTCACTCAATTCGTGGCTCGTCAAATAGTCGCCAGAGTATTTGTAGGTGGCTCCGTAAAGTGATTGCGCCAAACTCATTAGAGGTTTGGCGTTCATATCTGAGTCGGGTAAACGACCATGATGAAGCGCAAAAGTAATATCGCTGGTGACGCCGGAAGAACTGCTGTCGCTGTGGCGATGCCCAATATAATGATCAACATGGAGAAAAACCTTAGGGTTAGTTTCCATAAACTCCGCACAAATATTAGTAAATTGGTTAGGAAAAAAATCAATAGGGATTTTGATCGTCAATCTTCCCTTTGCGGTCATTTGCTGACCAGAAACGTCGTCCTCCAATGAAGCCAGGTCCTGCAGTAAAGGCTGACTACGCTCAAAAAGCAATTTCCCAACCTCGGTCAACTGAATCTTTCGGGTCGACCGTATCAATAAGGGCGCCGATTGCTCCTTTTCAAATTTTGATAGATGGCGGCTTATCTTTGACTTCGGAATTCTCAAATACTCGGCCGCTTTTGTTAACGATCCGTGTTCTACCACCGCTACAAATATAGCCAGATTATTTAAGTCCACGACAATTTCTGCTCCCTTGTGCTTTCCATCTGAGAATATTCCACACCATTATCGTTGCAAATTTGCAACAATTGGTTTCAATTATAGTGGCTAATCCTCAATACAGAACAGTGATATCTTTATTTTCGTTAAATCAGCACACACCAATCAAAACAGGAAAATAGTTATGAAAAATATTGCAAATGACCAAGAGTTTGAAAAAGCGATCACCGGCGAAAATGGTAGCCTTACTTTAGTGGATTTTCACGCTAGCTGGTGCGGCCCCTGCAAGATGCTGGCTCCAGTGGTAGAAGAAATTGCACTGCGTCACTCGGACAAACTGAATGTTGTAAAAGTCGATGCCGATGAACTTCAGGCTGTTACAGCTAAATACGGAGTCCGTGGAATCCCGACCCTAATGCTCTTTAAGGACGGAGTCCCCGCTGCCACCAAAGTGGGTGCTGCATCGTTAAAGCAAGTTGAGGCATTTGTCGGCGATTTTTTATAAGCGCATTTCACTGGCCTTTTGTATAAGCGCGAAGATGTACTGATGACACTGGCGTCGACAGTACATCTTTAAGGAATTACCTAACAACAGGCCTCTAACCGCCAACTTTAAAGTCGGTAAAAGTGAAACCAAACTACATTTCACAGCCCAAAGCGCCGTGCCTCAAGTCTTATCCACTGTACCCTTATCTGTCGACGTATTCACTGTTTCATCAAGACTTGGATCACTTTCAGCGTCACCATCGCTAGATGCCACCTCTGTATCGCTAGTGGTAAGCTCAACACTCGCAGCATCACCGCTCGATTCATTGATGTCGTTATTGGAACTATCAACTTCACGCTCACGCTCACTATTGGTATCGACATCCAACTCAGCGCTCCCATTGTCGGCAGGACTGTCTGCACCACCATTTGTATCAACCGCACTTGAACCGTGTGGCCATGGATTAAATGGGAATGGTCGGTATTCGGTGTTAAAAGACAAAAATCGAACTATTTCGTAGATATAACGGCACAGCTGGACGCTAAAGTCCTTCAAGGCTTGATTCGTTTCTTTCGTTATTAACACCATTAAAAACTGAAAGAGTACGATCGCCGCCAAAATGAATTCAGCTACACTGTAGGCGACCATTAAAACCAACATATAAACCGCTCGTTTCCATATATCCTTATGCATGACATTCCCCTTAACTTCTTCGCTTTCCATGAACATATCCTTTTCTTAAAGTTAGAACAAAAGTGAGCCCAATTCATTCCTTAAACTAACGAATAGTACAACACGCCCAAACTACTTGACGTAAAGCTTGCCGTAGTTATTGTCATTTTAAAAAATTACTTGTGCCGTTAGATACTGACCCTGTCATGTAGTTCAAAAACACTGCCCAACATGCAGTTCACATCTATTACATTACGATAATCCAAACCGAACCTTGTGATTTTAAACGTGTAGCCAATTTGGTGTCGGGATCCTAATGCGGCCAACCAAAACAGAGCGTTTATTTTCCTCCTTTATCTGCCTCAACTAAACAACCAAACTCTTTATCAATGATAGTCGAGCCGCCGCAATGTTGAGTATTTCTATTACTCTATAATTAGTCTCGCTATCCCAGTTCAGGACAATAGATAGATTGAAGAACTTCGATAATTTTGATCGCTTCATCACCCGATAGACTGTAGTAGATTGTTTGCGATTCTCTCCGAGTTTTAACTAATCCACCCTGTCGTAATGACGCGAGATGTTGCGACAATGATGACTGACTCAATGGAATCATTTCATTGAGTTCCCCCACTGACAGCTCACCTGCAACCAAGCTACACAGTATTAACAAGCGATGTTGGTTGGCAAGGCTCTTTAACAAGTTGGCTGCATCTTTTGAATGCCGCTGCATGTCTTCGGATACTGAAAAGTTGTCGATAACTGGATCTTCCACTTATTTCGCTCCAACGTTTTCTATTAACTGCTTTTCACGAGAAGACTTCATTCCAATTGTTTGCCCCTCAAGAATTGCCAGCTTACGATCTATCCCCGCTTCTATTCGATAGGCGCTCCACATCATTCCCACTCGGTTTGCCGAAGCACAATGTATTAATATTGGGTGGTTTTTCTGGTTTTCAATGACTGACTTAAAGCGGGCGAATACGTCTGGCTCTGGCCACGCCTTGGTTACTGGAATGTTCAAATATTGAATTCCGGCGGCCTTAACAAGCTCGCCCTCCTCCTCGGTTCCCTCCTTTGGGGTCCTCATATCCAACACCGTCTTAAAACCATGTTTCTGTATTTCTTCAACCGCTCCGGCCAACAATTTTCCCGAGGTCGCAATTTGAGGCGTATGTCTGTGGTAATTGACAATGTTTGCGCTGACTTTATCACCAAACGGCACTTGCTCGCCCGCCGCCACTGGATGGAAAAATATCACGGCAAAAATAGCGGTAATGATTTTCAAGTATACTATCCGCAAGGTTTTTTTTGCGAACACAGGCACACTAGTATGGGACGGTAAATAGGCGCCCATAGGACTTGTACTTTGCGCAATCGAGAAGCGGTGATTTAAAGTAGTCATGGCATATTCCTGCTGTGAGTTCGTCCGGGTTTCTTGGCAAAATCCATTCTCGAATCGACTTAACTCTTAAAGTAACTATCAAAGTAACTATCAAAGTAACTATCAAAGTAACTATCAAAGTAACTATCGGACTAATTAGAAAAAGGAACTATACATTTATAATAGATTTATCGGTGCAGTTTACATTAGAATATCGTAATGTAAACTGCTTTCGGGTTTTCCTCACGGTGACAGATAGGCGACCAAAAAAGAGGCAATACCTACCGCGCTTTGTGGCTCTAAACAGGTTTCAATATCCGCATGGTCTAGACAGAACGCCTAGACCGACAGGCTTGGAACGGCTTTCGCCATCATCTTTTCTCTCGCTGGTGGCGATAACTCAATGGCCTTGCGAGTCGTTAGGTCAAAGGAAATAGCAACCGCTTCCGTCGTCGCCACACACTCCCCGGTTTCTGCACTGAACATCCAATGACAAAAGTTCGAAGCTTTACCAATAATGCCTTTTAGTCCCGACCGGATCACCAAAATATCACCCACTTGTGGCGTCTGATGGTAAACAAACCTGTATTCCAGCGCAGCTCCGCCTGTGCCCTTGTCGCGTGGCCCATCTTCGTCTCGGATAGCCATAAAGAAATGCGTTATACCATCTGATATGCGGCCCATATAGCTGTAAACCTGCATAAAACCCTGTTCATCAGCATCCGCACTAAGCACAACGCCACGGTATATCGGAATAAGCCCCAAATTTTCTGCTTCCTGAAGAGTGGGCGGAGTACGCGGATCATCTCTAGACGTACCTCGCGGACTGGCATAATCGGGTAACTCGACAAAATACGTTTGCAAACGATTGATCATTCCAGCGCTATACGGGATGCGCTCTCTTGTATCGGTACTCGTTAACTGCACATCTGCGACAAAAGTGGCAGACACCAATCCCGTCATCGCATTCACCATTTCTTCGTATACTTTGATACAGCTCTCGTCCGCTTCGATTATGCCTGCGTTAATGAAATAAGGGGTCCCAGGGCGCATCTCTCGGTGAAACCTAATATGCTGGTCTCGTACGACTAAAGTTCGCTTACGCTCGCGCATGTAGCGAGGCCCAAAGCCGACAAGCTGAGCCAAACCGAACAAACCATCGACAGAACGTGCCACGTAAAAGCGAACGTTCATATGTCCCATTTCGTCACAGTCCCAGGTATTGACCCCGGACCGATAGACTTCAACCATGTTCGTCATAAAATCTCCAAAATAACCTTAACTAACTTAACGTCCACCTTAAAAAGAATGGATCAATAAAAGAACCGATCTGTCAGTGCGGCGAGCAAACCATTTCATCACTGGCAGCATCGTTGCAGCGGATATTATTCAGAAGACATTGTTCGGCGGATATTGAGCAACTATCCGCCGAATGCCGCGATCCCCGTCTGAGCGCGACCCAAAATCAGGGCGTGAACATCGTGAGTTCCCTCATAGGTATTGACCGTTTCCAAATTGATCATGTGTCGCATAACGGGATATTCGTCGGAAATCCCGTTACCTCCATGCATATCACGGGCTGTTCGCGCGATATCCAGTGCTTTCCCGCAGGAATTCCGCTTCAATAAGGAAATCAATTGCGGGGACAGCTGGTCGCTTTCCTTCAGGCGTCCCGCTTGCAAGCACCCCTGCAAAGCCAGGCTAATATCTGTCTGCATGTCCACCAATTTCTTCTGAATAAGCTGATTAGCAGCCAGCGGACGACCAAACTGAACGCGATCCATGGTATATTGGCGAGCGGCATGCCAGCATGCTTCAGCAGCACCAAGCGCTCCCCAGGAAATGCCAAACCGAGCATTATTCAAGCAACCCATTGGACCTTTAAGCCCTTGCACATTGGGCAGTAAATTCTCCTCGGGAACAAAGACGTTATCCATAACTATCTCGCCGGTTACCGACGCACGTAAAGATAACTTACCTTCAATTTTTGGCGCACTAAGCCCTTCCATTCCTTTTTCCAGGATATAACCTCTTATGGTGCCCTTATCGTCTTTCGCCCAGACAACAAAAACATCGGCAATCGGTGAATTAGATATCCACATCTTGTTACCGTTAAGTTGATAACCGCCATCAACAGACTTTGCTCGCGTTAACATGCCACCTGGATCGGAGCCGTGATCCGGCTCAGTGAGACCGAAGCAACCGATCCATTCACCGGTCGCCAATTTGGGTAGATATTTTTCTCTCTGTGCTTCGCTACCGTAATCGTAAATCGGAAACATCACCAGGCTCGATTGCACACTCATCATTGACCGATAACCGGAATCAACCCGTTCGACTTCACGAGCAATCAATCCGTAAGAGACATAACTGACCCCCGAACAACCATAACCGTGGATCGTTGAACCGAGTAGTCCCAGCTCACCCATTTCTCTAAAAATCTCGGGATCAGTCTGTTCATTCCGGTAAGCTTCGCGAACACGCGGTTGTAATTTTTCCTGCGCATATTGCCGTGCAGATAACTGAATCATTCGCTCTTCTTCTGTCAATTGACTATTCAGCAAAAAGGGATCTTGCCAGTCAAAAGTGCCCCAGGTAGTCGCCATGGTCCTTGTCCTATTTAATTGAAAGAAAAATTAATTTTGACGGCCCGCCGCTTTCATTAGACGGCGGGTAATACACATTATTCTATACGTTGAAACACTGTCATCAAGAAAATCACGAGGGTCGAACAAGCTCAAACGCGACATGACAAATCACTGCCACGATCCATCAGTACGATTTGGGTAATCCAAGCGCTCTTTCCGCGATATTACACAAAATTAACTGAGGGCTAACTGGCGCCAGCCGCGTAATCATGACTTCTCGCATCAATCTTTCGACGTGAAATTCTTTCGCGTAACCCATACCACCGTGGGTCATTACCGCGCGAGTACAAGCTTGAAACCCCGCCTCCCCACCAAGATATTTGGCTGCGTTGGCTTCTTGGCCGCAGGGTTGGTTTGTATCATAGAGGTAGGCGGCTTTCATCGCCATTAAAAAAGCCGACTCCAACTCTATCCAGCTCTCTGCCAACGGATGCTGGATAGATTGATTCATCCCTATCGGACGATCGAATACGACTCTTTCCCGCGCATATTTTGCGGCTCTATCGAGCGCACTTTGTCCAATGCCAATGCCCTCAACGGCAACGAGAATTCGTTCAGGATTAAGACTATGCAATAGGTATTGAAAACCTTTACCTTCCTCGCCAACTCGGTCTTCTGCGGGCACCGGCAACCCATCGATAAATACTTCGCACGTGGCGACCGCTGAGCGACCCATTTTTGGGATGGCACGAACGTCGCAATAATCCCTATTCAAGTCTGTGTAAAACAGGGTTAAACCGTCGGTGGGACGCGCGACCTCGTCCTTTGGCGTGGTACGGGTCAACAACATGATTTTGTCAGCTTGCAAAGCGGTAGACGTCCAAACCTTTTTACCGTCAACGACATATTTGTCGGCCTTGCGTACAGCTCGAGTCGTAATTGAAGTGGTATTCAATCCTGCATCGGGTTCGGTAACGCCAAAACAACTTTTGATATTGCCTTGAATCAAATCCGGCAACCAGCGTTTTTTTTGTTCGTCAGTGCCAAAAACAATAATCGGATGGGGGCCAAATATGTTGATGTGGATGGAGGAAGCAGCAGCCATAGCGCCCGCTTTGGCTACTTGATGCATCATCAAAGCTGCCTCGGTAACGCCAAGTCCAGCCCCGCCGTATTCTGTTGGCGCAGCTATACCCAGCCAACCGCCGTCGGCCATCGCTCTATGAAACTCGTCCGGAAACTCACCGCTATTATCGTGGGCAAGCCAATAATCATCGTCAAATTGACGACAAATATGTTCAACAGCTTCACAAATCGCCTGTTGATCCGATGATAAAGAAAAATCCATGATGAGCTCCTTTGCCCAGGCAGTAATCTTAAGAAAACAGGTTTATCGTCTCGATGGTTACAATACTCATTTGATAACTAAGTCCCAACGTCACCTGTCAACGGGTCTGTTTATTAGAACGACAATAAGAATGTTTATTCTATGTGAAGAAACAACTATCGAAACAACTAATAGAACCGACTATCCAAACAACTACAACTACAAGCACGAGCATCTTATTCACCCAACCAATATGACTCGAAAATCACCGCCCCCAATTAATAAAGGTTTTTGCGTCCGATTCATGGCCTAATCCGTAAGCGATGCTAAGATTTCTTTGGAGTTGAGCGAATGTGATTGTAAACGGACAGGAAGGATAGAAGTGATTTCGCAAAAAGTCCATAGCGGGAATAGGTTCGCGACGGCGTTGGAAAACAAGATGCGTGATTTTTAAACAGCAGTTTGTAATACTTCAGTAGTGAAGTCAGTCATTACTATGTATAGTTTAATACAGCCCAAATTTTTACGGAAAACTGTAACTAAAGAACCGACGATACCGATGATCGACGAACATTAACTGGAGAGAATAATGCTGCTATCACATGAAAACTTACGTCATGATTTAGCCACAGAACTGGACAGTATACATAATTATTATGAAAGGCACGTTTTTGAAGAACTGCAAAAGCAGTTGACGGACAAATTCGACAACACAGAATACGTGGCAGATATCGCCTGCGTCGCACTCAATCATTTACCACCGCGTTATATTCGCCACGATGTTGATATGGCTTTCTATTTGTCGCCGGTAGAACGAAAGGAAATGCTCGACAAAATCGTGTCTGCAGTTAGCAATGCAATTAAATTTGTCGATGAAAGCGAAGCTAAATACAACTAACGATAACTACTGTGACTCTATTGAACACCAATAATTCACAACAGTTTATGCGATTACTTTCTCTTTGCCTGCTTTCTATTGCACAGTTTTGCTGGGCAGGCGAACCTGCAAAGGAATATGACTTTCAAGTTATTAACTCCTTTCCTCATTCGACAAATTCTTTTACCCAGGGGCTGGAGTACCGTGACGGATTTCTTTATGAAGGCACGGGTAAACGCGGTTTTTCCAAAATCAGTAAGCGAAGATTGAACTCTGTTCGAGAAAGAGATTTTTCGAAACTTAAAAAAGAGTATTTTGGCGAGGGAATCACGGTACTCGATAATAAGGTCTACCAGCTGACCTGGAAAGCGCAGCGCGGTTTTATCTATGACGCAAAGAGCTTAGATGTTCTCTCGACATTTACCTACAAAGGTGATGGTTGGGGCTTAAGTAACAACGGTAAGGAACTGATCCTAAGCAACGGCAGCGATAAGTTACAGTTCATTAACCCTGGCGATTTTTCAATAACTAGGACTACATCGGTAACTTTAGACGATAAACCCGTCTCTCGAATCAACGAACTCGAATGGATTAATGGTCATATTTACGCCAATATTTGGCAAAGCAATCGACTAGTAATTATCGAGCCAAAGACGGGAAAAGTGACCGCCTATGTCGATTTAGCTAAACTCTTGCCAAAAAAGTTGACCACTGCAAAAACGGATGTACTCAATGGCATAGCCTACGATAAAGAACACCAACGCTTGTTAGTCACTGGAAAATACTGGCCCCGCATCTTCCATATTGAATTGATAGATAAGACAAGATAAACCCAGCGTTAAATAACGCTTATGAGGTTCGACATTCGTGATTTTACCTAACACAGACAAACGGCACGCATGTCTGACTTTATTGATGCGAGGTCTGTTTCAAACGACGGTATTGCTAACGACAGTATTATTCAGTGTTAACGGCTCTAGTGCCGTCATTTTACAATACCACCATGTTAGTGACAGTACTCCGCGCTCGACCAGCTTAAACGTAAACGAATTTACCGCCCACCTTGAGTGGCTGGAGAGAAATCATTTTACTGTCATACCGCTGCCAGAACTCATTTATAGAATAAAAACTAAACAACTAACACCAGAGGAACGACTTGTCAGTATCACTTTTGATGACACTGGCAAATCGGTTTGCACTAATGCCGCCCCCCTATTAGTTGACCGCCAATGGCCATTCTCTGTTTTTATCAACACCGGAATCATGACAAACTCCAGTATGAGTCAATGCAGTTGGACGGAGCTGAAAAAACTTCAAAATACCGGCCTATTGCACATCGGAAATCACAGTCACAGCCACCTCCATATGACAGCAGACGGTGCGACAAAAGATATCGGTCTATGGCAGGAACAAATGCGCAAGGAGGTTATCAGCGCGGAACAGATTATCGAGAAAAATCTAGGGGTAAGGCCCAGAATATTTGCGTACCCGTACGGAGAATTCGACCAGCAATTGCAAAAAATCGTCGAAAACCTGGGTTATTCAGCGGTTGGACAGCATTCGGGTGCAGTGGGCAACAATAGCGAGCTGGGTGCTCTTCCGCGTTTTCCTTTATCTGGAGTTTACGCCGATATCAGATTCCTTGCTGACAAGTTACTCAGCGTTCCTTTTCCCTTGCTAAAAGATAAGATTGAACACTACCGAAGTAGCCTCGTTCCTATTAAAAAAGCTCCGATCAACAAGGCACCCCTGTTAACATTGATATTATCGGAACCCATCAAATCCCGAGTTCAGTGTTTTCTAGGCAATGGCCAGCCGATAGATACTGTACAGACAGAGGAACGCATTAGCGCTCAATCCCAGACCGAACTTATACCCGGTCGAAACCGCTATAATTGTACCGCCATTTCTCCTCACAATGGGCGTTTTTACTGGTATTCCAGGCAATGGATACAGTAATAAATGCAATACATCACAAGCCGATTCCTTCAATTCACCGTATTATGACAGGGGAAAGGCTATTTGAATAACTGCTTGATCCGCGAATAGCCTTCTCTCACATCCTGAGCTAGATTCTTTAGATCCTCACCGACATCTTCGGATGTTTCGTGCAACTCCGCCTTAATTTTTTCATTGCGGAAACTGATTTTTTCCCATTTCTTTTCTAACTCTCCCCATTCTGTTTTAACCTCCGCTTTAGCCAAATTCATCTTCACCGCAAGAACGTCCCTCTCGGTTTTTAGCCCGTCAATTATTTCAGTTAATTCATCTTTCAGCTGAGTCATAACAAACACCTCCAAACTATAATTGTCTACACAGAATACTATCTTTCTCTCCTCTTTACTTTAGACTCAACGAGAACCGGCCTATTGATCCGCATCAAAAAAGACACTTAAACTGCTAACTAAACTCACACAGATTACGCTCCTACCCGCTTTATTTCAATCCTCGCAACAGTCGACTTGAGTCGTTTGAATAACCTATGAGCGACGCTCTTACCAGCAACCGGACTCTGTAAGACCAGCATTATCTAGTAAGCAAACAGGGACAACTGTGAACGATACACGCATGTGACCGGTTTCAACTAACGATGAAAGAAACACCCAGTAGCAACCTTCTATTACCTACAGTCGCAAGGCGGTTATGTTTGTCACCTGTACAAAGTCAATACGATGTGAAAGACTGATTAAACTCGTGATATCGCTTTTATCCCTATCACTGAGTCTTTGTCGTCGAACATCACAGCGGTGCCAAAAATTACAGATCTACTACAGTTAAAGGAACAAGAAAATGACACCGAGTCAACTGAGGCACCTCCTATGGATTCGATAGGCCGATACGAAGTCAAGGAAATGCTGGGATCTGGAGCGATGGCCGATGTCTACCTGGCATTTGACCCTAAAATAAATCGCACGCTAGCAATAAAACTCTTGAAAAGCGAGCACGCCAGCAATGATGAATACCGCTTTCGTTTTCTGCGCGAAGCCAGCGCTGCGGGGAACCTGGTACATCCAAAAATTGTCACTGTTTACGACGTAGGCGAAGTTGACGAACATCCTTACATGGCGATGGAGCTACTCAGTGGTAATTCTTTGGAAGACCTTATGGAGGCCAATCATGAGTTCTCCATCCCGGACGTATTAGAAATAGGGATTCAGGTAGCAGACGCGTTGCACTACTCCCACAGCCAGGGTGTTGTACATCGCGATATCAAACCAGCCAACATTGTCTGCGCTGAAGGCGGCACTCAAGTCAAGATTACCGATTTCGGCATTGCACATGTTGACGACACCCACAACTCACAACAGACTCAAATGGGCGCAATTTTAGGCACTCCCCAATATATGGCTCCAGAACAGCTGCGAGGAGAAAAGATTGACGGTCGCGCTGACTTGTTTGCTACCGGTATTTTGTTGTATCAACTATTGACCCATGAAAAACCTTTTACGGGTAATACACTGGCCTCGCTGTTTTTGGAGATCTCCAACGGGAATTACGTACATATAGAACACCTGGTGGCCGACATACCTCCAAGACTGGCCCGTATCGTTAGTAGGCTTCTACAGAAAAAGCCCGGTCGTCGATACCAAACCGGTGAAGAATTATCAATGGCTTTACAGCAGGTAAAACAAGAACTCACAACCAAAGACGAAAGTGTCACGGACTCACAAGTACTAATGTCGATATGGAGCGTCGCTAAATCAACAATACAAACAAGTTTTCAGTGGATATGGATCTCCTGTTCAGGAGCATTATTGAAATTGCTTCAAAATATAAAAATGACGCCGGAAGACGTTCTAACTGACGTCGACCGCCATCAACGTAATAGCTTGAAAAAACACGCGGTTCTTAAAAAGCGTACTGCGTTTCACAAAAGCCAGGTTCACATACCGTTTCGGGTCTGGGGATCCGTCTCCATGATGCTCGCGGTAGGTTTCACCTTAGTCATTTGTAGTACCGTCGTCTATTTTTCACAACTCAATACCATGCGGTCATTCGCACTTGATTCCGGCAGTGCCTTAGCCAAACTAATCTCGATCAATAGTGCCGAAGCCATGTTAGGTGAAGACTGGATCACAATAGAAACGCTCATCGAAGATTTGAAAGACAATCAAGAGTTTTCCTATATTTTCATTGCAGATCATAAAAATACTGTTCGGGGCAGTAGTGAGGAAACGGCGGTCAATTTACCGATAGACATCAAGGGATTGCCAACTGCCTCAACCACTTACGCAGAGGCGGAGATCCGGGATTGGTTATACGAGGGAACTCAAGTATTCGACTTTGCCGTTGCCATCAAGTTTCAGCAAAAAAGTGTGGGTAAGATTCATATTGGATTGAGCCAATCACATCTAGCCAATGCCGCCAATACGACGTTATGGACTATGGGTTTATTGATTGTTATCACTGTGATATCAGTGGTAGGAATGACGTATCTGCTAATTTCGCGCATTACCAAACCGATCGCGTTACTACAAAAAGCAATAAAACAGACCATTGCTGGACATGCAGACTATACCCTGGACAACACGCGCAACGACGAATTTGGTGAAGTTTTTAAGAGTTTTAACGCTTTATTGGATAAGAATGAAAAGACAATGCAAGCATTGATGCCCGACGCTGGAGAATCTGAAAAAGACGATCCATTTCTATCCGAAAACGATGACGACGACAAAACTGTATTAATGAAAGTAATCGGCAGCGAGGATGAAACACTCGTCATGAGCCCACAGCCCACCGAGAAAAACCCGGAGGATAGCTAATATGAAAAACATGCGGTGGCTTTGCCTGTGTTTAATTGCTGCCATTTCGGCCTGCGGAACGCCCGCCCGCAAACACGTTCTATTAGCAGAAGATACTCAGGTTACCGTCGTACTTTCGGGTAGTCATGATACCTGGAGTTCACTAGCAGAAACCTATTACAGCAACAAAAGCCTCGGCTGGTACATTGCAGACAGAAATTCACTAAAAGAACTTACCGCTGGTCAAAAATTAGTTATTCCAAAGTCAATGGAACCACACTATGGCATTTTTGATAACTACGAACAGATTGTTCCAATTTTAACGTATCACAACTTTGGGCCTAAGAAATCCAATACTATGATTCGACCACAAGATTTTGAACAACAGCTACGATATCTCCGAGATAACAACTACCGGGTAATTTCACTTTCTGCACTGTCTAAACACATGCAACAAGGTCTGCCGATTCCCCACCGCGCCGTTGTCATCACCATAGATGATGGCTTTCGATCTACGTATGACATAGCTTTTCCGTTACTAAAAAAATATGGCATGCCGGCTACTGTGTTTGTCTATTCAGATTTTATAAACAATGGTGGTCTCAAAAAAAAGCAGCTAATCGACATGTTAGAATCGGATCTGATTGATATCCATTCACATTCTAAGACCCACCGAAACTTCAACATGCCTCTTGCTAATGAATCGCTCAAAGACTTTTATCAAAACCTCAAACTAGAGATTATTGCACCACAAGAAAAATTGAACCGGTTATTGTCTGCACCGGAAGAACAGTATTTCGCATATCCCTATGGAGAAGTAAACCCAAAAGTTGTTGAATTTCTAACAGAAAGCAATCACAAGCTCGGCTTTACTGTTTCACCTGGTAGCATCAGTAGTTATTCTTATCCATATACCCTGCGCCGCTTCCAAGTATTCGGTAATCGAAACCTAAAAAGCTTCATTAAAATCATTAAGAGAAACCGACGTGACCTGGCCATTTAAAATAATATTGTTATCGACGATCTTCATTTCTCTAAATGCCTGTCAGTCACTTAACTCCGAACAAGCTGAAGTGTCAGAAGCCGCTCAATATTTCAAATCGCGCGCGCACCAGCTATTTGAAAAAGACCATTTTCAAGAAGCCCAAATCATGACCAAAGCTTGGATAGCACTGGCCCCTGTGCCAGAGGCGACCATGCTTCTTGAGAAGATTGACCAGAGACGACAAGAGCTCTTTAGTAGCGCGCTCCAATGTACAAAACAAAACAGTTCTGTCGACCAGCATCGCCATTGTTTAAAAAGATTATTGCGCTATCAACCTGATTATCAACCGGCAGTGGAAGCACTACGTGGTGATATGGCCGAACAGGAATTGGCTAGCCTAATCGATTCCCATGAAGTCAATGAGGCCAAATGGCGAAAAACTGCCAACGCTCGAAAACCAAAGAAAACAAACCTTACTCCCCAAATAAAACCACAATTAGAACGACAGATAGAACTACAGAAAAAAGAAGAAAAAAATTCAGCTGTGAAGGCAAAAGTACAAGAGATTCATGGCTTTATCGCTGTCGATCAATGGGTGCCAGCCGGTAAGCTACTACTGGGGATAAAAGACCAATGGTCGAAGAAACAGGAAAACATGATGCCATTGCGACAGTCAGTCGCCGAAAATCTATATCTAGAAGGTCAACGACTGTTTAGGGGCAGCGTCGGACAGGCGATTGAAATGTGGGAATTGGCATTGGCAATCGACCAAACCCACAGCCGGGCAAAAATAAAGTTGATAAGAGCCTATAAAATCCGCGATAACCTCAACAAAATTAATTGATATCTTTCAGCTTTTTCTGCAAGTTCTCAGCGCGAGCTTTGTGAATAGTGGCCAACTCGTTATCTTTATCCAGATGCAAAACCTTTTCCCACAACACAATGGCCTCAGCCAATCTCTGTTGACGATAAGCTAACATCGCGTCCTTATGAAGCTGGTCAACTAATAAGCCGCTCAGCGTTGAGTAGTTGGCGTTCTCCATAACCACGGAGGGATGGAACTCTTCCACTGTCTTCAGTACCTCAAATTGCTGTTGCTGTGAACCACTTTCAAGGGCATCGACCAACAGCATATTTGCTTCATTCTTTTCGGTTAGTAACGAAAGAGTGTCAACTAAAGCATCTCGGGCTCCGATCAACCCTACGCCTTGATTAATCGTAGCTAAGGCAGCCTCATAGTCACCTTCTCTTTCTTGACCCAGCGATAAGGTCATTGCTGAATCTTCAATCCACTGGATTTCATTTTCATCTTCGGGAAATGGCTCAGCGCTGTCTAATAATTCCTGGTATTTCCTCGACTCATAGAAAGCTTGAAGTGTAGACATCGCGGGCGATTCGTCGTCGCTCACAAATTCAGATTCAACCTCCTCGGTTTGCTTCATTTCGGTAGACGGTTCACCAAAATCATCGGCAGCTTGCTCATCAACCCCACTTGCAACTTGCGCATCAACATCATCAGTAACTTGTTCATCGATCATGTCTGCGGCTTGCTCACTCGACACGACAGAATCTGCATTCGAATCTTCAGGTTTTTCCTCGGGCCGTTCGCCGGGGATTCGAAGCTTCATGCCAGCGTTAATTTTACTAGGATTTTCTATACCGTTATATCGCGCGAGTGCAAAAAACAATAAAGGATCGTCCAAATACCGTTTTGAAATCGTCGACAAGAACTCCCCGGACTTCACTGTATATTCGAAAAAGATCTCTCCGAACAAGATATACGGACTCGTATCAATTTGCTTCAACAATGCGCTTGCGCGAGAATCCGGTCGACTGTGCTGAGTCGCGGAAAGAAGAAGCTTCCGCGCTGCGACTGACTTGCCTAATTGTAGAGCGCTAATTGCAGTGTTTGTGTCTCTTCTGGAATTCCCCGTAACTTTCCAACGAGCAAGCTCTTGTTCCGATTGTTGTTCATCAACGACAACAGTAGCAGCCGAAGAATCTACGGCTGGTTGATTATCGGCCACCTGACATGCGGAGACCAACAAAGACGCCGCGACTGACACAACCAACAATGGTCGAATATTTCTCATACAAAATAATCCTGAACGGTATATAACACAATGGAGTAAGTTCCACGATGGCAATTTTGACTGAGCCAACGGGTCTTGTAAAATAACTACCAGACTAGCAGAGGCACTTTACAACCGCAAATGTTTGCGATCATATGGCAAAACCAATGTTAACTTTCCGGTGATTACTCCGTCACTACGATAATAACGTGATTCTGCTAACAGTTTTCCATTTCATATCTAATAGAGAACAGCTAACTGTTCCGATGATATCGACATCTGGAGATTATAGGATAAACGTTTACTGCAAAAAAATAGACGTTAAAGTGAACGACTCGTGTCTGATACCTCAATTCGATATAAAAGAAGCTATGGCGGGACGAAAAGATTATTCCTCGCTTTTTGAACAATAACAAACAAAATGCCATCCAAAATGAACTACGAACTGCGACGAAGGAATGACAAAATTACGCAGATAGACGTTCTAATAACTCATAGCCCTGCAACTATGAACAGCGGCACATACCAACGCCCGCGATCGGGACGCATCTACGACACCGGCTATTGCGAAGCTGTACTTCACCCAAGATAGGGCATTAAACAGTTTCCCGGACTGAACATGAGTTTTTGGAAAGCCATTCGACCACAAAAAGCCACAAACGGTCTACTTTTCAAGCCTACCGATAATCTGCTAAAGTGCTGCTTCTAAATAATAACTTAGATACAAATACTGAAAAAACACCACCCTTCCCGAATATTTTGTAGGTGAATTGGATGTTCCTACTCATAATCCGTAGAAACTAATCGATTTTTTCAAATGGTTTACCGATAAAAACAAACAACGAAGCTAACGAGGTTCCAAAAAATGTACAACGCATTACAAGAGACATGGTCACAACTCACGACAAAAGACGCCCCGTTTGAAATCACAGAAGTTGAAGTAGGCGGTGAACAAATCAGAGCCTACCTGAACGCTCCTAACAGCTTACGGGATGTGTGGTTATCATCTGCGCAATTCGCTGACCGAGATTATCTTGTCTATCAGGATGAACGCTGGACTTATGCGCAAGCCCACAGAGAAGTCTCAGCTATAGCCGCATGGTTGCGTAATAACGGCATTGAACATGGCGACAGAGTAGCGATAGCGATGCGAAATTATCCCGAATGGTTACTGACCTATTGGGCTTGCATGTCTCAGGGTATAGCCGTTGTCGGAATGAATGCTTGGTGGGTATCGTCGGAAATGGCATACGGTCTAAAAGACTCAAACCCGAAACTGATGGTCTGCGACCAAGAACGCCTGGACCGATTTGAGGAAATTCGCGACTCGTTTTCTGATCTAATTGTAGTTGGCGTAAGGACAACGTCTGAAAACGAATCTCTCATTCCATTTTCTACCTTGTCTGAGGGCGACGCTACTATGCCGGAGGCGCAAATTGATCCCGACGACGACGCTTGTATCTTCTATACATCGGGAACCACCGGTAACCCGAAAGGTGCTCAACTCACGCACCGAGGTTGTGTCAATAATCTTATGAATCTGGCTTTCGCTGGCGCTGTATTTCCTACCGCCGCAGCAAAATTCAACAATGTAGAAATGCCTGATCCGGAAGACGCTCCGATCGGCTCGGCACTAATAACCACGCCGCTATTTCATGTTACCGCGAACAATTGTCTGGCTCATGGAAATACGTTTGCGGGCGGGAAATTAATTCACATGTATCGCTGGGATGCTGGCGAAGCGCTGCGACTTATCGAGAAGGAAAAAATAACCTCCGTCAGTGGAGTTCCCACTATGTCACGGGAAATTTTGGCACATCCAGACTTCCATAAATTTGATACCAGCACTTTGTTAACACTCGGTGGTGGTGGCGCGCAGTTACAGCCTGATCTGGTTGCAAAAATCGAAGAAGGTGTAGCGACAGCCCGACCGAATACAGGGTTTGGTATGACGGAAACGTGCGGAATCATTACGGCTAATAACGGTGATTTTTTCGTAGACAAGCCAGACAGCTGTGGTCCCGCCATGCCAAATTTTGAAGCAAAATGTATCGACAGCGATGGCGTTGAAGTCGCCCAGGGAGAAGTTGGCGAACTTCTGGTGAAAGGTGCGCCGGTCATCAAGGGATACATAAACCGTCCCAAAGATAGTGCTGAGAGCATTACTAACGGATGGTTACACACGGGCGATGTGGCGCGAATAGACGAACATGGATTCATTTTTATCGTTGACCGCGTTAAAGACATGGTGTTGCGGGGAGGCGAGAATATCTATTGTGCCGAAGTTGAATCGGTGATTTATAACATGCCAGACATTGCAGAATGTTCTGTCTTTGGTGTCGATGACGAGCGCCTTGGAGAGGAAGTCGGTGTCGCTATTGTGCTGAAGGAAGGTTCTTCGCTAACGCCCGACGGCATCCGTCAATTCTGCCTGGAGCATAGCGCCAAACATAAAGTCCCTCGCTATATATGGATACAAAACGAACCATTGCCAAGAAACGCTAATGGAAAGTTCTTAAAACGAGAGCTCAAAAAAGTACTCAATACCGAACTAGCTAAGTAGGCGTTCTAGTACCAACAGACGGGTTTGTGAAGCTTGAGTAAATCGGGCCAAACAAACCCCAGTCCTCTCCCCCACCTTCATTAGATCGTCTTCGTAACGAACATTGCACTGAGAACCTTCTACTTTTCGATACTGAATACTTGACTTGTTTCTTTTCTGGCTTAGCGTTAATGGTAAACAACAAGTATTTAGATTAAGTTGAGGAATCGAAAATGATACACGGCCAATGTCTGTGCGGCGGCGTTCAATTCGACATTGATCGCGTACACGGTCCTTTTGAACTTTGTCACTGCAACCGGTGCAGGAAAACATCCGGGACTGCATTTATGGCAGCGGTGGGCGTTTTGTCAAAAAAATTTCACTGGATTTGCGGAAAAGAATTGGTGAAGAGTTATGAGGCTCCACTTTTGAAGATCCCACCAGCCTATCGAGTCACCTTCTGTTCAAATTGCGGTTCGCCGGTCCCGGACCCCCACTCTACCGCTAGCTGGTTTGAAATCCCGGCAGGGCTTCTCGACGGTGAATTTAGTATGCAACCGGACAAGCATATTTACGTAGACTGCAAGAGCGACTGGTTCAAAATCTCTGACTCCTTGCCGCAACTAAGTGAAATACAACTCATAAAACATCGGAATAACCTCAAATAATCCCTCTTCAAAAACCGGCCATAGAAGGCATATGTAGCCATTCTGTTATATAAAGGTACTATTCTCTGGAGAAGAAAAATCCCTGCGCGAAGCCTTGCCAAGGAAGTCTATTACCCACAACAAACCCTTTTAAGCCCAAACGGACCCTCAAAACCCAGAATGTTCTGGCCCAACCCTATTCGCGACGATTACCGTTGCCACCAAAACAATTAAGCCGATTATCATCTCAATTCGTATAGACAGTGCTAAGGTTTTTTCACCGTTTTTCCTCCCCAATAGTTTCGGTACCAGATTAAGTTTGTGCCAGGTCGCCAGTATTAAAATAGCAATAACCGACAACAATTTGATTGAAAACAGCTGTCCATAAGCTGTATCTTGGAACTCTGCGAGAGAACCGATGAGCTGAAACCCTATGATGCAACCACATGCAATTAAAAGAGGAACAAGGAATGCGGCAAACTGACCAAATTTCTCCATCAATGAATGCAAAAACAGATTATTTCCTATGCTATTTCTTGTGGAACAGGCACGCCACAGAGGCCACAATGCACCCATCCACCACGCCGCAATGAATACATGAAGACTGATTAACCCTTGATAGACAGGTTCCAGTTCCGCCGTATGCCCAACTAAACTAAAGGAGCGAACCAATACCAACGCGCCGACAAAGAAAGAAAAAATAACAACGGCTTTTCTCCAATGGTAAAGACGAGCGTTTTGCGCCCAGTGGTTCTGAACGGAAATTGTGATCAGTACGATAAAAAACCCAGTCACACGAAAGAGCACCGCGTCCCCAATAGGTGAATCCCATAAGATAGCCGCGACCTCCACATCCCACATACCAGATAATCCTTCTTCTGAAAACGCTCCTACTTGCAAATAAAACCCAAGGATCGTTGACAGGACTGCAAGACTAACAAAAAGCTGAATATAGGCCGACACTACACTTCGCAATTCCTCACGTTGTGAGAGCATATAGGCCATAAATACACCGCCGATCGCGGCACTAACGCCAAGATAGACCAATAGCTTTGTGGCCAGAAGCGGAAAGACCCAAAAAGAGATACCCATATAATCGCCCAAGCGTTCAACTCTTATTGGTTGAGGGAACCATGTCCATCCAGCAGTTCTTCCCTGTCCATGTCCTTGTCCGCACTCACTTCCTTACTAACACTCTGACTTTGTACTGAAAAACTCAGGGTACCCCTTACCTTATGGCCATCCGCTCCCATTGCGATCCAATTAACACGGTAGCCACTTTTTTCCAACAGCCGAAAATCTACATCAAAGGACGATGCGGGTGTTTTTGAAGGAACAAAATCAGTCTTGATATCCTTTCCGTGCACATCAACGATAATCACTCGGATTAAACGCACCTCTTTAGTAAAAGTGAGATTTAAGCTTTCCGGACTATGCGCTAACTTATCGCCGTTTTTGGGTATTGACGATTGTAACCCGGTATGTGAAAGCGCCATTGAACTAACAGTTAGCAAGATAAACGTAACAATGGAATACAATATTTTCATTTTTTTCTCTTTTGATTTGAGCCTCTTTTTTGGCAAAACCAAAAATAGAGTTCTCCCGATGAAATCGTTACTGTCAGTGAAGGTCTAGCGATAATTTGGCCAAATGCCCGGGCACCATACTAACAAAGGAATGTTGAAACGTCCTCAGCCCCCGACATTAAAGTAGAAACCGGTGACCCCATAATAAATGGGCTTAGATAGCAGCTTTAGTCTCTGGCCCTATCCCGTAGGATTACTGCAAGAAAACCCGTCATCAGCGACTATAATTGAGCAGCTAGCTCCAACTAGGTTGACTTAAAATTAACTGATACGTGCATCGCCCAATAGTTTGAGTCTTATTGCGTCCATTCTTATAGCGTGACAATGACTAACTTTATCAATATCGAAGCGTTATGGTAGTTGCAATGATACGCCGGCATGATTAGTCTTAGTCCTAAAACTAAAGAAGCCACCATGAAACCTACACTAACAGTTGCGACGACTGCCTGGTCACTGAACAATCGTCAATCAGGACCACAATTAGCGGAGCAAGCTGAAATCGCAGAGTCATTGAATTATCATTCTTTCTGGTTACCAGAAAACCATTTTAACGGCGGCGGCTCCTTACCTTCCCCGTTAATGCTCCTCGCCGCAATCAGTTCTCGTACAAAAAAAATAAAGCTTGCTACTACGTCCTATCTGTTACCTATCAGGCACCCTATACAAGCTGCCGAAGAAGTTGCCGTCCTTGATCAGTTATCTCAGGGCCGTGTAATTTTGGGCATCGGGCGTGGATTTCAATCTTCCATGTTCTCGGTATTTAATGTCGACCCGAAACTGAAACGCCAGAAATTTTCTTCTACACTGAAGCAAATGCTTGCAGCATGGTCGGGCGAATCTGTCGGCGAAGAACTAATGGCAGATGGCTCTCTAAAACCTATTCACCTGTCTCCCTTGCCGGTTCAGAAACCACACCCTCCCATTTGGGTTGCCGCGTTTGGGCCGCTCGCCTTAAAGCAAGCAGGCACCCTCGGTTTACCCTATTTGGCGTCTCCGATAGAAACAATTCAGGTTTTGGTCGAAAACTATCGGCAGCATAATGAACATCTAGCCTCAAGTGGTAAGCAAATGCTGGATACCGTACCTGTTATGCGCACCATTTTCGTCTGCAAAGATTACAAAAAAATTCGCAATGTAAGACAACAAGTCGAAAAAAATGCCCTCCTCTCGGGCCGTAGGTCACCAGGCGACAATTTGGATGACTGGGCCCTTATCGGCGACCCCGATTTTGTCAGGGCAGGACTGGACAAATACCGGGCACAACTAGGCATGACGCACCTGATTGCCAGTGGCCGGATGGCTGAGACCAGTTCCGAAGATTATCTCAATTCATTACAGTTACTCGCAGAACTCAATTCATAGAGTTACCAGCTAATAACCCAGAACCCGTGCTGACAACATAAATATCAGCAATATACGGCATTCGAAATTGGCTGGAAAACGACTAGACTTTAGAATATGCAGCGACTCCATTTGTAAAATCAACGATAACTCCGGAGTTTTCGTGTTTATGCCTTTCACAAGAAGCCTGTTTCGAATTTGCGCAAGTGTGAAGACACCTTTTTTATTTCTACTTATTTCACTCAACTTCCTGTCTACAAACAGCACTGAAGCGGCAAAGCTAACCGATATAACACTGCAGCTTAAGTGGAAACATCAGTTTCAGTTCGCAGGGTACTATGCAGCAAAAGAACAGGGCTATTACGAAGATGCCGGCTTAAATGTATTTCTGCGAGAACCAAAGGAAGGTGAAAATGCAGTCGACATGGTATTAAGTGGCGTCGCTCAATTTGGCGTGGCTGGACCGGACTTAATTCTTCATCGCGGCTTGGGAGAACCGGTTGTGGCATTAGGGGTACTGTTTCAACATTCCCCCTTGGCTCTGATGGCCGATACTGGTGCAGGTATCGACAATCTACACGATTTGGTCGGAAAGCGTGTTTCTCTTGAGAATCATGCCGCCGAGCTGCTCGCCATGTTCCAAAGCGAGGGGCTGGATCCAAGTAGCCAGTTTATACTCACGAAACATAACTATGACCCTCAAGAACTACTCGATGGAAATGTTGATGCCCTGTCGGTTTATACCACCGACGAACCGTTTCAATTAAAACAATCTGGGCGGGAATTTCGAGTTTTCTCTCCTCGAGCCAGCGGTATTGATTTCTACGGCGATACCCTTTTTACGGTCGAGAGCGTTATAGAACAATCACCGAAACTAGTCAGTGCCTTTCACAAAGCATCCTTTGCCGGTTGGCATTACGCACTGGAACATCCGGAAGAAATTATTGAACTAATTTTAAGCAAATACAGTGAACGCCATAGCAGAGAGCATTTAGAATTTGAGGCAAGAAAAACAGCTGAACTGGTCAGTTCAGCAATGATTGAATTGGGTTACATGCACGCAGGACGATGGCAACATATAACCGATACGTACCGGTCGGTAGGCATGTTGGAAGCAGAGCCCGACATTGCTGCTTTCATGTACAAAGAACAACAAGAAACACCCACGTCACTCTATATTGCTGTGGGTTCGGTGACTATTATTCTGCTTATAGTTAGTTGGATTGCACTCGCTTTTTTTCGATTAAACCGCTTGTTAGCAGGAAAAATTGCAGAAGGCACACTGCTTGAAGACCAACTCCGAGAACTCAATAATGATCTGGAACATCGTGTCTCCGAGCGCACCAACGAATTAACAGCGGTCAACCAGGCGCTGATCGTCGCCAAAGAGGGGGCCGAACAAGCCAACCAATCCAAGTCGAATTTCCTGGCAAAGATGAGTCATGAAATTCGTACGCCAATGAATGGGGTTCTGGGCGTATCGACGCTTCTGCAAGACACGAAACTCGACGACATTCAGCAACATTATATCCGCACCATCCAGAGTTCCGGCAACGTTCTGATTTCAGTCATCAATGATATTCTGGACTATTCGAAGCTAGAAGCCGGTGAAATGCTTATCGAAAAACAAGCCATCAACTTTCACGAGTATATCGATGAGATTGCCACACCCTTTAGATTAACGGCCGATAAGAGCATCGAATTTTTGGTAGACGTCGACCCAAACCTACCTCTTTATCTCATGGCTGACGAATTACGGCTACATCAGGTCATCGCTAATCTTCTTAATAATGCTTTTAAGTTTACGCAGCACGGGAAGATCACTTTAATGGCAAGCGCTCTGCGGTACAACGAGCTTGAAGCGACGGTGAGAATTGAAGTCATCGATACGGGAGTTGGGATTGCAGCAGAGGAAATTGATCATTTATTCATGCCTTTTCGCCAAGCTGACCAGTCCACAACTCGAAAATATGGCGGTACAGGATTAGGACTGACTATCTGCCACATGCTCGTCGAAAATATGGGGGGCAATATTTTTGTGGAAAGTAAACTCGATGAGGGGTCTCGCTTCTTTTTTGACCTGTCTCTCGATTGCGGTACGAAACCTAAACAGTCTGAAGAAGAAATAGATAGGAGCAAGCTAGACCATCTTAGAGTGTTAGTCGCGGAGGACAATCCCACCAACCGCATGGTAATTGAAGGAATGTTGGATAAGTTAGGCATCAAACCGGTTATTGTAGAGAACGGCGAACTTGCACTGGATATCATATGCAATGAGGCGCCTTTCGATGTCATTTTGATGGACTGTGAAATGCCGGAACTGGATGGATACGAGACCGCGATGAGTATTCGTCAGTGGGAACAATCGCGTCGATTGCGAGCAACCAAAATCTATGCGATTACTGCCCATGTATTGAGCGAGCAATTGGAGCGCTGTCATGCGGCAGGCATGGATGGTCGACTGACAAAACCCATTGACTATAAACAGCTGTATAGATTGCTACACGAAGTTAACAAGACCTATATCTGATTCCGTTGAGGCACTTTAAAATTCCGCAACCACTTTAACAATCAGCAGTAATATTCTTGGCGGCGACTCTTGCCGCACCAGCGATGTCCTCCGCGAGCGATTCGCTCTCTATTGCCCGTGTCATCATTACCGCACCCGCCAAAATGGCTAACAGCGCTCTCGCTGATTTTCCACGCTTGGCTTTGCTGCGACCCGGAAGACCGTCTGCAACAGCGTCAATGACCGCGATCAGCTGCTTTTCGTAGGCGGCATGCACAATGGGTCCGGCACGCGCAACGTCTGCTGACAGGCCCGGTAAGGCACAGCCACCACCAATATCCGCTCGACATTCGTCGGACAGATACCAATCAATAAATGGATTTAGCCACTGGTCGCCTTTTTCCTCGCGCCAAATATGAACAGCGTCTACAAATTCCTTCATACCGGTCGAAACTGATGCCTCAAAGACCGTTTCTTTCGAACAAAAGTGCCCATAAAAAGCACCCGAAGTCACACCGGCCTCTTTGGCAATGCCATCGACTCCTATGCCGCCATAACCATTCTCTCGAATACCTTTGCCTGCAGCTTTAATAATCCGAGCTCTTGTTTCTTCCTTCTTTTTACCCATGATAATAGATATCTCATCGTTGCAAACCGAGGCCCATGAAACAACGCCTGCATCGATTATAACGGTCACTATATTTAAGCGCAAACTGTCCGGGCGTATAACTTTCTCTTCGCATCTCATCGCCGAACACAGAGCTCGCTATCTATTCTGATATCCCACTAATATTGCATAGTAAATCAACCACTTGTCGAACCACTTCAGTTGTTGCCAGGTCGATCACCTGCGTCTATAAGATTGTAGCCGAACTGAAAAAAGCCAAAGGGCGATAAATTAATATCACCACGCAAAAAAAAGGGCGATAATAATCGCCCCCGTACGCTGTTAAGCCACGGCACGATTTATGATTGCTTCGTCTTTGTAACTACGCAAAAAATTAATAATTTCCAGTGACTCGTAGAGCCATTGTTGCTCACCATCCCCTTTGTCAATCAGCAAACAGGGAACCTGGGCTTTGCCACCACCAGCAATTAATTCTCTGCGATAGCGGCTCTCTTGCCGAATGTCACGAAGACTTACTTCTATTCCGGTATAGTCAATCGCCTTTCTCGTTACAACGCAAAACGGGCAGCTCTGATAATGATAGAGAGACAGTTTGGCTGGCCGATTCGTTTTCGATAAATAGTCATTTTTCATAATTGTTCTCCTCGGAATTGTTTTCGATGTCTGTTATTATTCTCCATAATACCCGAACAAAAAATGACTAAATGGCCGTATTTATTGTCATTATGACCTTTCAATTCGACAACAATCAAATGGGCGGTAAAATAGATAATCAAATCGCCACTGGACGACGCAACTCCCATGGACGCACTTGCTGACGTATTGAAAGCAATCAGGCTTAACGCGAATACCTACTTCTGCAGCGACTTTCATACCTCCTGGGGCATGAGTATTCCCGACAGTCCGGAAGGCAAATTTCACGTAGTGCTAGAGGGTGAATGCTGGCTCCAGAGTGTTACAAACGAAAGACCACTACATTTACAGTGCGGCGATATTGTCGCCTTGCCAACCGGCGGTGAACACTGGATCGGTGACAAACCAAACAGCCAGCGTCTATCGGGCGCCGATGTCGTGAATGCTATTGCGACGGGGGACAATCCTTTTAGCTCACCTGATCATCAAGCTCCAATCAGAAATACCTTAATGTGTGGCTCATTTAGCTATGACTCTTCGATGGATCATCCGTTTCTCAAAGACCTTCCTTGCATTATTCATATTCAGGCTCAACACACACCCGAATTGGCTTGGTTGAGAACGATTGCAACCGTTCTTTCAGTTGAATCGCGACAGTCTTCTCAAGGCTCGACCGTAATGATAGACAGATTAACAGAGATACTTTTTATTCAACTGATACGGCAGCACATGAAAGTTTCAACCGAGAAAATAGGCTACATGGCGGCCTTAGCGAACCGGCAAATTGGACAGGCATTAAACTTAATCCACGCGGAAAAAGAAGCGGAATGGACGGTAAAAAAATTGGGTGAAGCTGTGTCGTTGTCAAGGACAGCTTTTACAGAAAAATTTACTAGATTGGTCGGAATACCACCAAAAACCTATCTACTCAAATGGCGGCTGCAAAAGGCAAAAGAACTTTTGCAAAATGGAAAATCTCCGATGTATGCGATCGCTGAACTATCAGGCTACTCTTCAGAGTCGGCTTTTAGTAAAGCTTTTAAAGAACTTTATTCTGTTACGCCAGGGCAGGCCCGAAAAAGTTCTGCCGGGACCCAAAAAGCCAACTAATCTTCGACGCCGTGGGCTCTCAATTTGGCTTCTTTGTTTGGGTGACCCACTCCCGCGGCGACAAACCGGTTTTTTTCCGGAAAACTCTCGCCAATGCCGATCCATTTTCATAACCAACGGCGTTGGCAACGAGTCCTACAGGTCTATTTTCCATCAATAACGCCTGTGCCATGGAAATACGCCAGTCCGCTACATACTCCCCGGGACTTTGCCCTACAGTGGATCGAAACAGTTCTGCAAATTTTGAACGCGACATAGCCGAGATATCTGCCATCGATTCCAATGACCAATTATTCTGAGGCTCCTTGTGAATGGCCGTAAGCACTTTTGCTAACTGCGGATGAGACAAACCCGCCAGCATGCCATGCTCTACTCGTCCATTATCCAACACATCTCTTAATATATGTATCAAGAAAATATCGAGTAAGCGATTTATCATTGGACCCCGTCCACATCGATCCGCAAATGCTTCGTCAAACAACCACTGCGCAACTTGGTTTAACATTGCCGACTCCGACAATGCATAATGTATGGACTGTGGCAAAGCGCTCGCTAGCGGGTTATTCACTCCATCGGCATAGTGAATACTAGAACATACCAGTTCAGCCTTATCAGATTCTTTAGCGTCGATTCGGTGACGGGTAGCGTGGGGGAAAAAGATCACAGTCGGTTCTCTAAAAACCACGACGTCGGCGTTATCTCTCTTTAAAGTCAGCGTACCTGACTTCAATAAATGTAAGTGACCCACTCCGTCACTCCGCGCGCCAAAGGGTTCGCTACCACACATATTGCCGCTAAAAAAAACCTGTGCATTGATCGAAAAGCGGTTAAGTATCTCGGACAAACGATCCATGGCTGTCGCTCCGGACGATATGAATCAAATCGTGGACTATATCATCCCATCACTGGTCAATCTATCGTTATAGTTAATCCTGAAGCAATGAAACTGTTTTACGGTTTCGAGTATTTAGCGTGGATCATAGACTCGTTTAGTCATGTCGATATTCCTCGCATACTTTTTCCTCTGCCACTACAACAATTCGTAGCAACATAAGTACCGTACAATCAAACACAACAGCCCTATCAATTCAAAAGTATTAGGACAAAACCATGATTAGTAAAAGCGCAATTGTCGGCGTTCGAGAAAACAAGACGAGTAGAGTTGTGAGTTTAGGTTACGGAAATAAACCGCAAGTTGAAGATTCGATGGTCAAAAAATGGCAAAAGATACTTGATACATTGGCACAGATAGTTGCTGTGCCCTCCTGCCTAATTATGCAGCTCCGTGAAGACAGCCTTTCTGTTTTCCTGAAAAACAATTCTGAAAAAAACCTGTTCGCGGTAGGACAAAAAACGAAACTTACTCATAACATATTTTGCGAAACAGTGATCGGCAATCAGCAACAACTAAAGGTTTCGAATATAGAATCCGACTCTCTGTGGAACAGTATTGACCTGAACCTCGAAATGGGGTCATTGTCTTATGTCGGCGTGCCTCTTAATTGGTCCGACGGCGACGTGTTCGGCACAATATGCATGTTAGATGATAAAAAAAATGAATACAGTGAAATCTACTGCGATTTACTCAACTCATTTAGGGACAGTATCGAAAAGGACTTGGAATTGATCGAATCAAAGAAAATGTTGATCGATAAAAATTCGGAACTAGAACATTCAAACAAAATAAAAACCAAATTTCTTGCGCTTATATCTCACGACATTCGTGGGTCAATGGCAACGTTAACGGGCTTTATAGAATTTGTCCTGGAAAATCAAAACGATTTTAACATGGATGAAATCGTCGATTGTTTAAGTCATCTTGGTAAAGAAACCAACAATGCATTTAATACTTTAGAGAGCTTATTAGAATGGGCAAAAAATGATCTTGTGAAATTTGAAGCGCAGAAAGAGCGTACTGACCTCTGCGAAATGATTAACAACGTTCTGGGGTTCTTATCGAACTCGATACAAAAGAAAAACATAGACATACAAAAAAACTATGCAGTTGGTAGGTTTATCTTGAACTTGGATCCCAACATGATCGAATCCGCCTTCCGAAACATTTTATCAAATGCGATTAAATTTACTAATGCCGGAAACAGAATCAACATTTCTCTCTCAAAAACCAACGGAAAGACCTTCATAGAAGTCGAAGATTTTGGTATTGGAATGACAAAACTGGAAGCAGATCAACTCGTCAGTGGCAAACAAACAACCACTAAATCGGGAACCCATGGCGAAAAAGGCGCTGGTATCGGACTCGTTCTTGCCAAAGAGTTTATCGACAAGAACGGTGGAGAAATTTTTGTTGAAAGCCGACTAAGTAAAGGCACTAAGATAACGATCCAGCTTTAAAATATCCTCGGCAACTCTATTGACTTTCTAACACGCCTCTATTTCGCCTACCCACGCCCAATCGGAACGATTCACAACAGGAGGACTTTACAAATCAGTGACTCTCTTTCTACACTAAAGGAACAACCCTCAACGGAAGTATATTCAACTGTTTAATATTCGCTCTAGCTCCTTTGCGGGAAAAGATCCAATCTCTGGCGCCATTCTAAACCACTTAACTTTCAGCTAAATGACTTCCCACGTATGGAATTTCAACTGAGACAATACCATGGATACAACCCTAATAGCGCTGGCAAAAGGATGGCAAGAAATCATCGATTTAATGGCTCAGATCATCGACGTTCCGGCGGGGCTTATCCAACGCTTTGACAATGATCAAATAGAAATAGTCGTAACGAGCGCTACTAACGGCAACCCGTTCGACGCTGGAGGAATAGAGCCACTTATCGCTGCTGAATCATTCTGCGATAACGTCATTAGAAACAAGAAAATGCTAAAAGTCCCCAATGCACTTAACGATAACTATTGGCGAAATACCAAGGAGATTAACCTCGGGATGATCTCTTATCTCGGTTATCCCATCTTGTGGCCTAGCGGGAATCCCTTTGGCACAATATGCGTTTTGGACAATAAGGAAAACCATTATAAGCGAGAATATGAACTGCTCATCGAAAAATTCAAAGATTTGATAGAGCGGGAACTTGAGATTATCGAAAAAAATCAGGCATTGCGTCTGGTCACAGAATTAGATTCGTTCACGAGGATACTTAACCGTCACACATTTTTTGAAAAGGCTACTGTCGAACTAAACCGTTCGATACGCCACCAGCACGATTATTCCCTACTACTTCTGGATTTAGATGAATTTAAAACTATAAACGATACCTTCGGTCATCAAGCCGGAGATGAAGTTCTGTTAAAGTTCACCGAGATAACCCAGCAACAAATTCGAGCTTCCGACCTATTTGGTCGCTATGGCGGAGAAGAGTTTATTTTAGCTTTACCTGAAACGGATTATTTTTCTGCAAAATTGTTGGCAAGCCGGATTAGAGAAGCTATCGAGCGTCAACCAGTTTTCTATGAGAATAAATCAATATCGTTTACTGTGAGTATCGGTGTCAGTGTCATTACAGGCGATACGGAAGTCTCCTCCATGCTCGGACGAGCCGATCAGGCACTATATAGAGCCAAAAAATCAGGTAGGAACAAAGTTGAGTAACTGCTAAATTTGTACCAATTACCAGCATCAACCTCCGCGCCTTCTCTTTCTGAAGGTCAATTTCGTAACTTCTTTTAGTTCGCTCTCTTCCAGATTCAATGACTTCCCTCCAGCATTGCGAACTCACGGATGGCCAGCGCTACTGCGTTACCCATCACAGTAAATCAGGGCACAAGAGATATCGTTAATTCCGATGGTGTTGAAATCCGGAAAAAGAATAAAGCAACAGCCAAAAAGAAAAACCAATCACCTAATTAAGTCTTCCAACCAATTGTCCCAACGATTCGCCGTCGATCGACTTTCAGGTCTGCAATTATTGGAATCTACTCGTCTATTTTTTTCTTTTCGGACGATAAGCGTGTTCTAAAAGACGATATGCGGGCATATACACTTAAACATCCAATAGACTAGTCATCGCAAATTGCTGATTGATCTCACACCATTATTGAGGCTCGCCTCTCGAGAAACTCCGAGGCCTCTGAAAAGGTCGCACGCCAATAGTCAGTCTAGCAAGCAGGCATTGCAAAAGACTATAGGGCAATAGAGCAGATTAAATATAACGATCGATATATTTTCTTGCATATAACGATCGCTACATAATATAATATACCGATCGTTATATAGCGGCTTATTTCCAACCACAAACTTTAAGGACAATTAGTTATGCAAAAAATTACCATCATACCGTTGATACTAATGTTTCTGTCAGGTTGCGCCACGTCGGTTGGAAATAATGTGGATCCATGGGAAAGTTGGAACCGCAGCGTCTATGACTTTAACAAATCACTCGACAAAAACATCGCAAAGCCACTGGCGAGTGGCTATAAAACTGTCACTCCAGATGCAGTGGAATTAGGCTTTTCTAATGTCTTTTCGAATTTGAATGATGCTCCTACGATGGTGAATAACCTTCTTCAGGGGAAAGTAGTGGCTGCAATGTCAGATTTAAGCCGCTTACTTATCAACTCCAGCTTCGGCTTAGCTGGTCTCTGGGACCCTGCCACCCGCATGGGGCTAGAAAAGCACAAAGAAGATTTCGGTCAAACATTAGCTGTCTGGGGAGTGGAATCTGGACCCTATGTGATGTTACCCCTACTCGGACCGTCAACATTAAGAGACGCGTCTGCCTATGCGGCGAATCCGGAATCGGACTGGTTGGAAAACGCTGAATATATACCCAACAGGAAACAACTCAGTCATATTCGAACAAGAAACCAGGTAAAATTGCTAGAATTGATTGGAACCAGGGCGAGTCTACTCAAATACGATGACTTACTGAAAGCCTCCCAGGATGAATATACTTTCGTGAGAGATTCTTATCTGCAGTTCCGAAATTATGATATATCAGACGGGGAAATTTCTGATGACGATGACGATTGTGATGAGGAAGATGAATGTTATTTCTAGCGGGTAGCTTAGCTGGCAGCTAGGTGGTTTGAGAAACTGTGAATCACCAACAAGAGCCACAGAATATTTCGACTCTGTGGCTCTTGTTGGTCTGCCTAGAAACAATCCGACAATTATTGAACCAGAGGTAGTTATCTACCGCTCACAGCAAGCCTCGATCATTCATCAGCACGTCAATCAAACCTTAATGAAGGAACAGAGAACTTACCGCGACTCGCGCTTTCTCTTTAATTGTTCGGAAACAGCTGAGCCCAAATGCACCTCTCCGCGTTTCTCCGCAAGCCGCATCTGCTTCTCTCTTTCTAGAAATCGCTGGCGCTGCTCCGATGTCGTTTTATCAAAACAATACGGGCAACTCACACCAGATACATAAAGCTCATTGGCCTTATCCTCTTCGGTAATGGGTAACCGACATGCATGGCACTGATCATAATTGCCCTTTTGTAATTGATGGTCGACGGTAACTCGGTCGTCGAATACAAAACACTCGCCTTGCCAAAGGGTATCATGCTCCGGAACTTGCTCAAGGTACTTCAGAATACCTCCTTTTAGATGGTATACCTCACCGAAACCTTGTTCCTTCAAATAAGCCGTCGACTTTTCACAGCGGATACCACCCGTACAAAACATCGCGACTTTTTTGTGTTTTTTGGGATCTAAGTGATTTTCAACGTATTCTGGAAATTCTCGAAAGCTTACGGTGTTAGGGTTTACAGCATTTTTAAAAGTCCCCACTTGCACTTCATAATCATTACGGGTGTCGACCAACAGAACATCGGGGTCGCTTATCAACGCATTCCAATCGCTGGGCTCCACGTAAGTTCCGACCACCTGCTTGGGATCTATGCCTTCGACGCCCATTGTGACAATCTCTTTTTTGAGTTTTACTTTAGTGCGTAAAAAAGGGGCTTTGCTGGTAAAAGACTCTTTAACATCGATATCGGCGAGACGAGGATCGATTCGTAACCAGCCCAACAAACTATCGATTGCGTCACGCGAACCTGCAACGGTTCCGTTAATTCCCTCAACGGCTAATAGCAGAGTGCCACGCACATCGAGATCCTTCATAGTTTTCAACAGGGGATCTCGTAGGTCCTCAAAATTCGTTAAAGAGACAAATTTATAGAGCGCGCAGACAACGAACTGATCGGGCTTGGGACCCGACGGTGTACATATAGACATCTTTCTTCCTCAGCTTTCCGAAACGTAAATCCGGAGCGATAAATTCGGCGGAATTATAGGGAAAGATGGTGAACTTGTCTGTAATTTTTACCGGTGCGTGTCAATATTTTGATCAATATCAAAAAGCCGGCGATACCGCCTTACACTGCAGCCCAAAACGCACCCCACTCTTAGTTGAAATTAATCGGATCGCTACCTGTCTTACATACCTCCTTAACACGGCAGCTATATTATTTTCCCAAGTTCAAAACCTTCAACTCAATTAGCCGATCCGCTTCAAACAACATTGTGTGTACTCGATAGAGTAATTCGACCGCCAGCAGTTCACCCGGACTGTCGATCGAGTTATAATAGCGGCTACGAAGCGCTCTCAACAATCCTCGTTCAATGCCAAAACGTATTCATTCAAAGGCCACGAGGTACCGTTTTTCTTTCAAGTTACGCGACAGAACACAAACCCGCTCTCTTCAAATTTGCTTCTACCTTAGAAGTACCGACGAGACGTTATGATGTGCATAAAATTTTGGAGTTATCATGAAGGTAGTAGTCATTTATTCGGGAGGAATGGATTCTTTCACCATACTCAACAAAGCAGTGAAAGACGGCCACACCGTATTGGCAGTATCGTTCGATTATGGACAGCGCCATGGTAAAGAACTCCACTACGCGGTTAAGGTGTGTAAAGAACTCAACATCACCCATAACGTCATTGACATTAGCGCTATGCAAAACCTCATGTCGAATTCGTCGTTGATGGCTGCCAGCGATGTCACTATTCCCGAAGGACATTACGAAGCAGAAAACATGAAGTCAACGGTTGTACCGAATCGGAATATGATCTTAATTGCCCTCGCGATAGCTTACGCAGTAAATGAAAATGCGTCGCAAGTTTGGTACGGAGCTCATTCTGGAGACCACACTATTTACCCTGATTGTCGACCCGAGTTTGTCGAGGCTATGGCAAAGGCTTCTCTGCTCGCGAACTTTGAACCGATCTCAGTTGTCGCACCTTACCTGACGGGCAATAAGATCGATATTTTGCGGGATGGGCTCGCAATGGGCCTTGACTATGGAAAAACCTGGACCTGTTACAACGGCCGCGAAATGGCCTGTGGAAAATGTGGATCCTGCGTTGAACGGCTGGAAGCGTTTGAGAAAAACGACGTTTCCGATCCCCTGCTATATGAGTGAGCGCTTTATGGGTAATCACTTTACGCAGCGATAGTAAGCTTTCACTTGTTTCGATATGGGTTGATTTGGCGTACACAGGTTTAACGCTTGATGTTTCTCGGCATCCTGCTTTCACGAGTAAAGTCTGAGGCAGGCGCAGAATCATAAATCATAAATCATAAATCATAAAAAGATTGTCAATAGATAGTCTGTTTTTATCAAGCCTGAGATTGTTAAACCATCCAAGCCCCTCAAAAATGCCCCCCATTTTCTTGTACCGATATTCATATCCATGAATTAAGATCAATCATACTCCGAACAAAAAATCCCACAGGCCAAATTTTTTTGTAGGATTCGTTGCTCGAATACTTAAGTATTTGATCATTCGTACGTCATATGACTAACATGGTATTATTCATGCCCTACAACGGTTTATTCAGGCAACCGAACGAGCCGTTTCTAAGGATGAGAGAATCGAAAGCTAGTTTTTATCGCAGGGGAAATGTGGATATAATCTCAGCTCTATTAAGACTCGTCATTGTCACCGGCGTCATTTCCTCGCCTTATACTCTGGCCCAGCAAGTCGTTGTCCTGGGTGTTATGGATATCGATTTTCCTCCTTACCAATATATCATTAACAAAGAACAAGTGGGGCCGGAGGCAGATGTGATTCGCAAAGCCTTTTCCCTAATGCCCGAATATAAACTGGGTTACAAATTACTCCCCGTCAAAAGAGCGATTGCTGAGCTAGAGTGGGGCTCTATTGATATAACGACAGGATTCAAAACACCGGAAAGAGAAAAGTTCGCCTATTTCTTGAATACAGCACTCCATTGGAGCGGCTATAAGATTGCAGTATTGAAGGGAAATGAATTTGTTTTTGACAGCATCGAAGACTTATACGAACGTGACATTGCAATGATGAGTGGCAATAAGGTCAGCCAAGAATTCGATACAGCGGTACGAGATGGTAAAATAGACATTCACTACGTTGACACATTTGAAGACACAGTAAAAATGCTAACTTCAAATCGAGTGGGTTCGATTGTCGGCAATTTTACGATCACACAGTTTTATGCCAATAAATCTGGCTTCTCCGGCAAAGTCACCGCCCTTCCGCACCCTGTCAGCCCTCCCAAAGCGTTTCGCTTAATGATATCCAAAAACTCTAAACTCGCGGAGAAAGAAAAACTCCGTCAGCGCCTGGAAAACGTATTAACGGATATGTTAAAAGATGGATCATTCGATAGCATCTATCGGAAACACGGACTCATTTTCGATCACAGTCCGGCCGAGGATTGAGGCATTCAGCCTAACGCCTGTTCAATTGCGTATATCCTATCCATACAGCCTGAAGGGCTTGGCGCATTTATCTTCTGCCGTTTACCATTAGTTGTTAACCTTCTGACTTTAACAAAGCCTTAAAACGAAAAATGCTTTTGACGTTCACACTGACTGTTATTTAATTCGGACTTTAGAATTTGTAAGCATCTCGATCATAGAACTTTTGTACTGAATCGAAACCGAAACAAGAAGAGACAGAAATAATACCTAGTGGCGAGTGCCACGAATGGAAAAGACAAATTGGAGAAAAGCTCTTAAGAGCAAAGGAGTGGCGGACCGGACGAGACTCGAACTCGCGACCTCCGGCGTGACAGGCCGGCATTCTAACCAACTGAACTACCGGTCCGCATAACCGATATAATAAAACATCACACGTTTGAAATTGGTGGGTGATGACGGGATCGAACCGCCGACCCTCGCCTTGTAAGGGCGATGCTCTCCCAGCTGAGCTAATCACCCTCTCTCAAACGTGGAGCGCATTCTACATTAATAAAAAGTCTTGTCAAACGTAAACGAGAAAAAAATACGAGTTTTTCTAGAACATCACTAATTGATTGTTTTATATACCAAAAGTGCTCTCTCAAGGGCTGCGAATACCGATTTTTCACCGCGCTGTCTAGATAACAGGCAGTACCGGTAATAAATTAAAAAACGAGGAGGAATTTCAACAAATCAGCCATTTTTGATCCTCTACAGTGAATTATCTAAAGAAACAACAAAGACATGGATTTTCATCTGTACAGCATTCCATTGGATGATTATTATGACGGCCGACGTGAACTCACTCTACCTTTTCGAGCATCTATACAATGGTAATGGAAATCTATAAAGAATTTACATTTGAGGCTGCACATCTGCTGCCCTTCGTACCACCCGGACACAAATGTGCCAGACTGCATGGACATTCTTTTTACATTCGAATAGTCGTTAGTGGTGAAGTCCAGGCCGATACAGGCTGGGTTATGGACTTTAGTGATATTAAGACGCAGTTCGATCCCATCTATCAGCAACTTGACCACTACTACCTAAACGATATCGAGGGATTGGAAAATCCCACAAGCGAAAACTTAGCCCGATGGATCTGGGCCCGATTAAAGCCAAATTTACCTCAACTACACAGAATTGAGCTTAAGGAGACCTGTACAAGCGGATGTATTTATCATGGAGACTAGACATCAACCCAATTCCTTTCAGGTTTTTGTTCCTAAACCGAAAAACTTATTCACATTTTCAATTTTCGGAATAGAATTTGCTAAGATCTGTGAATAACTCAACACTCACTTTAACTTGACCTCGTATCTTGTTGATTTATATAGGCTATATTGCATATAGTATATTTTTCGCACAAAGAGAGCAATTACTCGGTTTCTTTGATTTAAACAGGACTCTAAACAACTTGATAACACACTTATCCACAGATAACTGTACGTAATAAGGCTAATCGGGCACGTCAAAACCAGCGGACATTAGCGTGGCGCAGTCGACCATTTGCTCTTCTCCTTCATACTCCTTTCTCTTTAACACTTTCCATTCTTTACCTTCTGCAGAATCGTCCAATGCCAGGGTGATCGACATCACAGCCTTGGAATTGATAAAAATCCCATGTAATCCTGGATTGGGTGCGAAGTCTGGTGAAATGACGACGTCAAACTCGGGAAGTCCTAAGCGGTGGGGAACTTCCTGGAAGCGCATACGGCGACTTTTGACGAAACTGTTATAAACCTGCCCGGCTCTATCATCAAAACCTTCCTGTCCAAGAGAGTCCAGTATCCGAGCTTGTCGCTCTCTGCCTTCCTCATCATCGACAAACGCTGACTTCGTCTCGCCATCCATTCCGGAAGAACTTACTTGCGATTGTTTAGTAGCGTATCCATCTAGGGATTCATTATTCGAAACGCCAATCTTTAGTGCGAACAGAGTCGCTTTTAGCTTTGCCACTTCGTCTACATCATGCGATGCAATTTTGGAATAATCCAAATTTTGCGAAGCCATTAATAGCTGATCAGCTTCTGCAATAATAGTTATAGAATTATCTTTCAATGAATACACCCTTGGTCACTTACGATAGCAGTCAAAAATTAGTTCTGTAGTAGGTTAAAATAGACGATAAATGGGGAAAAAGTCCAGAAAATGGCAAAAAAGTCAGTCCGATCTTCGCGCAATACCAATAGGCCGCCCGCAAATGACACTGCCACGCAAAATCAGCTTGTAATATTAGTCTGTGGTAAAAACGTCTTGGTTTACTGACCCCGTCACACAAAATCATCTAGAACTTGGCGAGCCTGTAAATTTCTTGCTCAGCAATCCTCTAAGCACTATTATCAAGGCAGCTACTAAGACAGTTATCAGACAGCCCGGGACGACTGTCAGTCTTCTGCTCTGGCAACAACATTAACCCAATCTTAGGTACTGACCAAATCATAGATTTTTTGTCATTGCTTAACTTTACACTAACCATTACAGGTGCGACCATGGTTGTTAGAAACTTAGTGCTTGCCATAGCGTTTTTTCTCAATGTTGTTTGCGTCGCTGACGAAAACAAGCCCCCTATTGACGCCACTCATACCGAAACCGTTAGACAAGAAAACGGCAGTGTAAAAACTTGGAAGACGGCGCCTAGATCGATTCAAAATGCGACAGTAAGCTCCCAAAATACTGAAGTTCATTCTTCCAGCTCTTTTATGATAAAGACAACGGCATCAGATTTAGACGAAATACAGAGCTTTAATATTCGCGAACGCTTTTCATTCTCTACAGATGATACTAAGTTGACAGTCACCAAAGCCATAGATAGCCTTTACCGACAGATGGTAGAACTGTGCCCAAAGGGCTGGGAAAAGAATCAAGAATGGACCACATCTTCAGAAGGCGATTTCTTTTTGTACTATGAAATATCCTGCAGATAGACGGAATATAGAAAGCGGTTAATGGAAATTACATACAACCTTAACCCGACTCGAACTCATTGATTCTCTGGATTAATACCCGTTATTTGACCATAGAAAATTTTCATTTCAGCCAAGTCTTCGTCTATATTCCCGGTCGGATAAAATTCCGGACCAAAACCGATCTTTTTAGTTCCAGCGTCGACAAAACCTAACACTACAGGTAATTTTGCCTGTAAGGCAATATGATAGAAACCGGTTCTCCATCGATCTACCTTGCTTCTCGTACCCTCGGGAGGCACCAGCACAATAAGACTATCTCTATGATTAAACTGATCTACCATTTGATCGACGACGTTATTTGCCTGACTACGGTTAATAGGAATCCCCCCTAACCAAGTCATAATGGCCTTTAACGGAAATCGAAATAAGGTATCTTTGCCCATCCAATGAACATCCAGCTTCAACCTTAATGCGACCATTATTATCAACGGGAAATCCCAGTTACTCGTGTGCGGGGCCGCGAGTAAAATGTACTTATTATGTACAGGCTGCTCTCCATCAATACTCCAACCAACTATTTTCATTACTATGAGAGACAAAAAGCCAAGCAATGAATTAATCACGGGCGTTACAAATACCGTTTTTGAAAAACTTCGTGTTGTCATAATGCCCTAACAAATTGTTACTGTGGAGTGCACATCAAATCGACTCTATTCAATTCACACCGTTTCTTAGTTTTTTGTCATTCGATATAAACAGAAACCATCGTTTAAAAAAACACAACCTTAAACTTTGTCACCAATATATGCTTAACTCGCATAGGGATTACCAAAAATAGATGGCAAACTCGATTGCGCAGACAAAAAAGCATGTAGATCTCTATTCAACCATTTTCTTAAAAATATTCTTTGCCTTTAGAAAGATCGACTCGTCGTCTCCATACACAACCTTGTAATGACTGACCTCGTGCGACCTAGGATCGACATCACAAAAGATCATTATTTCCTCCCAAAGATCAATTGTGCCTATATCTGCATCCAACACGACAAAGTAGCTATTTTTGTCCTCCTGGTAACGAGTAGACAGAGGATTCATTGTGTATCGGAGTAAGGATGCACCCAATTGCTCTTTAGATTTCAACTCGCATACATCGTTTGCATCCATCAAAGTAAAGGGTTGCAGTTTGAAATTTCTTCCAGAGAATAGATTTTTAGGAGCACCACTTAAATTCCGGTCACTTAACAATTTCAAATCCAGGAAAATATATGACATAACTGCAGCCATCAGCAACCCGATACCGACCACGATTGCTAACAGTTGTTTGTGACTATATTTAGAGAGAAAATGTCTATTTTTTGAGTTTGATGAATTCATAGTAGATTGCAATAATTCCAAACTCCATTCTGTGTGCCGACTGTTCTCAGATACGGACTCTAATACTGAAACTAGTAAACAGTTAAAGAGTAAAATATGAAAAGTTAGATTTGACCTTCAGCGATCAAGCTAAACTCTTTCGGCACTGAATTCACCCCTGAATAACTAACACTTTTCATCAGCACTAATTCACACCCTATAGATACCCCCTTTTTCTATGGGGGAAGGCATTTGCGAAAAGATGGAAATGTATCACATCCCAGCAATAATGCGATAAAAACAACATTTGATCAATAGCAGATACTACTTATCTATTGGACCATTCCAAGACTCACAATAATCTTCCACGGGTAGCTCTGCTAAAGATTTATAATTTCCGTCAATGGTTCCCAGATAAATAAACCCGACAATCGCCTCCGCCGGAGCTAAACCTAAACCAGACTTCACTCTTTGATCATAAGCATGAATACCGGTGCGCCACACTCCCGCGTAACCTAGAGCATGTGCCGCTAGTAAAATAGAATGCGCAGCGCACCCAGCGGACAATATTTGTTCAATCGGAGGTACTTTTGGGTGCTCTTTTATAGCTGCGATGACAATTATCACTAGCGGTGCTCGCAGCGGTTGACGGCTAATCTTTTCCAGCTCACTTTCACTTGGAGGCGGCGAATTATTCGAAATTGCTGCCGCCTTTGCGGATTCAACAAATAATGTTCCCAGCGACTCTCTAGCACCGGCTTCTACGGTCAGAAAACGCCACGGCTTTATTCGTGCGTGGTCTGGAGACCGTAGCGCCGATTTCAGAATATCAGATAAAACCTTACCTGAGGGCCCTGGCTCACATAGTTTAGGTGCGGAATTACGCTCGTGAAGCAATGTTAATGCATCCAAAATATCGTATCCTCTTTAGGTATATTGGTACGGTAAATCTGAATTCTATATAACTGAACAGACCAACTATTATTCAGAAACTAGCGACTTAAGCAAGTCTCCTTTAACAGTATGGATGAACGAATATTTACCTTAAGCGTAGGTATTTTACCCACTATACGTTCCGGAAGTACTAGACTACAATTTAATGGACTATCAATATCTAAAGGCCCTTGTCTTCATCGCACGGCTCGGCACGATTGTCATTCGCCAACGTCCATAGCCTAATGCCCAATATAAGTTGCAGGTATTTGTGAATAAGAGCATCGTCCGCCCTGGGCGTACCGTCAAGGAAAATATTAAAACTCCCATTCCGGTGACTGGCCTGAAAATTGGGATGTACGTCAGTGAGCTTGATCGGCCGTGGCTGGACACTCCTTTTATTCTGCAAGGCTTTAAAATCACTTCTCATGACGAAATTAAAACCATCTCTGAGCACTGTGAATTTGTATACATCGATGGCAGCATTGACGCGTGGCTTGGCGCGGAAGAGAGAGGACCGGGCAGCAAAACATCAACATCCTCCAAATCCTACAGCAATTCATTAAGTAACAAGCAGGAAGTCCATCGAGCAACCGCCATCCACCAAAACGCACGGCAACTAACTCGAACATTTATGGACGACGTGCACTTAGGCCAAGCCATCAATATCCAAGAGGTTAAAAAGAGCGTATCCGAATGCGTATCAAGTATTATACGTAACCCAGATGCGATGATGTGGATGTCAAAAATCCGGAAAAAGGACGAATATACCAGCGAGCACTCGCTTAATGTTGGTCTGCTGGCCATTTCTTTTGGACGTCACTTGGGCATATCGGAAGATGATCTTAACAAACTGGGATTTGCCGGAATGTTACACGATGTCGGTAAAATGCGAACACCAAACGAGGTTCTTAACAAAGAAGGACAGTTAACCCCGGAAGAATACGCTCAGATTCAGGGCCACGCGCAGCATGGGCGAGACATTTTGATGTCACACAAAAATGTTTACCACGGTACCGTTGACGTTGCCTATGGGCACCACGAAGCTCTTGATGGCAGTGGCTACCCTCGGAAAATAAAGGCCTCTGGAATAACAGAATTTACCCGTATTGTCACTTTATGCGATGTTTACGATGCGATAACCAGCGATCGAATTTATCAAAAGGGACGCTCTTCACTGGAAGCACTGAAGATTCTCTACCAGAATAAAGGCACTAAATACGACGAAAAGCTCGTAACGGAGTTTATAAGCTGTATCGGATTATATCCACCCGGGAGCATCGTTGAGATCAACAGTGGTCACGCTGGAATTGTAATTAGCACCAACTACCGCAACCGCCATTTACCCAAAATCTTAATTCTACGCGACGCGAACAAAATCCCGCAGTCAGAAAAGGTATTTGATCTCGAAAACCTCTCCAAGTCGGAAAACACGGGTCATCTAATTAAAACTGTTATACCCAACGGCAGTCATGGCATCCGCATCGAAAAGTATATTGAGAAAGGTTTGATGATTACGTAAAAAGGACAATTTCTAGATAGGGACCACCTACCGAAACGACGACAGCCTTCACCGGCCCCCACATATGAGTCGGGTAACGGTCGCTCCCGGTAAAAGAGATAGAAATTCAAACCAACAAGCTGGCAAAATTCGCCTTCAGCGCCCTATCAGTATATTCATAAATCCTTCATCTTCCCTATCTTCTTCAACCATGTCCACCCACTCTCTCAGCTGCTGTTCACTACAAGAGAGCAATGCGTGCCCTTGATGATCGATTATCGAAAACGGTAAATCCAAGCTACTCAACAAGTCCAACAATAAATGGGCGCTCGCACCCGCCCTGCGCAATCCATAGGGCCAAAACTCGACAATCATACTTAGCTTATCGCCGCTAGCCTGCAATAAAGGCATTAAGCCGGCAACGACATGGAATTCGGCTCCCTGCGTGTCGATTTTTAATAAGTCGATGTGATTAACTTTATGATTGAGATAATCTGCGCCATTTATTAGCTTAATCGGGCGGGAATTTCGACCAGTACCATCGTCGTATATCTGATGGTCCCCAAAATTACTGGTATTCAGAAACAGATGCCCTTCTCCGCGCTGGTCTGAAAGGGCTGCATTGACCGCATCGACATGCAAAAGATCATTTTCTTGCAGGTTTTTATTTAGCAATTGAAAATTGTCAGGATCTGGCTCAAATGCAAAAACATGTCCACTTCCGGCAAATTGGTCAGCAGCTATCGCGGTGTAATATCCAATATTGGCCCCCACATCGACGAAAACTGTAGCAGCTGTTAGGCGGTCGATAAATAATTCAGTTTCATAGGCTTCCCATATTCCCGTTTCAGCTATGCATTTGGAAACGTGTTGATCACGCTCATCATGTAGCCACAATTTGATGGGTTTGTTTAATTGTTTTAAGGCGAGCAAATGGGGAGTTTTATCGGTATTAGTCATAGTTGTGGAGATTCGTCTGTCTGGTTATTGTTATTGGGCAAAATCTACTGCGTACTTGGAGATCCACTCAGCAGCGGCCTCCTCACCGTTTATCGACCGGCCTTCTTTCTCGAAAATCATATTCTTATAGTGCTCTATTTGACAAACCTGTTGCACCATACGAGATCTAAACGCTTCTTCAGCACCGCTAAAATGTACACCTACTTCAAAATGGTCGCCTTTAACCTTGCACCACATAACCTCACCCGACCCGTGATAAGGAGGAGAAACAGAAGGGATATCAATATCAACCCGACAGCCTACCTTCACTTTCTTTTCCACCTCAACGGACAACCCTCCCTGGCTCACCGTTGTCATGCAGCATTCGCTTTCTTGTTGAGGACTGATAGCTGATACCGTTACATCTATCGGAATATCGGTCGGATGCCTTACAAAACGTCTCATAGCGATACCTCACTAAGCATTTAAAGGGCGCTAGATCAAAGTTAATATAAGTGTAGTTTATACGGGTTTATTTACTAGCTATCGAGTAGCCCCTCATAAATCGATTTCGACGGTAACTCAATATCATTTTCGTAACCTGGAATGCTGATTTTGCTATCAGTGAAATCTATTTCTTCGCCATTGACGACGTTATGATTAAATTTATAGATAGGTAAAGCTTCGCCAAGAGTCGCTAATTCATCATAGCTTGTTGCCTTCTCTCGCACCGTTTCGTTTTTGGCCATATGGGTAGCAATGATTTTTTTACCGTGCTTTTTTGCCAACATCTGGTTAACAATGTGCGGCGCCAAAACAGTAGCGGATGCATTATTACCACCAAACCCTTTAGCGTTCAGTATCGCAGAATCCATGCCCCGCGCCCCGACGTCGAGATGTTCACTGCTAAACTGTAGATTGCTATCGTAAACATCGTCAGCGACATGGTCTATGGTCCCAATACCAGGCAAGATACCACGATCCCACAAACCCAGGGTTGCCATTAATTGGTCCCCGGCGGAAACCGCTAGAGAATGGCCCAGATAAGCTTTTATTGCCGCAACAGGCCATTTTTTCACACCAAAGACCTTTGCAGTTTCGTTTAGAATATGCGACTCACTCACGCGATTCTGAGGGGTGCTGGTACCGTGGGCCTGCACATAAGAACGCTCTCTAATCGATTTATCTCCTAATAAGGAGCGCGCAGCCGCCATGGCTTTTGCCATCGTAATGTAGTTACCGACCCCTGGTGACGCTATCGACTTTTTAAATCCGTCGGCATTGACAAAAACATCACTGACGGCGCCGTATACGGTCGCGCCCAACTCTACGGCAAGCTCGTCATCCACCAACATAATATACTGTGAAGATTCTCCCATCGTAAACCCACAGTTACTACTAAACGGTCGTGACGCTCGACGAAAATCGGGACTAGAACTGCCATCCAGCGCCATTAATGCCTGGTCGGTCGCAAGGGCTCCCATGGCCGTATAGCCGTCCATTACATCGGAGACAACCGGCGCTTCACTATTTCCGACCATGACCACTCTCGCGGCCCCTGTCTGAATATCGCTCACTGCTTGACGAAGATTGTACAAAAACGATGCGCATGCTCCCACGTAGGTTCCAGTATTACCCACGCTGCCTAAGACGTAGGCATTAATAAAATCAGCGGGCATTTCAGCCAGTCCGAAGGGACAATGTTTAGACGTGGTTCGTTTATCGTTATATCTGCCACCTAACATTCCGCCATGGCCGTCCTGATCCAATTGCCCCATAGCGCTCCCAGCGTACACGCTGATTTCATCAGGGGCTACTTTGCCGCATATTGTTTCCCACTCTATCCCAGTCGATAATAATGCGTCAGACGCACCATATACAGACATCTGAAGCCCTCTCGGATGACTTCTAGCTTGGTATAGCGACCCAGGGTCAAATCCAGTGGGTAGCTGACCAGCAGCTTGCACGGGCGCGCGACGCTTTGTCGGTGTCAATAATTCAGTCTCACTTTTGATGTTAACCCTGGAGGTACCGTCGCCGAGATCTGACACCTGCCAACCGGCAGGTAATAACTCGGGCAAATGGCGAGTTTTGCTCACAAAACTGATCGGACCATCTGAAGAGGGACTAACGACCATCCGTTTATTCCAGCTAACTTGATCGCAATCGAAAGCTGAACCCTCGACCTTTCTAATTAATGAGTGTTCGAGAATATACTGTTTCTGTTGATCAGAGAGTGATCCATTGTGTGACAACCTCATCAATCCAGCCAAGCTTTGATAGGTCTTTTCCTGTTCGCTTTTTGCTAAAGCATCCATCACCAACCGGCGGTAACCGTGGTGAAAAGAACTTCTACCTGCTGGGTTAACTCCACCAAAACCAATGATGACGGGCAAACGGGTCATATTATTCTCGCTAATAAATAGTTTTATGGGCGCCGCGGGTAAATAAACAGCGCGACAACTCCTACTGTCTTTTCTGCACCCATATTAACTCGCTCTTCATATATAAAATAAAACAATTACGCCATATAATGTTATTATTTAGCCAACGATTAACCCACGCTACGGTCACTCCAATGCAACACATTACCGTTCTGGCGCTACCGGAATCACTTTGCTCCAGCATCAGCCTTCCGGTCGAAATGTTGAATGCCGCCAATGACTTGGCGCGCAGCCGAAACCGTCACTATCCGGCTCTACAAATCGACATTGTCAGCGAGAAAACGGGACTATCGAAAACAGCGGGGGGTCTAAGCATAAATTGCACAGCCATTTATAAAGATATTAAAAAAACCGACTTATTAATTTTACCCGCCCTGTGGCGCAACCCTTCCAGAGTGCTACAGCGCAATAAAGCGTTGCTGCCATGGATACAGGACCTTGCTGCGGGAGGCGCTTTACTCTGCGCGGTCGGCACGAGCAGCTGTTTTTTAGCGGAAGCGGGACTACTCGACGAAAAACCCGCCACCACTCATTGGCATTTCTGCGATACTTTTGCTAAACGATACCCTCGAGTTGATTTAAAAAGAGACTACCTTATCACCCAGGCCGGTAATATCTATTGTGCCGGTAGTGCGAACTCTGTAGCAGATTTAACCGTCCATCTTGCTGGAAGATTCTACGGACAAGACATTGCGAAAGCGGTAGAAGGACAGTTTTCCCCTGAAATACGACGACCTTTTGAAAACCACGCCTATGCTCAGTTTGACACCAGCTTGCACAGGGATGAAACGATTATCGATGCTCAAGAATGGCTTAGGCAACACTGTATTGAAGAGATATCTTTAAGTGATCTGGCGAATAAGTTAGATCTCAGCCCTCGAACCTTTAATCGCAGATTCAAAAAGGCAGTAGGAGTTACAGCCAACAGCTACTTACAAAACCTACGCTTAAACAACGCCAAAGAATTACTCCGGACCAGCAATTTAAGTATTACAGAAGTTGCCGCGCGCTCAGGTTATCAGGATGACAGTTATTTTTGCCTAAGGTTTAGAAAATTAATGGGCCAAACACCATTATCGTATCGTAAATCGGTGAGAGGCAAACTCTTCCAGTTAATTTGAGATCACAGACAGATCGAATTACTCCAGGAATTGACGCTCTAGATCACACCGCAAAAATTAAGACGACTAAGAGCCCACCGCTAAGCGACAACGCTTTGGATAAAAGCCGCCAAAATAAGTACTGGACAAACAAACCTCACATAATGTGGCCAAATTTTCCAAAATAAAGATTTTTCTATGTCGGGGTGACCCGATTGAATCTCCTTCAACAAAGTATTTCTGTGCCAAACCCAGCCGGCAAAAATACATAACATGACACCGAGCAACGGCTGGCTGTAAACGGTGGTCAAATTAATGACAAAATCAAACAGAAGCTCAAAATTCACCAGAATTATTGAAGATATACCAAATACAATTGACCCTATTACTATCGTAGCTTTGACGCGACCAGAGGATGTTTCCTCTGCCGCAAGAGCAACGGGAACTTCCAACATAGATATTGAAGAAGTTAATGAAGCAATTGTCATTAAACTAAAAAAAGCAAACGCAACAAGCAAGCCCGCGCTGCCCATAGAACTAAAAAGGGACGGTAAGACTTGGAAAATCAAATCGGGACCAGCGATCAGTAGACCGGAGTCAGAAAAGACCTCTGCGCCATTATATTTCGCGACGTAAATGGCGGGAATAATCAGTAATCCAGCGGTAAATGCGATACTGGCGTCGATAAGCGTAACAGCAGCGCCTAATTTGGGAAGACTTTCATCCTTTCCTAAATAAGATCCATAAATTAGCATTGTTCCCACACCCAGCGACAGAGAAAAAAACGCCTGTCCCATTGCGTCAATTATCAGCGCCGGATTGATCTGAGAGAAATCCGGCACCAAATAGATCTCTAGGCCCTCGCTTGCTCCTTCTTGAGTGGTCACGTAAATAATAAGTGATATCAATATAACGATCAGCATTGGCATCAATCGAGTCGACCATTTCTCGATTCCCCCTTCTACTCCACTGGCAACAATACTCATTGTAAGAGTCATGAAAAGAGCCATAAAAATCATATTTCGCTCAAAACTAAACGTTGTCAACCAGCTGCTCACCGAGTCCAAGCCAATCGTGCTTGTGATCGATTCCAGTAAAAAAGCAACCATCCAGCCAGCGACGATCGCATAGAAACTTAAAATCAAACTGGCGATAATTACACCGGTAAAACCAACGCCAGTGGCTATTGCCTTACTCGCTGCACCGGGGGATATAAGTCTTAAAGCAGTCACCATATTAGCCCGTGCATACCGCCCAATGATTAGCTCAGCCATTAACGCGGGGTAGGCGAGAAACAAAGCCATTGAAAAATAGACAACAACGAAAGCGGCGCCCCCATTACTGGCTGTTTGCGTTGGGAAACCCCAGATATTACCCAGCCCAATAGCCGAACCAGCAGCAGCCATGACGAAACCAGTTTTAGAGGAAAATTGTTCTCTGGAGGACATACACAAGACCCATTTAATTATTATTAGTCAAACTTAGTATTTGGTAGGTCGGATATTACGGCATGATCCCTCGCTCGGCAATTGACAGGCGAAATATAACGACGATTATTGTCAGAACAGGGAGAATTTCGAAGGGAAGAGAAACAGAGTAGGTCCTGAAATATCACGACCTACTCTTAAACGATTGTCAGTTAGACTTTTTTTAGAAACTGTAGCTCGCTGAAACGCCGACTGTTCTCGGTCTATTTCGAACGGTTCGATCATAGCCTGGTAGATTGAACACAATCGCATCATTGTAAGTGTAAATTGCTTCCTCATCGGTTAAGTTGTCGATGAATACAGCAGCTTTCCAGTTACCACCACTGATGTATCCAACCCGAAGGTCAACCAAGGTATAATCTGGTTTGACATTACCGGACTCTAGCGGAATATTTGAAACATCTGTGCTGGAAGAACCGGCAATTTCGAGAGAGTCATCGACATAACTGACACTGCCAAAGATAAACAATTCACCGTCACCTAATTCCTGCGTCCAATCGGCTGAAACCGACCACGTCAGTTCAGGGACGTCGGCTAATAGATCTCCGTCTTCAATACCTGCTGCGGACACGGTCTCAGTAAACTCAGCTTCGGTGTAACCGAAACCCGCATTAACGGTTAAGTTTTCGTTAATGGCTGCAGTCACTTCCACTTCCATTCCTTGTGATAAAGCTTCTCCAGCATTAGCGGTGAAACTAAATCCGCACGTTCCGCTGGTTGGAAGTTTTTGTTGGATATCGGTCCACTCAATTCGATAAACTGAGGCGTTTACCCGCAAGTAGTCGGTTGGCTCTGTCTTTATCCCAAGCTCAACGTTTTCAACCGAGTCACCCGCGTACGAAGTCGGGTTTCCGGAAATACCTAACGCATTAAGGTCCTGATCACAGGCAAATGCCAAAGCGTTGTTGGGATCAGTACTTCTGGGAATTGAACGGTTACCACCACCGGGCCGCGTAGCATCAGACATAGAAACATAAGCTTGACCATCATCAGAGTAGTCCCATGACAGAGTCACTCTATAGTTGGCCTCCTCGTCGGACGCATTAACGTCCAGCGTACTCGCCTGCGCCTCTGTTAAGCCCAACGCACCGGGGTTATACACCAAACCCCAGTCTTCTTTATGTTGGCTGAAGTCGTAGTCGAGCATTCGAAAACCAACGGTGAGATTAAGGTTTTCCGCAAAATCCATGCTACCTTCACCGAAAATCGCACTTTCGTCATACTTGCTCTGATCTTTGGTGTTCGCCAGACCATTCGGAGTGACATATTCAAATCCCCGAGACATAGTGTAATCGGCATTAACTTCCGCGTCTTTATTGTAAATGCCGACGACCCACTGAAAACTATTATCATTATTTGAAGATAAACGAGCCTCGAAAGTTTCATCGACGAGCGTGACGGTTTCGTCAACGAAAGCTGCAGCTGAAGGCATGCCATAACTAAAGCCAAAAGCGCTTTCTAAGGCTATAACCGCATCCGTCATATCTTCTGAATTGACAAAATCCCGGTCCATTTTAGAAAAATTAATTAGCAATGAAATGCCGTCAAACTCACTACCAATCGTAAGACTTGTTAAGGTAAATTCATCGTCGAACAGCTCGGGGCCGTTAAAAGGACGAATCTGGCTATCGGAACTTAGCGGACCGTCATAATTTGGCTTACCGTCCATTTCCATCGTTTGAGTGAAATAGGAAGGTTGGATATAGGTATCGTCCGTTAACTGATACCGTAACGAAGCTCGCAACGATTCGGTTTCTTCGGTATTTACATCTTCAGCAACACCGCCATCAAACACGCGATCAATATAGCCACTATTGTCTGTAGTTGATCCGACAACTCGCAGCGCTAAAGTATCGGTGAGCACGATATTGGCCATTCCATGCACGGTTTGATTTAAACCGCCGTCGGTTGTAGACGAAACTTCGCCCGCCAACTTCCCTTCGTTTTCTTCAAGATTGGGCTGTCCAGTTATCAAACGAACTGTGCCTCCCATCGAACTGGAACCGAAAAGAGTACCTTGTGGGCCTCGTAATACCTCGACACGATCAAGGTCAAACAACTTAGGGCTAACGACTGTTTGAGCAAAAGAAGTCGATGAACCTGATGAAATACTTGAAATTGGCATCTCGTCGATATAGTAACTAACCGTTGGCGCAAAACCGGTAGCCGCCGATATACCGCGAATATTCAACTTCGTCCGACCCGGTCCGGAAGACTTTAACGAGAGCGAAGGAACCGATCCGATCAGATCGTCAAAATCCTGCACGCCTCTATCTTCAAGCCGATCGCCAGTAATAGCGCTGATGCTAATGGGAATATCCTGGACAGACGCCGAACGCTTAGTCGCCGTAACCAAAACTTCCTCTAAGATCACATCTTGTGCAGATACGGAAGTTGTCGTTAGCGATGCCATTACAACGGGCAACAGCAACCGCTTCCCTTTAAAACTCTTCATATAAATCCCCCTAACGACAATAAGTCAATTTCAATTTTTTTTGTTTAGTTTCATTTAACAATCAATCCGAAAAACATGTCAAATCAAACTGTCTAAATCCCGTGGCTACCGACAGCCACCTCTTCCAACGATTATTTGTCTAGCGAGCACATGGAGTGGTATCAAAAACCCAAATCCCTAATGGAAATAAAGCATGTTTTTCCCATTTGCGCAAAGATAACTTACTCCGTCGCGCGAACGTGCACCAATCCGTTATTCTAACACCAGTGACTTGATGTTAACAAACCCCGAATCGAGTTTTACGACCTTTTATTTTGGTCCTCGAAATAGTCCCTGGGATTGGGCCGGAGAGAGAGTCGGGGATAGTACCAGGGCACACCTCCTACTTATTGAACATCAATCCTTCTACATCGCCTATTACAAGACAATTCTAGGCTTTCAGATCAAACAACGAGCAGTGATATCGTGAGATCGGGCATTAAATAACAATTGAATTCATCAGCTGGCAGCACTTGAATCTACCCAACCGCTGTGGCTAAATATGCGTCCTTATTTTAGGCGGTATTATTGGGCAATCTGCCCCGAGTACAATCCAGCAACAGGAACTGAATATGTCTGAAGATACAGTTGTCATTGTCAGCGGCGCACGCACTCCTATGGGCGGTTTACAAGGCAGTCTAAGTACCGTTACTGCCGTCGAATTGGGGACTACCGCCATCAAGGCTGCAGTTGAGCGCTCCGGAATCGAGGCTGGCGATATTGACGAAGTCATCATGGGCTGCGTTTTACCCGCAGGACTAAAACAAGGCCCCGCAAGACAAGCGGCAATTCATGGCGGCCTGCCAAACACGGTTGGCGCAGTTACCATTAATAAACTGTGCGGCTCAGGCATGCAGGCAACGATCTTTGCCCACGACCAAATCAAAGCGGGAACGTGCAAAATAGCACTTGCTGGTGGTATGGAGAGCATGAGCAATGCCCCTCATTTGCTCCCTAACGCCAGAGGCGGCGTCGGAACGGGTGAAAAAACCATCTACGACCACATGTTTATCGACGGACTTTCAGACGCCTATACCGGCGGCATGATGGGAAGTTTCGCGCAGTCGACAGCAGACGATAAAAGCATAAGCCGTGAGGACATGGATGAGTATGCCATTCGATCAACTAAAAGAGCACAAGCAGCGATTTCTGCTGGCCACTTGACCTCGGAGATGGCTCCCGTGACCATCAGCAGCCGAAAGGGTGACGTAATTGTCGACGTGGACGAACAACCAGGAAAAGCACAACTCGACAAGATACCATTACTTCGCGCAGCGTTTGCGAAAGACGGCACCATTACAGCCGCCAACTCCAGTTCGATATCTGATGGTGCTTCGGCGCTAATATTAACCAGTGGGTCGGAAGCAAGTGCTCGCGGATTAAAGCCGTTAGCACGAATTGTGGCACACGCTCGCAACTCTCATCAGCCAGAAATGTTTACCACGGCACCGATTGGTGCCATTGAAAAAGTCCTGACTAAAGCAGGATGGGCAAAGACAGATGTCGACCTGTGGGAAATCAACGAAGCCTTTGCCATGGTCACAATGCTGGCAATTCGCGGTTTAGACCTTGATCCAGAAAAGGTAAATATCTACGGCGGCGCGTGTGCTCAGGGGCACCCAATTGGCTCAACGGGATCTAGAATCATTGTTACTTTGATGAACGCTCTACGCCAACAGGGAAAATCAAAAGGTGTTGCGGCGTTATGTATTGGCGGCGGTGAGGCACTGGCGGTCGCAATAGAAATAATCTAGCCCCTTAGCGCTACTGTGATGATTTCGCTATAAATTCAGGTTTCGTGAGTTTCATAGCGAATCGTTTAAAAGAACGGCGTGATGAGAAGATCTAAGGCAAAAGGAAGCTCGTCAATAGGCCTCACCGTTCCTCAAAAAAGTTATTAACCAGTCGATTGAATGCCACCGTTTTTTCCGCGTGCAACCAATGCCCCGTGTTTTGAATTATTTTGACTTTAGCGCTGGGAAATGAATTGACGATAGCACCGCGGTGTCTTTCGGTAATATACGAGGACTGCTCCCCTTTGATAAACAACGTCGGTCCGTCGAAAGGGTCTTCTGATTCATTTGCACTGCGCAATTGCTCGTAACAGGCTTCAAGTGATTGAATATTCATCCGCCAGGCAAATTTTCCCTGATCATTTCTGTATAAACTTTTCATTAGAAACAACCTCACCCCTGCGTCGGCAATATAATCACGTAGTATTGTTTCTGCCTGCCTACGGCTGTTGATCAGATTTAAATCAACCGCCCGCAAACCCGCGAATACATCATCGTGACTACCTGCATAAGCTACCGGCGCGATGTCGGCCACTACCAGCTTTGACACTCGTTCTGGAGATTGTAACGCCACCTGCATAGCGACCTTACCTCCTAGAGAATGGCCAATGAAAAAAGCTGATGAAATATCTAGCTTATCCATGAACTGCACAACATCCTCAGCCATATCTGAAAACGTCATGGATTCAGCCCGAAATGACCGACCGTGATTGCGTAAATCAAGGCTATAGACGTGGTATTTTTCTATAAGAGGTTTAGCGACCATGCCCAGATTATCGCCCATTCCAAATAAACCGTGCAGTAAAATAACACTGGGAGCTTCTCCATCCAGTGAATCTGAACCTTTATAAGAATAGTGTAACAACAAATTTCACCTCTATACCGTGATAACAGAGTTAATTAAGCGGGTAATTGCCATCGCCCGCCCTAAGGACTTCTATTCGATTCAACAGATTGTTAGAATTAGGTACTTCAACCACATGCCAACCGAGGTTTCTTTCTTTTGCGTATTATACTATTTGTTGCCAGCATACTCATTGTTTCCAGTACCATTATTTCGTGTTCTAACACGATGGATGGCTATAATCCGACCGTATACCCGTTTCAATACAAAAAAGAAAAAGTTGAAACCATCAAGATTAAGAAAGTCATCCTAGCGCCGGTCACCATCGGACCACCTGTTGGCTCTCATCTTCACGCAGGAGAAAGACGAACCAAAGCAATGGTCAAAGATTACTTACGTAGCAATAATTATGAAATTTTACCTGACTATCTTTTTGAAAATGCCTGGGAACAAGCTATTAGAACCTATGGCAATGTATACGATCCAACGACTGGAAAAGTTAACGTTAACGCTTGGCGCTCCGCCATGGTTACCGCTGGGGAAAAATTGCGCAAGGAGACTGACGCCGACGCACTTATTTTTGCCGATGTAATCGAGCACGAGATTGCTCATAACAGCGGATTAAAACACTCCGCGCGCTGGTATGGAATTACTCGC
>CAJVZD010000028.1 GCA_913019905.1 uncultured Cellvibrionales bacterium
GATTTCGGGTGCTACGTGAGGAGCCGAGTGATCTTTCCCAAGGCGTTCAATCTTCGAATGATTTTTCGCTTATGTTTGTTCTGTAACCTATATTGATGAAACACCCGCGCGAACAGGACAAACAGTGTTCAATAGTTCTACCAGTAACGATGTAAACATAAATATAGAGGAAGGAAATCGTCTTATGAAGATTGGATTTATCGGATTAGGCAACGTCGGCGCAAAGCTGGCCGGCTCCATTTTACGCAACGGTTATGACCTAACCGTGAGAGATCTGGATAAAACCGTCGCTCAGCCTTTTATCGATCAGGGCGCGCACTGGGCCGATTCCCCAAAGGAAATGGCTCAAGCGTGCGATATGATTATTACCTGTCTGCCCTCCCCTAATGCCTGCGCGGCGGTGATGGAGGAAGAAAACGGAATCATAGCCGGTCTTTCTGAGGGAAAGATCTGGGCAGAGATGTCGACTACCGATGAAACAGAGGTGCGCCGTATTGCCGAAATGGTGTTGGCCAAGGGAGCGCACCCTATTGATTGTCCGGTCTCCGGTGGTTGCCACCGCGCAGCTACGGGTAATATAGCCATTTTTGTTGGCTGTGCTAGAGACACCTTCGAACAGACACTACCTGTATTTAAGGCCATGGGGCGACGCATTCTGCACACGGGTGAGCTAGGTAGTGCATCTATCTTAAAAGTAGTGACAAACTATCTGGCGACAGCGAACCTGGTGACTTTGTGTGAAGCATTGACCACCTCAAAAGCCGCGGGTATGGATATGAACACGGCCTTCGAAGCAATCCGTATTTCTTCCGGTAATTCCTTCGTTCACGAAACAGAAAGCCAGGTCATTTTGAACGGCTCCCGTGACATAAACTTTACGATGGATCTAGTTATCAAGGATATATCGCTATTTCAGAATATTGCAGACAGAGCCAGTGTGCCGCTGGAAGTCTCTCCGTTGCTTATAGACATATTCAAGGACGGTGAAAAACGCTACGGATCTCGCGAATTTTCTCCGAATATCATAAGACGTTTAGAAGAAGCTACCGGCCTTGATATTCTTGCACCCGGCTTCCCGGCCGAGATGACAGACGATGAACCTGAAGAACCGGGTTATGAGGTTTTTGCCACGGGACAGGTCCCTTTTCAAACTCAAGAAGTTGATTAAATCTGATCCGAACAAGCCGATGACCGGTTCCTTTCATTAGTATCGTAACTTTAAGGACCGGATATTGACCGTGGCGTAACCAGTGGCGTCAACGGTTTTGGTATCGGTAATCACTGATCTTCATGACTCGATCGCTGCGTACACTAGGAGAGACTGATTATACTTTTGCGTAATAGGAGTCATCGAGTCCCAGCATTGTGAATATTTGTTTTTGAGAGGCAGCCATTATCGCTTCACGCTCCTTTTCGTGGCTGATGCTTTTGGCAATGGCGATAGCTCCTATGAGTGACGCGAGTATTGCTCTCGCCGTATCTGGGACATCGATAGTTCGTATAGTTAGGGGCGATTTTTTTAAGCGCGTTAATGCAAGGATTCTCTTCTCCAGCAATCTAAGTAAATTAAAATATGATTCCTCATAGAGTTTTTTTACTTCGGTATTTTCATTAGCAATATCGTTGGAAAGAAAGGACTCGATATCCGGTGATTGTTGATTTCCCAAATCACGCAAGCTCAAATATCCTGTCACCAGATTTCCCAAATGTCTTATTGCAAAAGGACCTTTTATAAGACGGGTAGCTCGACTATTTTGCAAAGCTTTGCGAAATGACGCTTTATATAGTGCTTCCTTTGACTCGAAATGCCCATAAAAAGCACCGTGTGTCATTTTTGCTAATTTCATGACTTGGGTAATGGAGACCTTGTCGAATCCGTATCTGCAAAACAGATCTGTTGCAGATTGTACGATTCTTTGCCTCGATTTTTCTTTGTGCTCATTTGTGTATGGCATGCTCGGTCGCTCCATGCAATAAGACGTAACATATTATCTTGATCATATATAAATACGATATATCGTGTTGTGAATTCTAGCCAGACAAAAGGAGAAAACATGACACAGTCGCGTATTGTAATAACCGGAATGGGACTGGTAACACCGTTAGGGTGTGGCGTCGATTCCGTATGGAAACGATTGTGCGACAGTCGGTCTGGTATTCGCATTATCGATCGTTTTGATACTTCAAGTCTACCGGTAAGAATCGCTGGCCAAGTACCCACTATTAGTGACGATTCTCCCGCCGGTGTCGATATAAGTGGGCAGTTTTCGGTAAAGGACCAAAGGAAGCTAGGACTTTTTACAATGTATGCACTATTGGCTGCCCAAGAAGCCCTCGAACAAGCGGGATGGTTCCCGTCTAGGGAAGAGGACCAAGCCGCTACGAGTACCATCATAGCGACAGGTATCGGTGGTTTTCCTACGATTACGCAGGCTAAAGAAACTTATGACTCACGCGGATACAAACGGATATCTCCGTTCGTTGTACCTGCATTTTTGGCCAACCTCGCAGCGGGCAATGTTTCTATAAAATATGGATTTAAGGGGCCTATTGGCACACCGGTTACCGCCTGTGCGGCGGGAATACAGGCTATCGGCGATGGGATGAGAATGATTCGAACGGGAGAATGCGAAATAGCGCTTGTTGGCGGAGCCGAAGCCTGTATTGATCCGCTATCAATTGCGAGTTTTCATGCGCTGAAAGCTTTGTCTACGAAAAACGATGAACCGGAGCGTGCTTCCCGTCCATTTGATCGGGATCGCGATGGATTTGTTATGGGAGAAGGTGCCGGACTAATGGTGATAGAAACCTTGGAACATGCGCTCGCGAGAGGAGCTAAGCCGCTCGTTGAAATTTCGGGGTATGGAACAAGCGCAGACGCATACCACATTACTTCAGGTCCCCCGGATGGTTCCGGCGCGGCCAGAGCAATACAGTCTGGCTTGAGAATGGCAGATCTAAACCCATTAGATCTGAATTATGTCAACGCGCATGCGACCTCAACGCCCGTTGGCGACAACGCTGAAGTGGCTGCCCTAAAGAAAGTGTTCGGCAAAGATACTGGCAGCATTCCTATCTCCTCTACAAAATCGGCAACCGGCCATCTGTTAGGTGCAGCGGGGGGAATTGAGAGTATTTTTACTGCATTAGCTGTGATGAGCAATCGAATGCCGCCAACAATTAATCTGACAAACCAGGATTCAGCGATGGCTGAATTGGATCTTGTCCCACTGGTCGCTCGGGATGCAAGTATTAATCACGCGCTGTGCAATGGTTTTGGTTTTGGCGGTGTTAACGCATCACTAATACTAAGTAAAATAATCTAATCCTAGGAAAATTAACGACGTGAGGTTAATCATTAAAATACTTGTCAGCTATTAAAAGCTTCATTGGGATTTTCTTTATAGGTGATTTTGTGCGCGTATTCGGTTTTTGGATTTGACTTATAGAGACATATTCTTGTTGATTGTAAATCAATGTCGACAGCGTATTAAAGATGAGAGGCACTGGTTGTAACGGCTTGAGGCGATTTACCGGCAACCGCTAAGACAGGCAACTAATTCAGGTAGAAAATTCAATTCGTGGCTGTGATTTATCACTCATATCTATTTCCGGAGAACACAGTAGCAGTCGACTTGATTCGATTTTGCTGTGTGCCAGCACGTAATTTTTAAAGTTGTTCGCTCGCTGTTGTGCAAGGGCCTGTAACTGATCTTTGGCAGAGTCGTTCAATGGGGTGGTAATGTCCGTTAATGGAATATCGGATGCGCTTGCTATAGAACACACTTTAACTTGAGTATCGGGTTTGTCTTCAAGTAATTCGATAAATTGCCTCACGAATACTTTCTGTTCTTCGTTTATATCGACGATATTGTCCTTGTAAATCAAGTCATTGAATCGAACTTTTAAAGCGTGTTCACCAGCGGCCATTACCACTGTTACCACGTTTGCATAAGGTACGAAAGTTTGAAGTAAATACGTTTTGGCCTGTTGCATTGCTGCTTTTTCAACGACCAGTGCAATAAAGTGACTGACCCCGAAAGACGGTTCGTTAATATTGCCTGACAGTGGTATTTTTAATTCGATATTGTTTTTCCTGTCCTTTAACATTGAGAGTGCTACGTTCAATGGTACGGCTTTGTTATCGTGTAATGAGTTCGCTTCATTGTCATCTGATGCGCTCATTTCGATACCGCGAATATTGAGTTTGGTTTTACCGGAGATTATCGATTCATTAACCGATACCTCTATATCACTATCGAGCTGCCCACTTTTTAGCTCAAAACCCAGCGCATCTTTTAAATAGGTCGAGACGGACGGAAGAGATACTTCCTTTAAGTGGCCCTGTAACTCGAAATTCAGCAAGTCTGTCAATGGACTCACGTTGCCATTGAAATTGAACTTAGCATATTTATCACTTCGCCCATCGAGAACAAACGGGCTTTTCTCATGGGGTTTGGCGGTGCTAAAAGGGCCTGTTTCAAACCGATCGATAAAAAAGGTGCGTTCATAACTGGGATTTACGCTGGCATCTTGAAAAAATATACGGTCGGTATCAACTAATACAATTTCCTGAACGGCCAATTCAAAAGCATTCATCTTTGGTTTTTCTGACGATTCTATCGGGGCTTTTACGTGTTCAGTTGTATTTTTTGACGGCGTATCGTCTCTTGGTGATTGGGCAGACAAAAATGAAAAATCGACCAGCGTGAGAAAGTCTTTGTTTTCTCCGATGAGGAAATCTGCGCCGAGACCAGAGAGTTGAATACGCGTAATCTCGGCTTTTTCTTTACTCGCAACGACCTTATCTATGCGGATTTCACCAAGTTTGACCAACGCCGGTATCGGGTCAACTAGTTTGTCTGGAAATTTTTCAGAGACAGTAAGTCCGCTGACGATAAGCGTACTTAGTGAACCTTTCACATCCTCCTCAACATTCATTTTTATATCGTTGAGCTGGAGTGTGTCCCATGCACTTAAGGTATCCTGACTCTGCGCTGAAAGTAATTTCGTTTCGTCAATATTGACGTCCAGAACAAGATCGAGATTTGCTTTCTGTTTTTCAGCTTTTTCAATTTGCAGGCTGTTGATATTTATCACTTGTTTTTTGGAGACGAGTTTTACGGCATCACTTTCAAGTTCAATATCTTCTCCAGTAATGAGAATGTTGGTAGATTGGACGCGAATGTCTTTTTGTTCAATTTTTACCGTGTTCTCAAAGTCTATCGTTGCTGAACCCTGTATCGTAACCCCCGTATCTACTAGCAAAGGATTTACGGTACTAAGGTCATATTGTTCGACAGCTCCTTTCATGATGATATCGCCAATGCCGTCTTGCAATATTGCTGATATAAGAACGGTTGCACGTGCCTCATTGATGTATGCATCGATATCCATTGTGACTTTCTGTTGCTTGTCGTCCGCACGGAGCTCAGTCATATTTAAGGACTTCACGGATAGTTCATGTTGACCACCAGCGACATTGGCGGTCACGATTAGGTTGCTGATGTTCACTTCGTCGACAATGATTTGATAGGGGAATTCTGATGCTTGTTCCGGATGCTGGACTTGTGAGCGGGTGCTTTCGTCAACCCCCACTTCTTTACTACTTTCTATTAGAAAACCCCCGATTCGAAAATGATTTGGCGGTGTGTTAGGCGCCGGCTCAGTACTACTCTCTTCGACAATATCCACTGACAAGCCATCCATTTCAAATTTCGAAACATAAATTTGATTGGCGAGTAGCCGAAATAGATGTACTTGCAGCTTCAGTGATTTAACCCGTACCGGGGTCTCACCACCCTGTTTGAGTTTGAGGCCGTTAATAGTCACTTGAGTCAGAAAGGGGTTATATCGGATATTCGATTCCGGGCCGAGCACGATATTGTGCTGATCCAGAACCGGTTCGACAAAATGACGAACAACAACAGGTGATAACGCCCAGATAACTAAGTACAGCCCGGCAACGATAAGGGTGACATAGGACAGTACGTTTTTGAGCTTTTTTGACGTTGAATGTTGCATGAATCAAACCGAAATACATATTGACGAGAACTGTACCGAATTGTGTTCACCTGTTCAAACGCTTTCAGTATTTCTAGTGCAGTATTGGTAGATAACCGACGCGCCGTCGTTTTTAACGAAAGAGACGATTATTTAGAGTCAAAATATTCTCGGCAAATTAACGGTAACAGCACTGTATTGAGGGGATAAGGACTCCCTAATACGGATTTTTTGTGAACCGCTTCACAGTAACATTTACCATTACTTGAACCAGTCTCCAATATGAGTAATCTGTATCTTAAGACAGGAACGCTGCTAATTTTGATGAACTGGGTTTCGGTATTCAATGAGAACGCATTACCACAATTTGAAAATAAGTGAAAACGCCAGCCCCGATGAAATTCGTTTGGCTTACAAACGCTTGTGTCAGCAGTATCATCCAGATAAACACCAAAATAGTCCCGAGTCAGAAAGAGTATTTGGACTAATCCATCAAGCCTATGAAACTTTAATCGACCCCAGAAAAAGAGCGCAGCACAATCGCTCGATACGGAAAAATAAAAAGAAACCGTCGAGTACGCGAAAAATATCAGTCACCGAGCTAAATGCGCGGCAGCAAATTGCTTACCGCCGAATGCAATACGGGTGGTTACTGGACTCTGTCCGTAATAGTCATGCTCGTAAGGAAAGCATTGAACGCAAGCGCAAACGGCTTAAAAAACTCATTGCTCGATGTGGATATACGATTGCATTGGCGATGGGGTCAAGCGTATTAGCTTTTGATAGCGAGAATGATTTACGTTTTATTGATGAGTCTGTTTCTCAGGTTCTATCGGTTAACCCTGTGGTTCAGGAAACGGCAGGCACAACTCTAGAAATTGAAGCTATTGAAAACAGTACCGCTGATCAAAATTCCATAGACAAGGGACTTCCTGTCCATCGGTCAGAAAAGTGGGTTGAAGAGAACATATTTTAGTTCGAATTGTGGACACTCCTAGAAAATCAACTCACCTTACTCTAGCTTCCTGAATGGGCCATTTGAGTTTGTAAAGCGAATGAATTGAGACTATGACGAATCAAGAAAGTAACAAGAAAGGGGACAGATTTATTTAGTCCAAAGAACAACGTAAAAAAATTGACCAAAAAAATGTTAACTGCTGTAACTTCAATAGTGCGGGTTGGACGAAATAGACCCATATACATTAATGTATCCGGAGCGTCGCCGCCATTTCCATCTCACCTGATCCCGTATCTCGTTAGTCGTCCTATGATCCACTGATTAAACAAATCTGTCCCCTCTTACAATGGCATACAAGCAGCTGGAACAAATCAGGCGTGTATGCCATAATGGCACCAGGATAATAGACATTGAAGAGGTAGGTGACAGTATGGCCACTAATACAGAACGTAAAGATACACGATTGGTTGCACGTACTTCCGTAGAGGTACAAGAGATTATACAACGAGCGGCTGATTACTCCGGTGCTACGCTTTCACAGTTCCTTATTGAGTCGGCGATGGAGAAAGCACGTAACGTGATTGAGCGAACGGAAACTTTGCACCTCTCCATGGCAGGTGCTGATGCGTTGTTTGCCGCTTTGGAAAATACACCAAAGGCTAACACTAAGCTGCTTAAAGCCGCGCAGCACTATAAGGACACTGTGAATGTCCATAATCATTGAAGAAATAACCTCGCAACATAATCGCAAAGCTTTTGATTGCGGGGTTGATGAACTCAATCAGTTCTTGCAACAACAAGCTCGGCAGAAAATAGTCAAACACATCGCAAAAACGTATGTGGCCTACCGAGATTCTGAACCTACTGCGATCATGGGCTATCACACACTTACTGGGTACTCAGTAACGACGCCACCGGTTCATAAAGAATTTAAGAAGTATCCCCACCCTCTCAGTGCCGTTAAGTTGGCTCGCCTTGCAGTAGATCACTCACACCAAGGGCAGCGTCTGGGTGAACGGTTATTAATTGATGCCATTTATCGAACGGTTTTGGTGGCACAACAAATTTCGGCCATTGGACTGTTTGTTGACCCGATGACCCCAGAAGTTGTTCCTTTTTATCAGCAGTATGACTTTCTACCCGCTATCCCGGATGATCATGCACACCTTGAAATGTGGCTACCTATTCAAACCTGTATAGAGATTGCCGGTACCTTGCCATAAATAAGGGAGATGGTTCATTACATTAGAACCGATTGTATGACGCACTTCAGATTTGAATCCGCGACAGCATTTAATGGGTTTGTAGCACCCAACCGGGTCAGGTCTTGAATGGTGCATTCCACTTTCCATAATTCTTCACCGCCCTGCCAACTGTTGAATAATGCACTCCAAAGAATTGACTAATCTTACACATGGTATGCGAATCAGGTAAATACACATTTCCGATGGTCTCTATCCCAACGGGGTCATCAACTCCATCTTGAGTCGCGAAGAACACCATAACGGAAAGCCCGACCATCTAGCTCTACATGTCCCGCGTTTGGCAAATGATAATCAATCATCGAATAGTCAAAAGCATCACTCAATGCCCGCCAAAGTAAAATCCATGCATAAAGCTGATTAGCTCTAACGCCGCCATAATCGGTAATGCCTCATCCTCTAAAACGTCGATGCCGATAGAAGCTAACTGTGTTCTTGTAAAAGCCACACAAATAGATTCATCTAATGCTAAATCATAGTCTGAAGGTGCGTTATAGAAATTTTCAGATGAAGCATAGAGAGCACTAAATTGGGATTCTGTAATGTTGTATCTTTGTTGGACATAAGGAGTTCTGTTCTCACCATCTTCTTTTGAAAGAAAACCCTTTACGGTGATGCAGGCAACACCAATAGATTACTAATTGATGGATCAAGATACATACCATAGTAGTACGTATTCAGTGTTGAACCCGTGCTGCCATTAGAACCACGAAAACACTAACATGCGTCGCGACACCCGTCACCGTTCTTTTGGTTACGTGCAAATCTATCTTACCGACAAGTGTTTAGAAAACTTGAGCGGCGCTTTCTGAGAGTCACGTTAAAAACTAGCTGTACGACTTGCGAGATCCGCACCCGTCGTAAGGTATTATCGCGGGGATATCTGGGTCACAGCCGATCTCATTCTTATCGCTCTGGAGATTTCGGTCCATCGTTAAGAAAAGTGGCTTGAAGAGAAAAAATTCTGATTCACTTTTAGGTGCTGCGACAGAATAATTCGGTCGATGATTAATGTCAGGCGCTAAAGCAGCTAGTGGTCGTTAATAGGCTTGAGCGGGAAGCCAGGTCACAATGTCTTGCCAGACAAAGATCATTACCAACCCCACTAATTGTAAAAGAATAAAGGGAATAACCCCGCGATAAATTGTCGATACACTGATATCAGGGGGAGCGACCCCTTTTAAATAGAAAATGGCGAATCCGACCGGCGGGGTTAAAAATGAGGTCTGCAGACAAACCGCAAAAAGAACGGTGAACCACACTAAGTCGAATCCCAGGCTCTGAACTACTGGCGCGACCAGCGGCAGAACGATAAGAGTGATTTCAATCCAATCCAGGAAAAATCCCAAAATGAAAGTCGCGACAAGAATTGTAATGACAATACCTGTGGCACCAAAGGGAATGTCGAGCAGCAGGCTTTTAATTAGCTCGTCTCCGCCCAGCCCTCTGAGCACCAGAGAATAAGCCGTTGCCCCGAGAAAGATAGCAAAAATATAAGCGGTGGTACGGCTGGTTTCCTGTAGTACTTGTTTGATGACGGGTAAATTAAGTTGCCGGTTAAACAGTGCCAGTAAAGTTGCACCAAAAGCACCCACTCCAGCCGCTTCCGTTGGTGTTGCAATACCAAAGAATATCGAGCCCAATACCAAAAGAATAAGCGCTGCAGGTGCCAGTATGGCTACCAGAACATCAAATACCAGCCTGATATTAACGGGTTCATGATTCTTGGGAACAGGCGCCGCTTCGGGATTGAAGAAAGCGTAAAGCAAGATATAAGCAACGAACAGCCCGCCCAGTAACAGACCAGGAAACAATGCCCCGAGAAATAGGTCGCCTACTGGCATTGCGAGTCTGTCTGCCATCATAACAAGCATAATACTCGGTGGAATGAGAATGCCTAAGGTGCCAACAGCGCACACTGTACCTACCGCTAATTCAGGTTTGTAATTGTTGTCTAACATTTGCGGTAAACCCAAAAGCGCTAACAGAACAACCGATGCGCCGATAATGCCTGTCGTAGCGGCTAACAATATTCCAATAATTGCCACCGTGATGGCCATGCCGCCACGCACACCGCCAAACAACTTGACGAAATTATCCATCAATCTTTGGGCGACACCTGACCTGTCCAGCATCAATCCCATAAAGATAAACATGGGCAAGGCGACTAATACCCAGTTATGCATGACATCCCAACTTCGCTCAACGACCAGGGAGCTATAACCCCAATCCATGGCTATCGGCAAGTCGAAGTCAATTTTTAGGACGATACCCAGGGCAGTAAACAAAACGGCCAAGCCACCTAAAACCCAGGCAACCGGAAAACCGCTGAAAATAAGGAGGATGAACGAACCGAACATTAAGAGGGAAAGAATATCTCCGGCGGACATTATGAATTTTCCCGTGTAGAGCTATTGGCTTTGGTATGAGTTGTCAGTGCATTTGGCCAGCCAAAAAGAAAGCTCCAAATCTTGGATAAGCGGGCTAGCGTTGCCCCTAGAAGTAGTATAAAACCGGTCGCCAGAAAACTCTTGATGACCCAACGATACGGTAAACCACCCGGCGCCTCGGAAATTTCGTTGGTAGAAAACGAATAGGAAACGAACGGCATGACAAAGATCAAAATCAAACTGATGAATGGCAGAAGCAATAACAAAATGCCGTATAGTTCTATCCACGCTTGTATTTGAACGGGAAGCTGAACTCTGACCACGTCGACACGTACGTGGGAATCCGAGACATACGCATAAGACAGAGCGAGTAAGAAGCCTGCGGCGTACAAATGCCACTGAATTTCCTCAAACTCTATCCGTCCCATGCCAAAGAGGTACCTCATCACGACATTTGTAACGATGACAGCCATGAGTAATAGCCACACCCAGGCTGACAATTCGCCGATGCGATTTATGACTTTTTCAATTCGGGCGGAAAAACGAGTTTCGGGTAATTCCATGCTTAAAAATCTCTTGGCAGATAAGCGTGGCTTTTCCAATGTTTATACGTTTCCTGGAATTTCTTTTGTGAAGCCCAAATGCGCGCAAAATCGCTGTCTTTTTCTGCTTCTTCAGCCAGGACATCACGAGTGACAGTTTGCAGCTGTTTTAATACGGCCTTCGGAAACTTTACCGGCGTTACTCCTTTGTCGTCGAAACCAGCCATTATTGCACCTTGAATACCCTCCCCGCGCGATAAGTTTCGGATAACACCGGCCGTACAGGCCATTTCAATAAGAGCGCGATCAGCGCTGGCGAGCGCCTGCCACACCTCCAAATTAACGACTAAATGCGCGGCAGTAAACGTTTGGTGCCAACCCGGGAAATAGTTATATTTCGCGACTCGGTCAAAACCTAACATTTGATCAACAGCGGGCATTGAAAATTCGGTAGCGTCGATAGCGCCTTTTTCCAAGGCTTGAAATATTTCCCCACCCGGTATCATGGTGACCGACGCACCGAGCTTTTGTAATACTTTGCCACCCAAGCCGGCAAACCGGATCTTAAGGCCTTCAAAGTCGGCCAGCGATTCGATAGGTTCCCGAAACCAGCCGGCAGTCTCGGGACCAATAACGCCACACAAAATAGGATGTACTTCATGGGGATGGTAAAGGGATTCGGTGAGCTTTTGTCCCTCATCTTCGTAATACCAGGCGGTAAATTCCCACGGTTCCATGCCGAAGGGAACCGCTGATATCAATGGTGTTGCGGGGATTTTCCCCTGGTCATATCCGAGCCAGGTATAACCCGCTTCAATTTTTTTGTCGCGAACCCCTTCAGTAATGCTAAAGGGGGGGATGAGTAAACCCGGTTCAAACACTTCAAGTGTGACACGACCGGCTGATGCCCTATCTAAAGAGTTGCTGACATAGAGTACATTGTCTCCCAAGGCAGGCAAGTTCGTGCCAAAAGCCACGGGTACACGCCAGTGGATTTTGGCTTGTTTTATAGTCGACGTATCGACTTGGGTGCTACCGGACTGATCCGAACGAAGTGCTAACGCACCGACTAATCCAGCCAAAAAGGCGATAATAACGGCGAACCCCGCGCTTCGGTTACCCCAGGGATTTTTTCCAGACATAATGACCCTATCTTTTATACTTATTTTTTTTACTATTATGTTATTACACTTATTTTATAGGTAAGGACCTATTAGTATTCTTTTCATAACTGTAACTTATGCAGTAGCTGAATGACAATCGAAAGAAATCAATTCCGTTTTCACAGATGGTTTCATCCGCTGAGAAAAAAGGGTAAACGGTCGTTTTTTGCCGCTTGCCGACGAACATTTCTGACTTAAGGACGAAATCGCTTAATGCCAATCTTTTTACCTTACAAGGTTGCGGTTGTGTGCGAATAATAATCGCTTTTATCAATTTGCCGTAGTAATGGATTTCTTGACCCACCCTTGTGAACAACTAATCTAAGATTTAGGCAACCGTTTTTCATAAAAGGACGGTCAAACCGTCAGTCAAAACAACCACCCACACAAAGGTTAAAAACCATGATCGAAGTCATTACCGGTGATATCACAGATCTCGAGGTGCAGGCTATCGTTTGCCCTGCACACAAGCATTTACTGCGGGGTCAAGGGGTCTCTGAGGCGATCTTTGATAAGGCCGGTCCGGCGCTGGTACTGGCCTGCAGTGAAATTGGTAAGTGCCCAGTGGGAGAAGCCAGAATAACGGAAGGTTATCGCCTGCCAACGAGTTTCATTTTACATACCGTTACGCCACAGTGGAGCGGCGGCGATCAGTGGGGATCGAGCGCACTAGAACAACTCAAAAACTGCTATGAAAATGTCCTCAAGCTCGCGTTAGAACATAACATCAGCGAACTGGTCTTTCCGGCTCTCGGCGCCGGCAGCAACAAAATACCCCATATGCTGGTAGCACAGTTGGCATTTAAAATTTTAAGTGCTTATAGCGATCAGTTCGATCGGATTGTGGTCTGTCTTTACGACACCGCCATCTGCAAGTTATGGGAGCGGGCACTGGTGGATTATCAGTCGTCTAATTAGAATGCTAAAAACGTATAGCGAGAATCTCTGGGTCCTCGAACAGCCTGCTATACGTTAAGAAATATCACTCTATTTTTATCACTAAAATACGCTATTCACTCCCCTCTTCTGGAATTTGAAATAATGCACCTAAATTGATAGTCCCGTGCGCGCCCGGGTTTTGGATGTCGTCTTCGTTACCCGGTGTTCCGGGATTCAAGTTAGATGCCGTATCATCCGGTGGAAATAAAACCAAGGTACCCAAAAACTCCAGTATTTGTTGTTGTTCTCGTCCACCGAGATTGACATAGCGTTGTTTGCTTCTTTGCGCTTCGCCGCCGTGACGCCGAATCACCGCATCAAGGTTAATACTCCTGCCATCGTGACCGTAGGGTGACGTTGATCCAACGCCCCATAGCGGTTCCGTAACAAATTCAGTCACGAGTGATCCGTCGTAATCACGCTCGTGAAAGGCTGGTCCTAAATCGTGTCGTTTTAAATCGGAAAAGATATTCTTAACTTCAAATGGGTTTTCCTGAGGTAATAGTAAGGGATATACGTGGCCATCATCGACGATCTCAAACCGAGTCGTCGCTGTTGCAAAGAGATCATTGAAGATACCGTTTATCGGGTCGTACACTGTTTCAACATCGGCGATGCGGCGGTCCGAGTCAATGTGAAGATCGGGTGTATGGCAACCCAGACAACCAATTCTGTCCATGGTGCGCCGGCCTTGTTGTGCGCCCCGCGTACTGCGGTAAGTACCTGGTTTGAAGTAGTTTAGTAGGTAAAATTCCATGTGATCAACGAGCGCAGGATCGATTTCGGCTACCACACCGTCGCCATCTGCGTCTTCCTGATCGTCGCACACGGCGGGACGTTCAAAAGAATCTAACGCCGGATCAAATACAAATCCAGCCGGGCTGGTCATTGCTTGGGGGTTATTTACATCGGTAACTGTGCATAAAATGGGATCCCAGGCCTGGAGCCCCATTTCGTCTTTAAACGCACCAATGACAAATTCTCTGATACTGACCGTTTGGCCGTGGTGGAAAAACGGCCGTACGCGGAGGTCGGCATCTACACCTTCAATACCTGAGATATCTACGCTGCCGTCCGGATGGGCTATGATACGGCCGAAGTCAACTCCTTTAGAGGACAGTGTTCGTTGCACACGCCGCTGACTGCTTATTGCCTCTTCCAGTGCGGTCGATTGAACTGAACGAAGTTGAGTTGTCATTTCGTCTGCTAACTGTTCAACTAAACCGAGGCCAAAAAGATGAGGTGCGTCCCGGCTATCGGGTCTTGTCGCAACGTCTCCTCCGAATCCCGCTGCACCCTTGGGTCTTCCATGGCAGGCCGCGCAACTATCAGTAAGACCTGCACCTAATGCGCGGTTGCTTGTTATGTCTCCGGTTGATGAGGAATTGACTCGTGACCCCTGCCCTTCGTCTAAGGAAAATTTTCGTTGAAATAATTGACGACCGCGACGAATGGATCGAGCCGGGTCCCGCTTAATTAGATACGTGGCTGAACCCTCGGTATTCTCGTCACCATGTCCGGTGCCGATTTGTTCATATAAGGGTTTAACAATACATCCATTCGCGATTGAAATGCCATCTACGCCGGTTTGGTCACATTCGACTAACTGTGCCCTAACCGTTGAAGTAAATAACGTTGCTACAATGGAAAAAAATAGCCACTGTTGAATCATTTCTCTATTCATAATTGTACACACCTTTTGAGGCCCCATTGAATCAAGGCTGACAGATAAGAGCACTGTTGTAACATACAAAAATTGAGCGAATGTGTAGGAAATAAGGAAGAAACGTGCAAGCGAAATTTTTTGTGAAGCGGATTCAGGTTCTCAACTTTTTCGATTGACAGCTAGGTAACTCGATCGATCGATATCTTATTAACTAGAAGGCCAGCGATTGGAACTCCGGCGACGGGAAGGCGGGAGAGTGAATGGTCGGAGATGAGAAGCCCTGAGACTGGAGTAGAATAGCTCGGCAAGTACACAATTACGCCAAGAGTTTGTTCACCACAAGGAAAGCCGCTAGATTCAGCATCAATCTGCCAACAGCAAATTGCGACGACTACATAAACTTTGAAGGCAACGCACGAACATTGGTCAGGATGGTTTTACTGGCCGATCCAACCCAGCGCAGACAGTAACGCTTCTCCCCATACGATGGTGATCACGGTAAGCGCAAAGAATACCGCTAAGGAGCCCAGGTCTTTGGCCCTGCCGATCAATTCATGGATGTCGGTGCTTATTTGATCGGCTAAGGCTTCTATCGCAGAGTTCACGACTTCGGCAAATAGCAAAAATATCAGACTACAGGCCAAGGCAGCCCAATGTCCTGGGGACGCAGCCAAAATAAAAGAGAACGGCAATAAGATTGCGCATAATAATAGTTCTTGCCGGAAGGCTGATTCATGCTTAAAGGCGGCGCGAAAACCCTGATAGGAACACTGAGTGGCTTTTATTATTCTTCCTATACCCACGCCATTCGGTTTGGTTTGTTCTGTTGTCATTGTCAAAATTCCAAAATAGTCCTGATATGACACATTCTACCGCTGTTATTGGAAAAAAAGCTATCTGTTGAAAGAAAGGTTGCTGCCGTAACAATAGTCCGGCAGCCAAGAAGAATTTTACTGTTGATTATTGCCTTGTATTTTTATCTTACGGGGTAGTCCGACCGTATACACCCAGCTTGTTTTGGACTCTTTCTGCATATTCGACGAGCGTTGGAAATTCACGGGCAATGGGAGTCAACCAGGTGTCCGGTGTATTATCAAAGACTCCGGACAGAATGGCCGCTGTGGTGAAATCAAAGACACTGATCTCTTCGCCCAGCAGATACTGCTTGTTCCCTATCGTGTCATTGATTGCCTGTAAATCACGGCGTGCAAAACCTTTCTGTTCTTCGAGGGAGTGCGCGCCTAAGCCATGCAAGTTGTAGGTTTTTACGACCTGTTTGCGGGCAACCATCGGTACGATCCAGCGCAGAGGAATAGGCATGTCACCGAAGAAGCCTTTTGATACATGTGGGAACCATGTGTCGTCCAGCCAACGACTGGCCACCATTAGCCAATAGAGGTGGTCTTCGACGAGTCTGGACATGGCGATACCGGAGGCTTTTTGTTGAGAGCTCAAGCCTTGATAAAGTTGCCCGTTTGTCTTGTTATCAAGATATTCAAAAAGAATTTCCGAATCGGCGACTATCTCCCCGTCAAAATCCATATAGGGAAGTTTTCCTTTGGGGGCTTTTCGTGGGTCACTGACTTCTTCGATGGTAAAGTCAATATTCAGGTACGTTAGTGCCATTTCTGCTTTTAGACAAAAGGGGCTAGCATTGCGGAGTCCGAACGCGGCTGGAAATATGTAAAGAGTATTCATGTTTAGTTCTCTAGTTAATTTTCATTAGCTTAACATAGGGCGTGCTGACAACCCTATGTCAGGAGCCGCTGTAATTGCCTTTTCAATAGCTGTGCAGCAGCCTCGACGCGAGCTAGGCAGTGAAACAACAGAGGCGATTAATGACGGTCGATTATTGACTGTGGGCGGCTCACAGTTAATCGGCGTCAAATAAAGCTCTTCGCGCATCCCGACCTAACAAAGCCCATATATCCCGATTTATGTCCGCGGCCCAATTCTCTGACAACGTTTCTATTAACTCATGTAACTCAATTAAGAGGTTTTTCAACACTGTGCCGTTACGATCTAACTCAGAAATCCGTAGAGAGTCCTCTGCTTGCTCGGAACAAGACCTTAACTGTGGTGTTAGTTCATGATCGGTCAGGTGGATACAGGTTTTAGCAAATAGTTCTCTTATTTCATTATTCGACTTCAAACGCACATCGGCGGCTCTGTCGTATTCTTCGCCAAGCAGCGCCATTAATACCGCAATCGATGAAACGGTTCCACCATGGTAATCGCCTTCGAAATAGGGGGCGGTTTCGGTCGTTAGGGTTTGGATTGAAGTGAATAAGGCATGGCCAACATCTGGTTTCATCGTGTCGCTCCCGCTTCCTCAAGTTGTCTGAAAAGAATCTCTGTATGTGAACTCGTGCATATCCAGGAGCTGAGGGCCAATATTGGGTCCTGGTTTTTCCCATCCTGATATTCTTTTGCAGAGGAAATCCAAATGCTTAAACCCTTCACCGTATTGAAGAGTTTCCACCATCGGAAGGTTTCTTCGTTAAACGATATGCCGCTCGATTGTTCCCATATCGAAATAGCGAGTTCGCTGTCAATTAAGCCACAGGGCACTTGAGGATTCTTATAGGACCACAATTCGTTCATCGCCCAACCGAGGTCCTCGTGAGGGTCGCCGATGTGCGCCATCTCCCAGTCGAGGATCGCTTTAATGTTACCGCGGTCATCGTAAAGAAAATTGCCGGTGCGAAAGTCGCCATGAACAATAGACAATTTCTCGGGAGGCGCTGGTGGATTCCGTCTCAAATATCGGATAGCGGCCCGAAGTAAGGGATGCGGTTCTAATTCGTCGTCGTTTATAACGCCCTCCCAGTAGTTTAACTCTCTAGACCAGCAATTCTCGAGCTGAGGCACATCAACGACCGAGGGCATATCAGTAGCATCGACATCTCTTGCGGCTATTTGGCCGAGTATGCTCCAGAATTGCTCTCCAATTTGTTTTGCGCTTTTCGCGTAGGGTGGTTCTCCAAAGGGACTAGCAGACTCACAATCGGCAATTTCTTCCATTATGAAAAAAGGTCTATCTAGCCATTTTTCGTCTTCCTCCAAAATTAATGCCATTGGCACCGGCACCTTTGTGTCATAAAAGGACTGATACGCGACAAACTCGAGCGCTCTATCAGTGTCGATAAGACTACCCACAGGATCTCTTCTAACAATCAAGCCGCGTTTTTGTTCGATTCCACTGTCCAGATAGACCATTTCGAATCGATAGGTCTCTCGAGAAGCTCCGCCGTGGATCCTGCGTAGATCTCTAATTTCCTTTATTTCGATATCAGTGATTTGTTCCTGAAGATAGGCTTTTAAACGATTTTCCATTGATAGTTCCATCCGAATAATGAGTTGCCAGACCTAAAAAACGCTATAAACCGAGCGTTTATCCGCGCTTATAAACGCCGTTCGAGAATTCCGCACCCTGGTGTGACTTAACGTTACGCACTCTCAGTGTAGCGTTACAAAAAGCTTGTAAATGTAAAAATTGAATAATTTTTGTAGCATTCCTGGCTGAGACGTCCTTTGAATCAATAAACGACAACGACGCGTCAATGGTATTCAAATACGGATAGACGCCAAACGCGAGAGCGATAAAGCAATTTTGATTGGGCTTGCAAACGCTAAAAAAATATCGATCGTAAAAATTGCGCTCGGTACCGGTAAAAACGACAGACTCAGGTGTTTGGTGAATGGAGTGATCGTCGGCTTTCGTCAGCATTTAATAACCCGGTCGTTTTCTTGTTGTTATGCTTACATAATACCTTTTATTGTCGAAAATCAAAGTGCTTCTGCCTCGATAAAGCGAGATATGTAGAATAAAGTGAGAGTAGGTTTATCTTTCTCAAGTGTTATCTAAGATTGCCCTCGCATCGAGTAATTACTGTCCTTTAATTCATTTTTATTGTTCCTTGCTCTTACTTGGTTTTTTTAAAGAAATCTTTAAAGCCGCTGACGACAGAACCGATATCGACCGCATTGATGTTAAGATGAGTAACGAGCCTAAGGGAGCTTCCGGACGGGATTATGATTCCACGGTTTTTAAGAAAGATCGGAAGCTGATCATTCTCCTGCCTTAAGCTGACGAAGACCATGTTACTTTGTACGGATGAATGATCGACGCTCAACTCGCTAATTTCAGCGAGGCTCGAAGCTAGCAATACCGCATTTTCATGATCATCGGCGAGCCTTTGAACGTTGTTCTCTAGTGCAAAAATGCCGGCAGCGGCCAACATCCCTGCCTGCCTCATTCCTCCGCCAAGAACCTTGCGCCATCTCCTGGCTTCCTTAATTTGGTCCTTATTACCACATAGCACTGAGCCTACTGGTGCTCCGAGGCCTTTCGACAAGCACACCGATACGGAATCAAAATGGCTAGCAATTTCATGGGCGTTTACGTCCAGCTTTACAGCCGCGTTAAACAATCGCGCGCCGTCCAAGTGGAGTTTTAGCTGGTGTTGTGTAGTGAAATTCGCCGCGTCTTTCAAATAGTCCATAGATAGTGGTTTTCCACTCTGGGTGTTTTCAAGACAGAGCAAGCGCGTACGGGCAAAATGAATGTCATCGGCTTTGATCGCTTTCGCGACTATGTTTAGATCCAAACTACCATCTTCCTCAAATTCCAGAGGCTGCGGCTGGATACTTCCTAAAACGGCCGCCCCGCCGCCTTCATATTTAAAGGTATGCGCTTGTTGACCAGCGATGTATTCGTCACCTCTTTCGCAGTGAGTCATTAAAGCCAGGAGGTTGGCTTGCGTTCCACTGGAGGTGAAGAGCGCTTCTTGTGTTCCGAGTAGATCGGCGCTGATCGACTCTAACCGATTAACTGTGGGGTCCTCTCCGTACACATCATCGCCGACTTCGGCGGTGTACATGACATCTCGCATAGCTTTTGTTGGTTGAGTTACCGTGTCACTTCTTAGATCTATAGTCTTCATAGTTGGCCTGTCATTCCTCAGCGAAAAAGTTGCGGTTCGGGTGGGTAAGTCTATAAATGAAATGGAGTGATGTTAATCCTCATCATAGCTACGATCTCAGCATTTCCACATGGGGTATATCGTCTTCCAGGTAGATGTCCGAAACGGGCACGAATCCAAAGGATCCGTAGAACGATAAGAGATATTCTTGAGCAGATATTCTAATGGCTTGTCGATCCAGATGTTTTTCAATGCAATTGATAGCCGTGGCCATTAGTTCTCGTCCCGCGCCCGTGCCTCGTGTACTTGGGTGAGTGACGACACGACCAATCGAAATTTCCGAGTATTTCAATTCTTTTTCAACAACGCGGAGGTAGGCTAACAGTTGTTGCGGGTTTTTATCACTCCAGCCCAGTAGATGCCAGCTATGTTGATCGAGTCGGTCTGCGTCCTGGTAAGGGCAATTTTGTTCCACCACAAACACTTCCTGACGTAGAACCATTGCTTCATATAACTCATGCTTTCCCATATCGTCGTATCGTAGCCATTGCCATCTGATGGTAGCCAATTTTTGCCTCCTCTTGTTTTGAAGTAAAAGAAACTGCGAGCTGTCTTTATGCAAGCTGTTACATTGTAACAAATAAAGTGTCGGTTTAAGTACAGCGCGAGTGCTGCTGCACCTCGTTAATTTAGCCCATAATCAAATGTACTTCAGCGGCAATTGAGTCGTTTGTTTCATGGTCTCCATGACAAAGCTCGAACTGGCGTCAAATAGATCGGCCTTAATAAGACTCTTATATAGTCGATCGTAGCCCGGCATGTCGGTCACCACTGCTTTGACCAGATAGTCGAGTTCACCGCTCATTCGATGCACTTCGAGAATATCGGGGATAGCTTGCACTACTTGTTTGAATTGCGCAGCCCATTTGTCATTGTGTTGGTTGGTTCGAATAGAAATATAGACAGTCATTGGCAGGTTGACATGCTCTTGATTGAGAAGTGCTACCCGTTCACGAATGACCTCTTCCTGTTCCAACTTTTTAATCTTCCGCCAACAGGCAGATTTTGACACGCCCACCTGTTCAGCGATGTCTCCGACTGAAAGAGCCGCATTTTTTTGTAATAGCTCAAGGATTTGTTTGTCTTGTTTATCTAGCTTATGTCTAGTCATTAACGATTTCCGAAGGTTTGGGAAACAAGTTTACTCTATTCGCCCCACATTAATGAAACGATTGACCAACTATAGTACAAAAGTGAACCAAGATTCCATATAGAGCCTCGTTAGTGACAAATATAGAGACATTGTTTCCGTATTATTACACTACAATTTCATATTTAGTGACTTGTGGGTAAAAGAATGAACGCGCCACTTGGTCCCTTCCGCGACCTAAATATATTGAAGGTAGGCACTGGATCGCTATTGATAAGCAGGCTCTTTTCTACAAAAGGTCATCGTCCTGGCTTCTTGCAAAAGGAAAATCGGCGCTTCTTTCCAATTGGCCTTCATTTACCGTGTCATTTTGATCGCACTACTTTTTTACGAAACGTATCGTTCAGTAGTTACACGAAATCTTACCGATGTATAGGTTCGAATCCCCTGCTCAACAAATAGCCTTATATCCACCGAAGAAGAAACAAAAATGATCATTACAGTGGGAGTTTTCATAGGTTTAATACTTGGATTAACCGGCGCAGGCGGGTCGATTTTTGCCGTTCCTCTCTTTATTCTATTGTTGGGACTACCGGTAAATGATGCAATGGGGGTTTCACTTGGTGCCGTTAGTATCACCGCGGTTGTCGGTGTTTTGCTGAGGCTCAGAGAGAATGAAGTTTGCTGGAAGCCGGGCGCTATATTGGCAACAGGAGGTGTTATCACTGCACCGGTTGGGCGATGGTTAGGTTCGCTAACAGACGAAAATGTACTGTTAACCGGCTTCTCTTTACTCGCTGTCGGCCTGGCTTTGCGGATGTGGAAGCAAGCTGTCGACAATCAAGAAATCAATCACTATCGCTCTGTAAATACACAAGCTTTGAATGCTGAATCGACTATGCCTGTTAACGGCGAGCCCTGCACTCGCGCGTATTTAGTTGGCTCAGGATTAGCGTGCGGTTTCCTTTCTGGGCTTTTTGGTGTCGGTGGAGGTTTTATCATTGTTCCCTTGCTGACACTTTATACAAGGATGGGGATTAAGCAGGCGGTGGGAACTTCATTATTTGTTATTGCATTGGTCAGCGCAGCGGGCTTTGGATATCACTTATGGAATGTCTCCGGGGTATCGACAGATATGCTTTTTCGTACAAGTTTCGGCAGCGTATTGGGGATTTTGCTGGGAACGTTAATTGCGAAGCAGCTCGCCGGTCCCCGTTTGCAAAAGCTGTTTGCCTGTAGTGTTATTGCCATCATGGCGGTAACCGTTTACCGAACCGTTTTATAGACCGCGACCTCAAAACAGAACAGTTACTCCGAATCGCTGCGTTATCGGCGGTACCCCACATCGGGATTTTCGACCTGGGTAGCCCTTCCAATAGTTCGTCATACATGTCTAAAATTTCATCTCTCCCAATGGCAAAAAGATGTTAATGTTTCGCTCCTTAATTTTATTGTGATTTCGTCATAACTATTCAGCCAACTCGATAAGGAACAATAATGAAACAAAATATATTGCGTATTCTCGCTGTAATACCGGGTATACCCATGTTACTCAATGGGATTGGGTTTTTGACAAAACCTGAAGAGGCCGCAGCAAGTTTGGGCATGGATTTACTAGAAGGAATGGGCCGAAGTACCCAAATTGGCGACACCGCGTCGTTTTTTATCGGGATATCTATCTTGACAATTGTTGGCGCGATAACCGTAAGAGGACGTTGGCTCTATGCAGCGGCCTTATTTCTGGGTCTTGCCGCCATATCGAGACTGATCGCTGCATTGGCGTTAGATGCAGCGATGGCCACTCAGTTTATAGGGGCCGAAATTGTTTTAACCCTGTGGCTTTGCATCGTCGCCTACTTTATTAACCGTTTGCCAAAATAGCGTGGTCGTATTGTAGGTTTTCAATTTGTTCCCTGCTAGTAATTTGTTTGCGGTTAACAATTTAGCCGTGACGATTAACTCGTTCTCTGGTTTTCAATCGGTTCCCTATGAGGAAATTGGGTGTTTATCCATAGGGAACTCATTGTTAAGCTCAGAATTAACCCATCTAAAGGTGTCTACCCTCTGACAATAGCCATTAGTTCTGGAATGCGCTCTTTTTTGATTCCTGTAAATTGTACCGTAGCTCTATCGATAAGGTCTCCATAGCGCGTTCTAATGGCGTTTGCGACGGACTCGGGTTCTCCAACTACAGCAAATGCGTTAAGAATATCATCTGTAATTAAGGTGCCCATTTCGTCCCACTTACCCGCTTTGGAAAGACGGTTTAGTTCAGGTTGAAGGTCTCCCCAGCCGTGCAAATCGAGAACTCCCTTATAGGACGGCGTCGAGCCGTAAAATGCAATTTGCTTACATGTTGCCGTTTTTATGGCTTCGAACGATTCTTCGGTATCGGCTGTCACCGCAAAAATGGGATAGACGAGTTCGAAATTCGCGCGGTCGCGATCGTATTTTTTTAATGTTTTTTCGATGGTTGGTACTGTTATTTCTCTGATATATTTTTCAGTCGTAAAGGAATGAATTAAAAGACCGTCGGCAACTTCCGCCGCTGTTTCAGTCATCTTTGGCCCAACTGCTGCCAAGATCACATCGGGTCTTCCGTATTGTGAATCGGTCGGAGTAAACATGGGGGTCATCAACGTGTGGGCATAATAGTCTCCTCTAAAGTCGAGAGGTTTACCGTCATACCAACAATCCCAGATTGCATGAAGAGCGAGAATGAGCTCGCGCATGCGGGCCGCAGGATGTGACCATGGCATTGAATAGCGGCGGGTAATATGGGGTCTTATTTGCGAACCCAAACCCATTTTAAACCGTCCTTTTGAGTAGGAATTTAGATCGTGGCCCAAGTTTGCCAAGGTCATCGGATTCCGAGCGAATGCCACCGCAATAGACGTTAGAATATCGACGTCATTCGTGTGCTCAGCAGCTAGTACCAAGGGTAAGAAAGGATCGTGAGATGTTTCGAATGACAAAACTCCATCGTAGCCTACTTCTTCTAACCACTTAGCTTGTTTTGAAACCGTATTAAGATCTGCACCTATGCTTGCGTCGATTTTCATTATAATTCACCTGCAAATATGAAACTAAACCACTAGAGGTACGAAAAGTACCTCCGATTGAATGACTACACGAACGCCCTACCGCTGGAATATTACAAGGCACGTTAAAGTAACGCACCAAAGAAACGAACTTAAGTGGAGAGCTATTGTAACGAACTTAAGTGGAGAACTTTTGTAACGAACTTAAGTGGAGAACTATTGTAACGAACTTAAGTGGAGAACTATTGTAACGAACAAAAGCCGCGAAACATCGTAACGGACCAGAGTACCGAACTGGCTTCGCTTAGAGCGTCGCCAGCGTATCGACGAATCTCAATCCAAGCGTTCGATAATGGTACCGGTACCCAATCCACCACCACAGCACATGGCAATTAACGCGTACTTGCCTTTTCTTCTTTCGAGTTCGTGTAAAGCGGTAGTAATGAGACGTGCTCCAGTGCTTCCCGTAGGATGTCCCAGTGCAATAGCACCGCCATTAACATTGACTTTGGATGGATCGATATTTAGATCCTTCTGCCAGCCCAAAACGACTGACGCAAAAGCCTCATTTACCTCAAAAATGTCGATGTCTTCAACACTCAATCCCGCTCTTGCCAGAACTTTTCGGGTTGCCGGTATCGGGCCTTTTAACATTGTAACAGGGTCCACGCCGACCAGTGTGGTGGCGACAATCTTTGCACGCGGTTTCAAACCAAATTCTTGACAGGCCTTTTCTGATGCCATGATGATCGCGGCGGCACCATCGGAAATTTGGGAGCTGCTCCCAGCAGTATGTATCTCCTGGCCGGGTACTGCGTTAAGTCCTTGCAATGCCTCGAGAGTAGTCGCTCGTAATCCCTCGTCCTTATCAATAGATTGAAAGTCGCCTGTTGGTTGAAAACTACCATCTAAAACAGGTGCTTCAATGCCTACAATTTCTCTTGCAAAACGATCTTCCTTCCAGGCTTCTATCGCTTTAGTCTGGCTCTCTAAGCCAAATTGGTCGGTATCGGCGCGAGTAATTCCATATTCCTCTGCGATCATCGCTGCGCCGGTAAACTGGCTGGTAGGCTGAAAATGTTGTGCATAACTTTCGCCCATAGGCGATGCATCTTTAGTCGCTGAGCCCAATGGCACCCGACTCATCATTTCGACACCACAGGTCATCACAATATCTTCTACACCCGCTGCGATCATTGTAGCGCCCATCGAAGTTGCTTGTTGACTAGAGCCACACTGTGCATCGACAGTTGTCGCCGCGACCTCTATGGGAAGGCCTTGGGACAACCAAGCCACGCGGGCTATATTAAACGATTGCTCTCCTACTTGAGAAACGCACCCTCCGACCACTTGATCAATTCTCTCCGGGGCGATGCCACTTCTGTCTAATGCGCCCTTTTGAACAGCTCCCAATAGGTCTGCAGGTTTTAATCCCGCCAAGCCTTTTCCACGCTTCCCGATAGCGCTACGACATGCTTCAACAATAAATACATCGTTCATGGATACTCCTCTTTTTTAGATTTATGAATTTGAAAAGATAAGAAATTGATTTTGTCCCAAACGTCTTCATTTTAAGAAAAGAAGTTTAGACAATGTCTAAAGATCGATTATTTTTTTGCATGCATTGCTTTTGTACTTGTTATTTATGCCAGTTCCGGCAGTTCCGATTCAACCAACCTCGACCAATATGACGCTCCTATGGAGAGTATTTCGTCATTAAAGTCATAATTTGAATTGTGCACCATACAACTGCCTTCCCCGTCGCCGTTGCCGATCCAGATATATGCCCCGGGCTTTTCTTGCAACATATAGGCAAAGTCTTCCGAACCCATGGCCGGTTTGGGGTTCAGGTTGACATTCTTTACGCCAGCTATTTCGGTCGCTGCCTTGGCCGCGACGCCGGTTTCGAGTTCGGAATTTACCGTAGGTGGATAACGACGCTCATAACGGAAGGTAATTGTCGCACCGTACGCACTGGCAATGCCTTCGGCGATGCTTTGTAATTTTTTCTCCATCAATACCTGAACTTTAGGTGAAAAGCAGCGCGTACATCCGCTAATTTCTACCTTGTCGGCAATAACATTATAAGCATCACCGGCATGAAACTGGGTTACGCTAACAACGGCTGCATCCTGTGGGTCGACCATACGACTGACAATGTTCTGGTATGCCTCTACGATTTTGGTCGCGATAACTATTGGGTCCACGCCAAGATGAGGCATTGCGGCATGAACGCCCTTACCGATGACAGTTAGGTTAAATATATCAAAGGCCGCCATCATTGGGCCCGGACGAATGGCAAATTTACCAACGGGAAGTCCGGGTATATTGTGCATTCCGTACACAGCTTCAACCGGGAATTTCTCGAAAAGTCCATCTTCTATCATCGCACGTCCGCCACCTTCATTTTCTTCTGCGGGCTGGAATATGAAATGAACAATTCCTTCAAATCTGGGATGCGCGGCTAAATACTTTGCGGCCCCCAATAACATGCAGGTGTGTCCGTCATGTCCGCAAGCATGCATAACGCCTGGGTTGGTGGATTTATGGGGGAATTCATTGCTCTCTAAGATCGGTAATGCGTCCAGGTCGGCACGTAAACCGATCGCTCTATTTCCTCTGCCTTTTTGTAGTGTCCCAACAACGCCCGTACCGGCAATGCCTTCCTGAACGTCCAGTCCAAACGATCTCAGTTTTTCAGCGACGACGCGGGCTGTTCGGTGTTCCTCAAATGCCATTTCCGGGTGAGCGTGAATGTCTCGGCGCCACTGCTTCATCTCGCCTTGGAAGCTAACTATTTCATCAATTAATTTCACTAGAAATCTCTACGTGCTGAAGAAAAGACATCCAATGTAAATATTTTTTGACAAATTTGCAAAGAATTTGAAGGGGATTTTGTTACCGAAAAGTCATCTCAAAAGATCGTAGCGCTTAAACTGTATTCAACTGATTTTGTCATTTCAACAAACGGTTCCGAACAATAACAGTTCGTTATGTTCGCGTTAGGCTATGAATATCATCGTCAGCGTGATTCAACTGACATTTTATGCGTGTTTGAGAATCGGCTTGATATTTGTTTATTATCACTAGAACTCACACAGATTAGATCACGCAAAGTGATTAAGCAAAAACAATGGCCGTTTTACCTTGGCGACTTGTGTTTGGACAGAGCTATCTTGTCACTTTGCAGGTTTCTTGCTTCTCGTGACCGCATAAACGGCTTCGGTTCTATTTTTTACTCCCAAAACCCGAAACAATTGCGACAAATGTGCTTTTACTGTTCCCTCTGCGATATTCAATTCTCTAGCAATTACCTTATTGGGTTTGCCCTGAATAACGTTTTCCAGAACTTCTGACTGCCTCTTAGAAACAGACGGAAGTACGGTAGCTAAAGATCTTTCATTTTCAATTATGCTGTGAGGTCTCTCCCATCTGTCCAGTGTATTGGGAGGTAGATAGATTCCACCATTAATGACAAATTGTATGACCGAGATAAGGAAACTATCGCTCGCAGACTTAGGGACAAAGCCTGATGCTCCGTTAGCAACTGCCTCTCTCATGATTTCCGGTCTGTCGTTTCCTGACAACATCAGTATTCGCGTCGTTAACTTTGAATCCTCTTTCGTAATACGTTGATCAAAATTAGTTTCATTCACTTTCTTTTTCAACTTAATGACTGTATTCATGCCCAAGGAATCTGGAAGCTCAAGATCCGCAATTATGAGATCGAAAAAATATTCTTCTAAACAGCGTAGAGCTCCGTCGACGCGATTTACCTCGGTAAATTCAATCTCTTTACTAAAGTTTTCCAGGACATTCTTGAGGCCGTTGCGAAAAATGACTTGGTCGTCGACCAATAATATTTTCAATTGATACACTCCAGTTGTACTGTCTAAATACAATCCATTATTTTTATTAGCTGAGATTACAAAAAACTAATGTAATAGACGCCATAAGTCAACCATAAATATATTTTTGGTTAACAGTGATGCGCTAAGCTAAGAATGTGAATGATCAGATGTCAGTTGAAAGGTCATAAAACTGCACGATACCGACTAACGCATTAACCATAGACAGTGCTGATTTCACTATACAACGTGGTTAGACTCCTTTTGAGTACTTGGAATTACTTGATTTGTGTTTGCCAAAGAAACCGAAGAGGCAGAAAAGAAAAAATACAGATGGTGTGCCGACATTGTAATAGAAAGATGGACGACTCCTTTTTCCGGCTAAGCGACTGTAATTAAAGGAAAATGATTATCTAAACACAATTTCTAGTCTACAATTGAGTTACATCTAACTAACTTGATCATTATGTCTAGCCTAATCTCACGCAGCCGGAAATGCTTAAACAGGGACTTGCTTTTTACGCTTGTCTTTTTGTTGGCTTGTATACCGCTAATTTCTATTGCTGACGGCAATAATTTAAGCTCCAGCCAAGACGATGAGCTGATTACGATTAATATGCATAATGCCGACATCTCCATTGTTATTCAGTGGATTGCTGAACAAACGGGGAAGAAAATCGTTGTTGACCCACGTGTGAAAGGCAAAGTAACCGTTCTTTCTAACGCTCCCATGAGTTCAGATCAGGCTTACAATACCTTTATGGCATTGCTGGATGTTTACGGGTTTGCAGCATCCGAGACAGGTGGCATCCTTCGGATATTTCCAGCCGCGATGGCGAAATCTTCGCCAGCTCAACTTATTCAGAATTTCGATGATTACGGACGTTCGAAAGGACAAATTCTCTACGTTTTTAAGGCTAGGAATGTCGGGGCTGCAAATTTAGAAAAACTCATAAAGCCCCTGATACCGCCAAGTGGCCTTGTGTCGACATTGGCCGGAAGTAACTTAATATTGCTCTCAGATGAAATGGAGAATGTTAAACGCCTCGTTGACTTAATGAATCAACTCGACTCATCGGGCGATTTGTCGATTGAAGTCATTAGTTTGAAGTTTGCCTCCGCAAAAAATGTCGTTGGATTAACGAAGTCTTTACTGAAAACTGATAAGAGTATCTCCTTCGCAATAACGAGTGATGAGCGCAGTAATACGCTTCTATTGTCGGGTGATGAACGATCCAAGAATATTATTAGGCAACTTGTCAGCCAGCTTGATCGCTCGATTTCTAGCGGCGGCAATACAAGGGTAATCTATTTAAAGTATCTAGATGCCGCAGAATTATTACCGATATTGCGCGGAATGAGCGCAGCTATCTTAAAAGACAGCAAAGACTCTGGAAGCACCAACAGTTCAGTGAGCATCGAAGCGAGTGAAAGTACAAATGCTCTGATTATGACAGCTCCTCCTTCAATTCTTGATGTCATGAATGATGTGATAGTCCAAGTCGACATTCGTCGATCACAAGTGCTTGTTGAGGCTATCATCGTGGAGGTCAGTCAAAATTTCTCACAAACTTTAGGTGTCGAGTGGAGTAGCAGTTTTAACCAATCGAACGGAGTCGAAGCGATCACTGAGTTTGGGCTAAATGAATTAGGCGCCTCAATCGCTGAAGCTTCAATTTTGGGACCAGGGCTGACGCTCGGGTTTTATCGAAACGGTTCATTGCGGGCTCTTGCCAATGCAATCGCCAATGAGACCGAAGCCAACATTCTGTCAACACCATCACTGCTAACTTTAGATAATGAAGAAGCCGAAATACTGGTAGGTTCCAACATTCCTCTGATCACGGGGCAGGCTACTGCTGGCGGATCGACGAATGACCCTTTTACCACGATTGAGAGAAGAGATATCGGCTTAAGTCTTAAGATTACGCCTCAAATAAATGAAGGTAAATCAATTACCTTAGACATATTACAGGAGATAGAAACTGTTGTACCTTCTGCGCAAGTTGTTAATGATATTATTACGGATAAAAGAAGCATAAAAACTAAAGTTATCGTTGAAAATGGAAACATACTGGTTTTGGGTGGACTCATTTCTAGTGAAAATCAGCAACTCGTCAGCAAAGTGCCTTTTCTCGGCAACTTACCGCTCTTAGGTCATTTGTTTAAGTCAACTAACGAGCAAATTATAAAAAAGAATCTGATGGTATTTATTTACCCGGTAATTGTGGATGCGGAACAAGTCTCTGATAGGGTGTCGAAAGAAAGATATGACTTAATGAAAGAACTACGGGAAAAATACTCTGATGGAAAATTAGATCTCGATAGCAACAAACTCGATGACTTTATAAATTATCAGCCTAGTAAAAAAACCGATAGTAGGTAGAGTGGATAACAATATTAAAGAATAGCGCGAAAATTACAGAACCGAGGAAAAACATAAACACGAATAACGGTTACCAGTTTTCGACCACGTTGATGGCAAAACGGTACTTATCTTTCCAGTTCAGAATGATTCCGTCCTTTGTAATCTCCTCTAATATTAGATATTTGGAAACTAATTCTCCTTCCTTTGCACGACGTTTGTTGATGATAATAGTCCTTCTGGCAGCGTTTTCCGAAAAGACATGGAATGAAAATGTCAGAGCAGGAATATCTTTTTGTACACTATTTGGTAACTCCCAGAACTGCACAAGAATAGGCGGAGGCGACTTCGGTTCGACAAGGACTGGCTGATGCGTCGACGGTTTTTCTATAGATTGCGCTTGAGTTGTCTCGCTGGATTCGTCGACACCTTGTGCAGGTTTGTCAGCAGTTTGCACCGCTATTTTTTGCTGTGGCTTTTCTTCACTTTTGATTATCTCATTAGAAAAATAGAACCATACAGCAAAAGCCGATGACGACAAAGCAACGAAAAAAACTAGGATTATCAACCAAAAGAAACCACCTCGATTTTTGTTGATAATATGCGGACGTTGAATCGTTTGTATTGAGGGGCCTTGTTTTTCTTGCCGTTCCTGATCTGACTTGTTAAGTGCATCTAATATGTAAGACATTAACGCCTAACTCCGTCCATAGAATTATTGACTAACGATGTGGACGCTGTCATATGCGCTCTCAAACTCCGAACAAATTCTGCGTTGACGTAATCCGTCGGTTCTAAGCCAAATTGGATTTGGATGCGATTGATTGCCTCTAGCAGCTCTCGATTAACGATTCCGGAAAATTCGACCGTCGAAAAATACAGTTGGTGAGAGAACAGTAGGTGCTCTTTTCCAAGCAGTTTTTCGTCTAGATCGAATGTTTCTTTGGCTTCAGTGATACCGGGCGATACCTGGGAAATAATATCCGGGTCAAATTCGAATAATAGTTTTTGAAGTTCTTTTACCGAATCACCGCTGTCGCCGAGTGACAGGGGCAGTTGAATATCTCCTTGATCTGTCTTAGTCGACTTTAATGCTGAATCGATGGTCTTGAGGTCAATGGCCGGTTGTTGGTCGGCATTGTTTTCAGCTGTCACTTTAGCTAGTGTAGGGACGCTACTTTTAGTTATAACGACATCGTTAGCGCTTTCGTTCGTCTTCCATAAATAACTCGCTAGCAAAACTACTGAAGAAATAATCACTGCCGTGAAAATGGGAGACCATGAGAAAAATCGCCTATTCACAGGTTCAGCGAATATTTCTTTTGATGCTTTGTTAGCAATTTTTCGCGTTACCTGATCCTCATTCGTTGCGTAGACGCCGAGTAATGCCCTATCGCAGATTTGATTAATAACTCTGGGTATGCCTCTGCTGTGTTTATATACACTGTTAATAGCTGCTACTCGAAATAGCTCGTTTCGACAACCAGCAACCGAAAGTCGGTGTTCAATGTATTGAGTTACCTCCGATTTCGACAGCGGCGTTAAATGGAAACGGGCTGTTACACGTTGGGCGAGTTGGCGTAACTCCTTGCTAGCGAGAAGATCATTTAACTCGGGTTGTCCTAGTAAAACCAGTTGCAATAGCTTTTTTTCGTTTGTTTCTAGATTCGTCAGAAGCCTGATTTGTTCCAATATCTCAACAGACAAATTTTGAGCTTCGTCGATGATTAATATCGTGTTTCGACCACTTGCGTGAGCCTCTAATAAATACTTATTGAGGTCGTCGATGAGGTCTTTGCTGGTTCTGCCCTTTTCGAAATATATGCCGAGATCATTGCAAATCGATTGCAATAATTGATTGATGCTTTGTTTCGGATTGATTATGTAGGCGATGTCTGCATTTTCGGGGATTTGTTTTAGTAAGCACCGGCAGATTGTCGTTTTTCCAGTGCCTACTTCGCCAGTTAACACGACAAATCCACCCTGATTACCTACCCCATAGATTAAATGGGCAAGCGCTTCGCGATGTTTGTCGCTTAGAAACAGGTAGCGCGGATCTGGCGCGATTGAAAATGGGTCTTCGGCAAGACCAAAATATTGTTGGTACATAGCTTAACCCTGAAGTTCCAGGCGAACGTTGACAACGCCGTTGCTATCTTGCCGATCAATTACGATTTCGGTGACATGGATGTTATAAGATTTGTCGAGTTTTTCTAACCACAAAACTACATTATTGAAAGAAACGTCTTCAAACCATAAACCCAATCCGTTGTCACCAGCGGGTTCGTAACGTTTAAAATCGATACTGAATTCTTTCGAAGTAGTGTTTGCAAGCCCTAGCAGCGATTGATCTGAATCCCGCGCAACAGATTGCTTGTTTTGCGAAGTAATGAGCTGCTCATTGTTTTTAATATACTCAAAGGCATCTAGTTTAGAGCGGTATCGACTATGAGATGATTCTTTATAGCTATACGCAGGTAAAATTAGGCCAAAGAGAATAACTATCATCATAGTAACCGCGACTAGAATTGAAACAGTTACCCGGTCCCTGGAATTGAGTGCCAGGTACTTTTCAAGTATTTGGCTAACAAACGGCGAGTTTTTAATTTGATCTAACATTTTCTATAAGCGCTCCACCAAAACACGACTCAGAACGTAGGTATCCTGCTCAGAAGCCGAATTTACTGTTGTTGATAGCCCAATTTCAGATAAATTGTTCTTTATTTGATCGAGTTGTTCGATAGACTCAGTTTGAATTTCAAGTTGTATGCCGTCAGTGTTCTGATCGTATCGCAGCTTTTGTATTGAGATTTTATCTGAAGCTAAACTTGTTCGTAGTGATTCGGTCGACATGCTTTCTGACATTTTGGTCAATAGGTAAAGAAATGAGCTCGAAGAATGGCTGTTGTTAAGTTGTTTAAGGTGATTGTCGAATTGTTTTCTTGGACTGACAATTCGTCTTTCGTTGGGAAATAGCTTCTTGTACAGCACAATCGATTGGCTATCAAATTGAGTTGCCTTTTCTGAAAAATACCATCCGTTCCCCAGGGAAAAAATGAGAAATACGCATATGCCAACAGCGGCAACTGAAGCAACTGTACGCCAATATTGCCAAACATTGCCTTGCTGGGAATTAATTCGATAACCCCCTTGCAAAAGGTTAATTGTTTTCCCGACCTTAAGCTCAGGTAAGGCCCTAACCAAGGTAGAGCTTATTAATTCAGATATCGGTTCTCGATAAACGGTTTCTTTAACACTAATATGCGCGTAATTCTCGCGGATGTAATTAGCAACGTTGATTGAAAATTGTTTGCCTTTATCGTCTTCATTGCTGCTAATGACTTCTAAAAAACGTTCGCTGGAAGTATTTTCATCTTCGCTAAAAAGAGACGCGAGAATCATTTCCATGTCATCGGGTGAAGAAACAATTCCCGACAACTCACCTGTTCGAAGAATGCATTGACTATCGTCATTTACCAAAGACCAATTATTGTGGGTGTACGGTATAGTGAGAATATCCGGTGTAATGAAATTAGGAGACAACCTGTTACTGTAAAAAACGTCGAGATAGTTGATCAGTATCTGATGGGTAATAATTGCTACGTCTATGATCCCGATGTCTAAATCCAGCGGCTCGGGGATGGCCATATGGACATTTTCTATCTCGTCAGCAATGAGTTCTTCTATGATGAATGGTAATGCTTGTTTGATTTGACTTATTTTTTTGGAGGGGATCGACGCCGTGCATAAAAGTACGTCGGAACCAGGAACAATAATGTCTACGGCAAAATCATCCGAGCTGTCTTCGATGGCTCCATATATTTCGCTGATTTGCGTTCTTTTCCGCTTAATGATCTCGCACTGGTCATCGAAAAGTATCCACTCAACGATAGAATTACTGGACAATTCACCAGCTTCAGCAGGTATTCTTATTACGAGTTGATCGGTCATAGCTCAATGTTTTTCATTTGCTTGTCATTTGTTTAATGAAGCTGATTACCTATTCGATGGTGAGTTGTCTTTTGACCACTTCGATAGTTCCATCTTTAGCATCGCGATGTAAATGCGTTCGCACGGTACTTATACGTCCGGCAAATTGCGCCTTTGTAATAACTTCAAAAAACTCACTTTCTACGGTTAATTGTTCCTTAATCGGGGACAGGTATTCACCACCCTCACCATTTAGCCATTGGCTTAATGTATTATAGCCACCTCTCTCTTGAATGCTTTTTATTTTTTTCAAATTTGCCGGTTTGATATTGTTAGTCATCGCAATTAATAGTTTAGCATTCATGGTGTTGATGTTGTATTTAGTTTTTGAATTTGCGCTTGGGAGAGAGGTTTTAGGTAAAGCGACAACGTGTTCTTTCAATATCTCATAATCTTGTGACTTAAACCCCTTTAATAAACGCAGTTCAGTTCGATCGGCGATGAGATTATTGGCGGTCAGATAGTTCTTTTGTCTATATGCTTCGTCTTCGGCACCGTTAATCTGTCGTTTTTGATCTTTATCTAACCAGTCTGCCAATACAGGGGTGTATTTATTCTTGATTTTTAGCGACGATAATAAACGCGCAAATTGGTTCGAAGCGATCGTGTTGGTTGTGCCGTCTTCGTTTCTTAAGCTATTCAGATTAAAACGTCCTTGAAGATCAGAAATTTCGACCAGAAGTTTTCCGTTTTCAATATCAAACCCTTTCTTTAGCACCGACCAGCTATCTGCGAGCGTGTCTGAACGAACAGTTTCGCTATTGAGCGTTTTGGACGAAGATTCCTTATAGTCGCGAAATAGTATCTGTCTTGCATATTGTTCGCCGGATAATGCATAAAGGTATGCTTGCTTCGTATTGATCACTCCCGCTGTTTTCTTGATGTCTAAATAGCTTCTGGACAGCATTTCGCTTGCGATGATGGTAACAATAGCAAAAACCAATAAGACGCTAATGAGCGCAACGCCTTGTTCACGGTTTTTTTTTGCAAACTGCCGACGAATAATCACTTAATTAATCCTGTACAGACGGCTCAATTCTCCGAGTTCTTTATGAGTAAAAGTGAATTCAACGGCGATTGGTCGCGTTTCACTGGTTTTTTTTGCACGACTAGACGAGCTTTTACTCGAGCCAGCGCGTTTTTGGTCGGCGGAAGGCCATTGAGTATGTTTACCTTTTTTACTTAACACCCCAACTTTCATGTTTGTTACGTCGGATAATAGGGGCTGAATTATCAGTCGGGTGGCTTGTGTCCTATCAAGTCCTTGCCAATAATAGCGAAGCAAATACTCTCGTTTGTCCTCGAAGTGAGGACTGCTGTTGTCATTTGTGTGCGGATGCGGGCCAATACCATAGGCGACACGCTGTAGCGAACTACGTGAAAGCTGCAACGGGTTTTTCCATCCTCCTCGAGTAAATTCCAGTTTGTATTTGCCCGAATTGACTTGTAGGTAAGATGCTGCATCTTTTTTACCGGCGACGCGGATGTCGCGTCTAATCATTTGTTCAAGGTCTCGTTCCAGAATAAACAAAGATTTTTGGACTTGCCCCAATGTATTAGAGTGTTCAGTGGCGATGTTCTTCGCGTCTATAACCGAGCCAAGAATTCTAAAGGAAGCAAGACCTATAAGTGCAAAAATGCTCAAGGCTATCAATACTTCGAATATCGTTAAGCCGGATTGTCGGTATGGCTGGCGCACGGCGTTAGTACCTTCCTTTATAGGAGGTTAAACTCGCAATTGAGACGGCTTTACCGCCGCTAATTTCTTGAGATACGGAAACATCGATTCTCTTAAGCCAAGGATCAGAGGTATTGGAAATGTCAGAGCCCACAGTCCATTGTTGACCGGCAATCGTAACAGTGTTGGAACTACTGCCAGAATCGGGCCAGGTATCAGATACCGTGATTTCAGCCAATCGGTTTTCGGCAATGTAGACGGCGATATTTTTTTGTTCGAGTTGTTGAAGTTGACTTAAGCTCTGGCCAGTTTGGCGAAGAACAGCGAGTGAAGAAATAGCGAGGATCGTCAGTGCGATTAGTACCTCGAGTAAGGTGAAACCCTTTGGACGAGACGGTATTAGAATCACTGAATGTAGATTCCTGATACGCCATCGCTACTGAGTTTACTGGTTTCAGAAATGGCAGAATGATGGAAGCTAATAGTAAAAGGCGTAATCTCGCCGCTCGATAGAAGTAAAAGAGAAGGCTGCAATTCTTGTTTATCGCTGGCCTTTTGCAGCATCAGCGCCTGTTTTTTGACTTCGTCATCGACGGCCTCTCCGTCAATCTCCAATGTTAGAGTGACATTTTCAGGTAAGGTATATTTGGAATATTCTTTCCCCACCATAGGAATCCACAGGCGATCAGTGCTATTGAAAGATAAAAACTGGTAGGCGCCACTAGGAAAAGCCAGAGCAAACTCTGAGCCTTGTAGAATTGCTTCATCCGCAACATGTTGTAAAACCATTTGCAAGCGCGCTGCCTCTCTTTCAATGTCTTTGGCAGGATTCTGGTAAATCGATAGTGATGCCATACCGACTATGACACTAATGATGACAAGAGTGATCATCAATTCAATTAAAGTGAAACCACGGTCTGACGATCGTCCCCTTAACACAGTACCTTGGTCGCTATTCATCCCAGTTGCTAACGTCACGATCGTAATTTTCACCTCCTTCTTGACCATCGGCGCCAAATGAAAAGATGTCGTAAGCGCCAACGGATCCCGGGCTTATGTACTGGTATTCTCCGCCCCACGGATCACTGGGAATTCCCTTTTTCAAATACCCGGACGGATTCCATTTTTTAGGCTCGGGTGAACCGTCCGGCTTTACCACCAATGCCTGAAGACCCTGGTCCGTCGTTGGATACCGATAGTTATCCAGCTTGTACATTTCAAGTGCTTGCTCGAGTGTATTAATATCTGCCTGCGCGGCTGTTACTCTAGCTTCATCAACGCGCCCTAAAATATTAGGTGCGACTAATCCGATCAAAACACTAATGATGACAATGACAATCATGATTTCTATCAGCGTAAAACCAAAACTTCTACAATACTTCATCGTATGAATCTCCGTATTAACCTATTTTTACTCATGAATAAGTAGGTGTTATTGAATATTATTGGTGTTTTTTCAGCTGTCTAACTTTAAAAAATTAGTAAAAATGTAATTCGCATAAGTATAGCTTTTGTTCAAACCAGCTGATTCATATCAAAAATTGGCTGCAGAATGGCTAAAACTATCACTAGGACTGTTACACCCATGAACAGCAACATTACAGGCTCGAAAATACCGATTAATGTTGCAATCAAGGTATCGAGTTCGCGCTGTTGACTTTCGGAGACGCGCTCCAACATGGTATCTAAATCTCCACTGGCTTCGCCGCTCGCGATCATGTGAATCATCATTGGGGGAAAGTAGCCGCTGCTGTCGAGAGCAGTATGTAAACTCCCGCCTTCCCGTACCTGTTTAGCGGCACCGGTAACAAATTTCTGTAGCCACGTATTTGATATAACTTCTGCGGCGATCTTCATCGCGTCAACTAACGGTACACCGCTGCTCATTAAAATACTCAAGGTACTGGCATAACGAGCGGTATTACTACCTCGTATAAATCGGCCCAGTAAAGGTAGTCGCAGTAATTTTTTATCCCATTGCAACCGTATATGGTCTTTTTTCAAGGACATTCGAAACAAGTTTACAAGTACGACCATAGCGATGATTACCAACAAACCATAATCTACAACGAAATCGCTTAGGGAAATTAGCCCTTGTGTTAGTGGCGGGAGCTCTCTGCCCTGCCCTATAAACACTTCGACAACGTCTGGCACGACAAAGGCCATTAATCCGGCAACGATTGCGATTGACATCACCAATAATAGAATCGGATATAACAATGCAAGTTTGGCTTTTTGTCTGGAGTTATAGGAGTTTTCTGTGTAATCGGCGAGCCGGTTTAACACGAGGTCTAGATGTCCAGCATGCTCGCCGGCAGACACGGTTGCTCGGTAGAGCACGGGAAAGGCTTTTGGGAACTCAGCCATGCTTTCCGCGAGGGAATGTCCCTCGAGGACTTTTGATCGAACAGAAAGGACGATCGTGCTGAGTTTGTTATTTCCCTGATGCGATGACGATTGCTTGGAAACAGCGTTAAGTGCCTCTTCTAGCGGCATGGAAGACTGTATTAACGTTGCGAGTTGCCGTGTTATTAATGCGAGTTCTCCGACTTTTATTGATAGATCCCGACCTTTACCAAAGGAAGATTTCGAGGTGTTCCCGGAAGACGTAGCATGATCTACCTGTAAGGGTGTTAGGCCTTTTTCCCGCAATAATTGTCGAACTTGCCGGGAACTGTCGGCCTCAAGAATACCTTTCTGTTCTTTTCCACTAAGATCGAGGGAGGTATATGAAAAGGCAGCCATAGTTAATCCTCTAAGGTCACGCGTAATATCTCATCGACGGTTGTTTTACCATCCAGGATTCGAGATCGACCGTCTGATCGGATACTCTGCATGCTATTTAAACGCATGGCTTTGACTACTTCTTCTTCGGCTGCTTCGCTGTGTATCAGCTGCCGGATTTTCTCGTCGACCACTAGCAATTCATATATTCCCGTTCGGCCTTTATAACCCAGATTGTTACACTTACTACATCCGACCGGGGAAAAAATTTTATCTTCTTTTTCCAACAGGTCACCTAAAAACTCTCTCTCAAGTACGCTGGGTACCTGCTCTTCTTTGCAGCTATCGCATAGCACGCGCACCAAGCGTTGTGATAAGACGCCAATTAAACTTGTCGCCATTAAAAAAGGCTCTACTCCCATATCTCGCAAGCGCGTTATGGAACCTGCGGCCGAATTGGTATGTAAGGTCGATAATACCAAGTGCCCTGTCAAGCTCGCCTGTATCGCAATTTCAGCGGTTTCAAGATCGCGTATTTCACCGACCATGACGACATCCGGATCTTGCCTTAAAATCGCCCGTAGACCTCTCGAAAAGGTCATGTCGGCCTTTTTATTTACCTGAGTCTGACCGATGCCTTCTAAGTTGTATTCGATTGGATCTTCAACCGTCAAAATGTTCTGAGTACTACTATTAATGGATGAGAGGCCGGCGTACAGCGTCGTCGTTTTGCCAGAACCTGTTGGCCCCGTCACCAGAATGATACCGTGAGGGCGATTTAATAGACGGCTAAATTGCTGATCGCGTAACCGGGGCATACCCAGAGAACTAAGATCGAAGTTTCCGGTCTGCTTTTCCAATAGGCGTAAAACGACTCGTTCAGCCGCATTGGAGGGCATAGTAGAAACTCTAACATCAATTTCACGACCGGCAATTTTAACGGAAATACGTCCATCTTGAGGAATACGTTTTTCGGCGATGTCGAGTTTAGCCATGACCTTGATGCGAGAAATCAACATAGGGGCAAGCTCGCGCCTGGGTTCGACTACCTCCCGCAGTACTCCATCAATTCGATACCGAACTACCATCCGTTTTTCAAAGGTTTCTATATGTATATCGGAGGCTCCCTCCTTAACAGCTTCGCTGAGAACGGCGTTTATTAGCCGTATGATTGGCGCATCGCCCTCTTGTTCCAACAGATCTTCAGTTTGGTCAACGGCATTGGCTATACTGGCTAAGTCGAGCTCGTCGCCAAGATCTTCCACCATTTGCATCGTTTCGTTTGAATCTCGTTCGTATGCTGCGGAAAGAGACTCTTCAAAGTTCCTTCCCTCCATTTGAATACACTCGAAATCAGCGCCTAAAAAGCGCCGAATTTCAGCGTATGCGAGAGGTGCGAGTAACGGTTTATGGCATATGGTGGGGTTGGCTTCACTATCGTACTGAATGAAAACTCCATTGCGTTTTGCAAAACTGAAAGGCAAATTGGGGGTTTTCGTGCCCACTGTTTCCATTTAAATTCTCCGCTGCATCGCTAAAGTTTGGTTCTATGAAAGTATAGACCTAAATAAAATTTCGATAATTATCTTTCAAAACAACGTGATAAGACAACTTATGGGATCGAAAGAGAAAAAATGCCCGTGTTTTAAATCGATTCTTGACGTAAAAAAAGCGTGGTTCTTATTAGAATAATTGAAATGATTGTAATTTCCACTAACTTTCATCCCTAAGTTCTTGTTACTACGCTATAATTTTACATTAAATATCGATGGATAGTTGTGACATGCTACTACAGTTTGATAAAGCCAACATACGCTATCATGAGATATGTGTTCAGAAGTCGAAGTTTGCCACTTTAATCCGGACGGAATTAGTGTGTTAGATTCTATTGTCAATAAAATAAAAAGCGTTGAACCAAAACGAATGAGCCGCTATTTTCTGATCATCGTTAGCGTATTCATTTTAATCGCCTTGGCTGAACAGTTATTCAGCGCTTATGCCACTAAAAACTATCATTCTGATATTAAGGTGAGTGCGCTTCAAAAAAACTCTACAAAAGACACCGTTTACAATGTTCAAACAATTACTGAGAACCATTTATTGGGGCAGTTTAATAGAACGATCACCAAGCAAAAAAAGTTACCGACCACCAACTTAAAACTGACGTTACGCGGTGCGTTTACCTCCAATAACCCTCAACACGCGAGCGCGATGATTGAAGGGCCCGACCGAAAAACACAATCTTATAAGGTCAAAGGCAAAGTTTATGGAAATACGGTACTTCACAGCGTTTTCAGTAACCGTGTCGTGTTATCGAGGGGGGGGCAACTCGAAACCTTGTATTTTCCGGCTGTAAAAGACACCCCGAACCAGAATAGTCAAGATCCTAGCGACCAGAATGTTCAGCAGAACTCGACCCCGTCGGCGCAGAGATATGCCTCGGCTAGTAGTAGCAAAGTAAATCCCAAACTCCGAAGTAACGCGGCAATGACTAAGGAGCAACGAAAGCAATTGATAAAAGCTCGTTTACAAGAACTCAGGAACAGATCTAAAAAATAAGGTTAGAGTGCTAATGAAAAATAAATTTGTATACCCATTTTTAATGGTTTTCCTTAGTTTTACGCTGTTATCTCAGTGGTCCATAGCGGCTGATAAATTGACCATGAATATGCGCGACGCCGATATCCATGCGCTAATTCAATGGATTTCGGACAATACCGGTAAGAACATTATTGTGCATAAGGGCGTTCAGGGTAAGGTGACGGTGCTGTCTCCGTCGCCTCTAACTTCACAAGAAGCCTATCAGGTATTTTTATCCGTGTTACAAGTTCACGGTTTCGCCGCCGTAGAAACGGCAGAAGCACTGAAAATTGTACCGATAAATATGGCGAAAAACAGTGCACTCCCCCTCGATAGCAGTTCGACGACCGCGGATATGGTTGTGAGCGTAATGAAGATTCAGAACGTTTCCGCTGTTAAGTTGGCGTCGATCTTAAAGCCTCTCGCGAGCTCTGACGCGGTCATTACCACCTACGCCCCAACAAATGCGCTTGTTATCGCTGACCATTCGACAAATATAGCTTCCCTAAAAGTACTGATTCAACAACTTGATGTTGCGGGAGATAGTGAGATTGAAGTAATTAGAATTAACCATGCCGACGCAAAAACCATTGTTGCGACGCTGAAATCTTTAATGTCTTCCATGGGTGGTAAAGGTGAAAGCCTTACGTTTAGTCTTTCGGTCGATGAGAGGTCTAACACTATTTTGATGGCAGGTGACCCGGCAAAACGTAAGCAATTTAAAAAACTCATTGCACAACTGGACACGCCGCTGGAAGGTCAGGGAAATACGCAGGTCATCTATTTACATTATGTCGATGCCAAGGAAGTGGCACCCATTCTAAAGAGCATGGCGACGAGTATTCAAGCCAATAAAAAAGATAGCAGTAAAATAAATATTGAATCCAGCGAAAGTGCGAACGCACTGGTAATTAGTGCGCCTCCGTCAATCTTAAATACGATGAAACGGATCATTTCTGAACTGGATATTCGACGTGCACAAGTATTAGTTGAGGCGCTAGTTGTTGAAGTAAGCGGTACAACGGCTAATGATCTGGGCGTTACCTGGATCGCGGATTCCGATAGCCAGAATGTCATCGGTGGCGTAAACACTTTAGGCGATCTATCCGTTGGAGACGGTAGTTTAGCCACGGGAGATTCTCCATTAGCCTTTCTGTCAGGTCGAGGTCTAACTTTCGGCTATTATGAAAAGGGAAACTTACAGGCTGCGATTCGTGCTCTTAACGCAACTCAAAATGCTAATATCTTATCGACTCCGACGATTGTTGCATTAGACAATGAAGAGGCCTCATTACTGGTCGGTCAGAATGTACCATTTAAAACTGGGCAGGCAACGAGTGCAGCATCAACCACCAATGACCCGTTTACCACCATTGAGCGCCAGGACATTGGTATTTCTCTGGTTGTTACGCCCAGAATAAATCAAGGCGATTCCATTACCCTAGAAATCAAACAAACAACTGAATCGATCGCGCCATCGGTCGAGACTGCCTCTGATATTATTACCAATAAACGTGAGATCATTACAAAAGCCCTAATAAAAGATGATCAGGTTCTTGTATTGGGCGGACTCATCAGTGACGAGGCAACGGAGGTCCAAGAAAAAGTGCCCTTCCTGGGTGACATACCGTTACTCGGTGCACTTTTTAGAAGTACCGGGGTGAATAAGGATAAGAAAAACCTAATGGTTTTTATACATCCAGTTATATTGAAAGATGAGGATCAAATTCGTCAAATTACCCAGCGTAGATATAATTTCATGAAGGATTTACAGGATAAAGTGTCTAACAGTGAATGGAGCGTCGAGGACGAGAGTAGTGCTACGATGGAAGATTTTGAGACCTTCACTCCGGTCAATAGAGATAAGTAGCTAATCGAACTTTAGATTAGAGCGCGTTATTAAATTTCACATAATAACTCTTGATTTTTCTGGTGTAGTGGAACATTTTCGCGCTCTTCTTCAATTAACAATTAACAATTAACAATTAACAATTAACAATCTGAATGAATCCAGATCAAATCACGCCAGACAGACTACGGTTTGAAAAAAACGTTCTTAGTTCTTTTAGTGTTTTTATCTGCAATCGTTTTTTACATACAATCGGGCCTTCCGAAAGGAGTTTCCGCTGCATCTGGTTATGCGGATAAAAATATTTGTTCGGGCCATTTTATTAGTGAGATGTCGACAGTACATGCTTTTATTGAGGCCTTAATGGCTGCCCAATAGCGGTATATGCTGGGCTCAATGACAAGCGAGACCAGCGCAGTAGCTAGAGTTTTATGTCTTCGGTTAGGCTGGTAAACATTTGAAATTTCAAAAGGTCACCCTAGAACTTTCTTACACGTGTCGTTTCGTATTAAAGCTGCTAAGCAGCTTATGAAATATCCCCTCGACAGTGCTTTGTGCTGCAAAACCTAACTTTTCTTGTAGTGTTTTCTTTTTCGTGTACCTGATACTAAAGATATTACAGTCGTCACGTTGCGACATTAAATATTCGTCGCTGGTTTGAATGTCGTCAATTAGGTTCTGTTCCAATGCCCTTTTCCCATACCAAATTTCACCTGTTGCAACTTCTGAAATGTTAACTTGGGGTCGATGTTCGGATACAAAGCTCTTGAATAACTCATGGGTATCTTCGAGTTCCTCAACGAATTTTTCTCTGCCTTTCTCAGTGTTTTCGCCAAACATTGTCACGGTTCTTTTGTGTTCCCCGGCTGTAAACATTTCGAAATCAATATCATTTTTCTTAAGTAGACGATGGAAGTTTGGAAGTTGTGCGACAACGCCAATAGACCCAATGATCGCAAAAGGTGCGGCTAAAATTTTATTACCTATACAGGCCATCATGTATCCGCCGCTTGCAGCGACAGCATCCACGACAACGGTTAGGGGGATTTCTTTTTGAGTAATTCGATTTAACTGAGAAGCAGCTAAGCCGTAGGTATGAACCATTCCTCCGGGGCTTTCCAGGCGCAATACGACTTCGTCTTCTTTATTAGCGATAGTCAGTATTGCCGTTATTTCTTCGCGAAGATTGGAAACTTCCGAGGCTTTGACGTCGCCATCGAAATCGAGTACAAAAATGCGTTTTTTAGATTCTTCTTCGCCTTTCTTTTGCTTTTTCTTTTCCTCTTTATGTTCCTTTTTTAACTTTTTATGTTCTTGTTTTAGTTGTTCATCCGTCATTATTGCCGATTTTAAGGCGTCTTCTAAATCGTCATAATCATCGTTGATTTGGTTAACCTCAATGGCTCCTTCATGAGATTTATGATTCCTGTTACCCGCTGCGATAATACCCACGACGACGAATAATATTGATACCACGATTGTTATTGCTTTGGCCAAAAAAAGACCGTATTCAGTCAGAAACTCCAAGATACACTCCGATATAGTTATGCGTTGCGACCGCGCATATTGTCGTTTGTTTTTAATTAAGTCAAGATTAGTTAACGGTATGAAATGACTCAACTGAATACCGGTGCTGAGCTATTCCCACAGGGCAACTGCGGTTTTAGCCGGCTCATTGAGAGGACGAGCCAATAACCCTGTATTTGATAAGGACACCGAATACAGAGCACCATCTGTCATTGGAAGATAGCTTGCGCTGCCATAACTCGCATTAATAATACTGGTGGATTGGACGTAAACGTTAAGGAACTTCCAAATATCAAAAGGCCGGTTTCCATCAGTCAGTTCGTATACCGTGCGGATTGAGTTTTTTTCCTTTTCCAGAGAATAGAATCGACCACTGAGACGGTCTAATCGATAACCTGTTGAAAATCCCATCGTAGATAGATTCGTACCCCATTTGAGAATACGCGCGTCGAGCTGCCACAAATCACCGTTAAGCTGGTGGATTTTCTCTTTTCCTGAAGTGTCGACCAGCGAGACGGTATATTGCTGCGGGCCGATTTCAGCAAAGCTAAGGTTGGCAACAATCTGCTCCTTGCTTAATTGCTTGTAGCTATAGATATCAAGTGCACCGAAGGACATAGCGATTGCAGAAAAAATCAAGCAAAGACCGACCATGCCGCGTATCCAACCAAGAAACCAGCTACTTTTTAGCAACATTCGTCCGGCAAAAATCAAGACAGTGAGGGCTATGGCTATTGTTAGAGCGGTAATCGCGGTGTAAAGCATCAATTAATTCCCGTTAAGAAAAATTTAAAGCTCTATTGCGAAACCGAGCGCAGCCAGACTGTCTTCGGCTACATCGAGGATTTTTTCATTGACCCGATGACTCGTTTCTAGTTCGTTCAGATAATATTCGAGACTAATGAGTGTGTCTGCCAGCGTTTCGAGTAACTGGTGGTGCTGACTCTGGGGGTTAGACTCCTTTATATGATTGACCACGAAAGCGCTGCAGCTTTTAATAATTGCAGCAGCCCGATTGTAATTGAGTACTTGCAAGCCGCCCCTCACCGTATCGAGTGTCGTCGCGACATTAGATATATGGGCACTGTCAAAATTCGAATCGACGTAGGATGAAATAGCTCGTTTCACCATATTAATTGCTGATCGTGCTTCTTCGAGAACCAATTTTTCGGCTTCCGCTAAATGATTGTTAGCTACAATTTCTTGACGCGCTATAGTATCGGCCTCATTTACGGCGTCGATCGTAACTTCTCTGCGATTGAGGCTGGATAAAGCACTTTCGACATATAGAACGTCGTCTGCAATACGTTGAAAATCGTCAACTGTTAAGTCTTGACTCGCGTTTTCTTTGGATGCGATTGCGCCAATTTGATCCATTAAAATTTCTTTCGGGCCCGTTAAATTAAGGATACTAAGCGTATCGGCAACTCTAGTTATGACGTCTTTCAAAATAACCAGGTCTTCGTCGTCGATAGACTCGTTTTGGGAGCTGATTTCGAGGATATCTTTAATATTTCGCAATTCGTCCTTTAATACCGCAGTAACTGTTTGTAGGGTGTCTTGATTTGGTCCCTGCATAACATTGCGACTTTTGACTATATCGTCGTCACTGGTTTTCATCTTCGGCAAAGAGTAGCTTTGTCTGATAAGATCAACTTCCGGGTATTCACCATTGGCCAACATCAACATAAACAGTAGGTCTCGTTTCAACTCCTCTGACTGAATATCCTCCAATCCTGCTTCGCCTTTGTTAACTATAATTCGGATGAGTTTTTCAATCGCGGAAAGGCAGCGCTTTCGATTCAGTGTTAGCTCAAGATTTCCAGCCGCAAAACATTCCAAAACGGCCGAGGCAATACGAAACGTTTCTACATTTGGATGGTTTCCCAGCAATCGCACGACACGTTTAACCGCTCGTGCCACATATTGAAAATGAATCGTATTATTCGGATCCCTAATTAAACCGACCAATCCCGTTTGAAACATTCGATTCAAGCCTTTTACGTTAGACAGTAACAAATCTATTTGGACCGGGTTGGTGCTTGGCGGTAACTGGCCAGCAGTAGCAATGTCCTGCTTATAGAAATAATATTCCGGTAACAGCGCCTCTTTTCGGCTTATGCGCATCTCGTTAACGTAGGGAATAATCAATGTGGGCAGTGCCGCTTGTTGAATCGTCACGTATTCAAGGTATCTGGGGAGAACAAAGTAGGCTTGAGTTAAAGCGTCCAACATGGCATTTGTGGTTTTTTTTGTTTCGTCCGCGATAACCTCCAATAATTGTGCCATCTCGTCGGCAATTAAAGCAGCGCCGGGGAACTCCAGTAATCTAAACGTACCACCAATTTGAGCGATACTGCTGGTAGCGACAGTTAGGTGTTCGTTTTTCTGCTGATCAGCAAGAAAAGCTTCGAATTCGGTAGCTGACTGTGTAATCCCTTCTTCAACTTGTTCCTTTACCATTTTGAGGGAGTTCAGATTGACTTCAACTTCAAGAGACACAAATATTCCTTTTCTTATCAGGGGTATGCCGAGATATCTATCGCGACAATATTTATACTTCATTATAGCCGTAAATTCTATTTTTTTGAGTATTTAACGAATACATACAATTACTTGCGTTAGAATTATTAGAGGAAATATTTGGACTCTAGTGGTATATTTGCTCTATTGGACCAGACAGGACTAACAATGCTGTCTAATAGTAATAATAGTTGGAAGCTGAAATGTATTTTGGCAGTAAATGGGTTGATAGCTAACCACCTAGCCTAATATTCATGCTGTTTCACGAATTATATAGGCTTAATAATTTCTTTCTGCTATATGTACTAGGATCCACTTAATATTTTAGAGGCTAAATGTTGGTAAATTTGCCTCGCTGTTTATTAATCTAACGTTCATAGTTTAAGGAATGCACAATGTCCCAATCCTTACCCTTCGCGTTCTCGCGAAACTTTCTTGGCCAAGCACCAGTCTGGTATAAACAAACTATCTTAGCTTTTCTGGTACTCAACCCAATCCTTCTTTTAACTTTGGGACCTTTTGTTACCGGTTGGGCGCTCATTCTTGAATTCATTTTTACCTTGGCGCTAGCATTGAAATGCTACCCTCTTCAACCGGGCGGGCTTTTAGCGATCGAAGCGATTGCGATAGGGATGGCTTCTGCGGACGCGGTTTATCAAGAAACCGTGGGCAATTTCCAGGTGTTACTCTTGCTGATATTTATGGTGGCGGGGATCTTCTTTATGAAGGATCTGCTGCTTTTTGTTTTTACCAAAATATTGCTGGGAGTACGTTCAAAAAGGGTGCTTTCGCTGTTATTTTCGATAGTGGCTGCGGTTCTCAGTGCATTCCTCGACGCGTTAACCGTGACCGCCGTACTAATAAGTGTCGGTACGGGGTTTTATTCGGTTTATCACAAGGTAGCCTCGGGTAAAAAGCTACATCATCACGATCACGATCATAGCGACGATTCAAAAGTCGTTGACTTTCATCGGGAAGATCTCGATCAGTTTAGAAGTTTTCTGCGTAGTTTGACTATGCACGGTGCCGTTGGAACCGCTTTGGGTGGTGTTTGCACATTGGTCGGTGAGCCGCAAAATTTGCTTATCGCTGAAAAAGCAGGCTGGGATTTTATTGAGTTTTTCTTGGTGATGGCGCCTGTTACCATGCCTGTTTTAGCGGCCGGCTTACTCACTTGTCTGGCGCTGGAGACCATCGGTAGATTTGGCTATGGCGCTGAGTTACCAGCAAGAGTTCGGGATGTGCTGGAAGAGTTTAGTAACGAACAAGATTCTAAGCGAACAGATAGTGATAGAGCTGCGCTGATTACCCAGTCACTAATCGCTCTATTCCTGGTAATCGCCCTAGCTACCCACATCGCCGCTGTAGGGTTAGTGGGATTGGCGGTTATTGTCATGTTAACGGCGTTTAATGGCATTATCGAAGAGCATCAAATCGGACATGCCTTTGAAGAAGCCCTTCCCTTTACCGCTTTACTCGTGGTGTTTTTTGCCATCGTTGCGGTTATTCATGAACAACACCTATTTTCGCCCGTTATTAACGCTGTGCTTGCAATGGATTCGGAAATTCGGCCAGTCATGTTTTTTATCGCAAATGGGGTTTTATCCATGATCAGCGACAACGTATTTGTTGCAACGGTTTATATTAACGAGCTGGCGTCTGCTTTAAAATCGGGTTCTATTAGTCGGGCGGAGTTTGATTTGCTTGCGGTTGCAGTAAATACCGGGACTAATATTCCCAGCGTTGCAACACCAAACGGACAGGCTGCGTTTTTGTTTCTGTTGACCTCGGCTTTAGCCCCACTAATACGCTTATCTTACGGAAAAATGGTAATAATGGCTTTACCTTATACGCTTGTCATGAGTGCGGTGGGCATTGTCGCTGTAAAATACTTTTTGTAACTGCAGCCGAGTCCAAATTATAACTCTAGGCGTTTGAGCACCTTGTTCAGCGCCATAGAGTGGTTCCGTCACTACTCTTATCAATTTCTTTTAATCTCTCTTCGTGCAATTCCAGTTCTTCAGGGTCAGCTTTAACGACTCTTAGCGACGGCCTTACATCTGACAGGCGACGCACTGCGTCTCTTTTGGACCCATCTTCAGCAGATTCTTCTCCGGCCAACAGCAAATTAACCTGTCCGCCTGTCATTAGCAGGTATACGTCTGCCAAAATTTCCGCATCGAGTAAAGCGCCGTGAAGATCACGCTGGGAGTTATCGACTGCGTATCGCTGGCACAAGGCATCCAAATTATTTCTCTGTCCCGGGTGTTTTTGGCGGGCCATTGTTAGTGTGTCTATCACCCCACAGTAATTTGAAATATCACCGGGACTAGCTGCTTGCAAGCGCTTAAATTCACTATTTATGAAACCGACATCAAACGGTGCATTGTGAATAACAAGTTCAGCGTCTTTAACAAATTCTAGAAAATCATTTGATATTTCACTGAATAATGGCTTGTTAGTCAAAAACTCATCAGTTATTCCGTGGACTTCCATTGCACCTGCGTCAACCTGTCGCTCAGGGTTGATATACTGATGGTAATGTCGGCCTGTTAATTTTCGGCCGACCAATTCCACGCATCCTATTTCGATAATTCGATGACCTTGAGAATGTTCTAGTCCCGTTGTTTCGGTGTCTAGTACCACTTGTCTCATAGTAGTTTCCTGTTAATATTCAAAAAGCCTAAAAGGACGGGCCCGCCGTTAAGCGAGGCGGGTCCACGTGGTATAATTGCTACTTGCGTCAATCAACTCTGCGTTGAGGGGGCATGTTATCTCGCCCCTCCTACCTCGCGTCCGGCAACCCGCTAATCACTGTTGTGGAAATAAGAATCTCGACTCATGCAACATCTTCATCATTTCTTTTCAGTACTCGGTGCGGGTTGATCAGGGACCCTCCGACTCTTGATTTGACCGGCGACAGACCGCTGAACCTGCTGCGGCCGGTTTTCCAGACGGGTTTAATAGGACTTAAGGTAGCTTGCTGTTTAATCGCTGAAATACAATAAAAATTACCCAGTGGTATGGCATCAAGTGCAGGCATTAGGCGTAAGTTGGTTTTATCTTTGAGAAGTTTCGGCGTACTAAAACCGTATTGTCTCGATGAAACATCGAACCCTAATAAACTTAACCAATCACAAATCCGGCGGCAGCTAATTAACTGATTATGCCAAACTGAATTGGGAATGAACTTTGCTATCCTTGAATAAGCGCCTAAAGGCGACCAAGGATTAAAACCAACTAAGATGATCGTTCCACGCGGGACGACAATCCGCTGAATTTCCCGCAACAGTTGGTGGGGGTTTTCTATGAATTCCTGAATGTGGTGTAAGATAACAACATCAATACTATTGCTGTCAAAGGGCAACTCCTCGTATCCTCCTAGTATGGTTTGAGAGGAAGAACTGTCGTCTAATTCGAGCCTCTGGATTGATGTATTGGCTTGTGTGATGTATCGATACTGACGTTGTACTCGGCAATCATTGAATAAATGACTGGATTCGCAAACACTTAGCTGCAGTAAATGATAACCAAAACAACGTGCCAGTTTTTCATCAATCAAGCCCATTTGTACGTTCAGCATTGCCTGACCAAACTCAGTTTTAAACCAGAGGTCCAGCTGCGAAGATAACTCCTGATAGGAAGGTTTTACGGGCCAGCCTTTAGTTTTTTTGTCCACTGTTACCTACCCACTCAAATGATGAGTACACGTTTTATAAGGTATGATAAACCATTATGACCGCTAAACCCTAGAGCCGATACGGTAACAGGGTGGAATTTTTATACGAATTTATGCGGTCAGTACTTGCGCCAAGTCGATACAGTTATTACTCTAGCGCGTTAAAATTTGAGTTCTAGAATAATGACAAAAATAGTTGCAATTCCCGCTTTTACCGATAATTATATTTGGTGTGTCTATGATGAAGATACGAAGCGCGCAGTGGTCGTTGATCCCGGAGATGCTGAGCCCGTCCTCAAAGCTTTGGACAAGCTGGATCTAACTCTCGATGCCATTCTGATTACGCATCACCATTTTGATCACACGGGCGGAGTTGATGCAATACTCGCCAAGACGTCGCTCGATACGCCTGTTTACGGCCCCGATAATTCGAATGTCAAACAAATAACCAATACCGTCCGAGACGGTGACAAGATCTCAGTTCTCACTTTGTCCTTTAGTATCATCGGAGTGCCTGGACATACTCTTGACCATATCGCCTATTATGGTTCCAACGAGATGGGCAGGCCATTGTTATTCTGTGGTGATACTCTTTTCGCTGGAGGCTGTGGGCGGGTTTTTGAAGGAACTCACGATATGATGCATTCGTCCCTATCCAAATTGGCAGTTCTGCCGGGAGAAACCCAGGTATATTGCGCTCATGAGTACACCTTAGCGAATCTGGGCTTTGCCAATGCCGTCGAGCCTCAGAATGATGATTTGCAGCTTAGAGTTAACCGGGATAAAGAAAAACGCTCCAATGGCATACCCACGGTACCATCTACAATCGAAGCGGAACTACTAACAAATCCCTTTTTACGATGCGAAGAAAGTCACGTTATTGCCGCAGCGAATCGAATCAGCGAATCATCCTGTAATAACTCCGTTGCAGTTTTTTCGGCCTTGCGGGGCTGGAAAGACACGTTTTAGTTCGTAGCAATGTACATCCAGCACGGCATGGTTATCGGCTGTCTAGCGAATATTGCTCGCGCTGTGATAAACTGCATTTCAAATACTTATAAGTAAAAAATACAATATGTTATCTACGTTTATTAAAGTAATTGCTGCCATATTTCTGTTATCGTCTTGTTCTCACTTACCGACGGATCAAAGCCAGGAAAAAGAAATTCCTATCGTGTTGGGCGATGCGCAGAAAAAGATTATTACGATAGACGATCGGTTCGTTAAAGAATTACTAAGTTTACAATCGACCGACTATCTTACCGATTTTGGCTTTCCTTACAGTTGCAATTTCACCACAAATGTACCCCTACAAGCGGAACCGAGTTGGGTTCCCGCGGTAACGATATGGCAGCGAATTCGCCGGGGTTTAGATTTGGATCACAATGTCGATAACAAGCGCTTGAATGCTGAATTCAGGTGGTACCACAAACATAAAAATTATATGGCACGCGTCAGCGAACGATCGGCACGTTATATCTACTACATCGTTAGTGAATTGGAACAAGCAAACCTACCTCTGGAACTCGCCCTTCTTCCTATTGTAGAAAGCGCGTACGATCCTTTTGCTTATTCCCACGGAAGAGCCTCTGGAATCTGGCAATTCATTCCCTCTACGGGACGCCAATATAAGATGGAGCAAAATTGGTGGTACGATGGCCGCAGAGATATTGTTGCGTCTACCAGTGGTGCGATTAACTACTTGAAGAGCCTAAGTAACCATTATGATGGTGACTGGCTTCTTGCTTTAGCTGCCTATAACTCTGGGCAAGGCACGGTAGACAGAGCAATCAAGAAGAATAAAAAACAGGGTAAATCGCTTGACTTCTGGTCTTTAGATTTGCCCAAAGAAACTCGTAGTTACGTACCTAAATTACTCGCTTTAGCAAAACTAATCGATAACCCTAATCGTTATAACATTGACTTATTTCCTATCGATAACGCGGCTTATTTTTCGATTGTGAATACGAAAACTCAAATTGATTTAGCTCAGGCGGCCAAAATGGCAGGCGTCGAAATCGATGAAATCTATCGTCTGAATCCCGGATTTAATCGCTGGGCGACAACGCCGTCCGGACCGCATCGTTTACTCGTTCCTAAGAATAGCGAAGAACAGTTTAATCGTGCTCTGCGAGATTTCCCGATTGAAAGTCGACTACTGTGGGAGAGATATACCATTAAAAGTGGGGACGTTCTAGCCGTATTAGCTAAACGCTTTAAGACCGATGTCGAGACTATTAAAGAAATAAATGGCTTAAGAAACAGCCGAATTAGAGCTGGTAAGTCGCTAATGATTCCCAAGGCATCCAAAAATAACGATTACTATTCGCATAGCGCTGAACAAAGGTTAGCCTCAATTCATAAAAAACGTACTGGTGGCAAAAATACTCGACAAGTATTTCACCGAGTCAAATCCGGTGAGAGCTTATGGACGATCGCGCGCCGCTATGACGTGAGTGTTTCGAAATTAGCGCATTGGAATAGCTTAGGTCACAAAGAGGTTTTAAGTATCGACAAAAAACTCAGTGTTTGGGTGCAGGACAAACAGCCGATCAAAATGCTCCCAGAACAAAGAGAAAAGATAACGAAAAAAGTTGGGTATAAGGTTCGAAGCGGAGACTCTCTTGCTCGAATTGCAGGCAAATTTAATCTTCGAGTCAAAGAGATTTTAAGCTGGAACAGTATTAACCCAAGAAAATATCTACAACCCGGGCAAAAACTAACGCTTTATGTCGATATTATGAATGCAGTTAATTAGCGGTTTGATCTTTTTGCCGCGAGCATAGCGAGTGACATATTGGTTTGTTGGCTAAAATGATCAAAACTCTCGTGCTGTTCAGCGCTTATCTGGATTCCATCTTGGCCTCTATCCGCCACAATTAGCCCTATCGGGCGGTTACCAGCATATATTGACGATATCAAACAGTTCTCAGTATCCATCAATCGTTTCATTTTTTTATTTAACAAATGGTTGTAATTGTGGGGCCGACTTTGATTAAGCCAGATACTTTTCCTGTTGTGCAGTGAATAGGCAAAAAGATTATCTTGTTCGCTGATGACGGGGAACATCATGTCTGATCGCCACTCTTCAATATTTTCACCCAGAATATATTTTGCCGTCATTGTTCGTACTTTAGGATCGATTAAGCAAAGCGTGACTCGTTCCAGCCCGATTCCTCGATGTATCCCTTCGATCACCATTTGGAAAAGGGTATTGATGTCGACCATTTGCTCGACCATGGCACCCATTTCCCGCAAAATATCGAGTTGTAGTTGGGGGTCTGAAACCATCCCTTTTGACTCAGGCTTTGCGGGTTTCTCGGAAGGGCTAGGAATAAAGTTACAGGCTTTATTAGCGCCATAGGTAACCGCTACACTCGCTGCCTGCTCTGCGCCTTGCTCGATTAATTTGCGAACATCTTGTAATCCTAAGCCTGAAAACAGTGAAGCTTTGACCAAAACATCACGAAATTCCTGAGAATCCCAGCCCTTTTCTGTCGCAAAACTAATTTCCTCTCCGAGCAATACCGCTTCCGTTGATTTTGAGGGACGATGACCGGGAGATAACGCGGCTTGCAAATGATCGCCCAATTGCCATTCTTCGGCGATCGCTTTAGTAATTTCCTTCATGGTGCTGCCCAAAAGGCTTTGCTCTAATTGGGCGTCCCCTACACTGCCTTTTTCTAGTTTTTCGTCCAGTTTGTTGGTAATGTCGGACCTACTTGTCCAAAATGCCATTTCTCCAACATGCAGCAATAAAGAAGTAATGAATACTTCTTCTTCCTTCTCGTTTCCGCCGGATTGTTTAAGCAGGTTCTCAGCTTGGATAGCCGTATGAAAGCCGCGGGCCATCCACTCTAACATTCTTTCTTTAGTATTCTCTTTTAACAGCGAATCAACCAGCATAACTGAAAGAGAAATTGCTTTGATACCTTGGAAACCTAACTGCACCACTGCTCTACTTATCGTAGTAATTGCGTTAGTTGAGGTAGGATGATGGTAGGCGCTATTGGCAATCCTTAATACTTTCGTCGTTAATGCACTGTCTTTTAAGATGATTTCCGAAAGTTGGGCCGCACAACTATCATCACTCTGCGTTACGGTATTCAATTCTTGCATTACGCCGGACAAAGCCGGTAACTGAATACTACTGAGATGCTTCACCCATTTTTCAGTATTGTTGTTTTCTTTTTCAGTCATAGTATTCACTGTTATATAAACGAATCTTTTTATTATAGACCTAAGAGTAGCCTTGAGCCTAACAATAAGAAGATTACATTAAAATCGCCGACAAAATACGATAAATCGGGCCAAGAATACCATTTAGACGCTATGTCCCCTAAAAATCAGCATGTTTAGCTTATAGGCGACTGCGGTACAACTAGGCGACTACGCTACAACCGACTTTTGAAGCTA
>CAJVZD010000029.1 GCA_913019905.1 uncultured Cellvibrionales bacterium
ACTGTTAACTAATTGGTCGCTGGCTCGATCCCAACATCCGGAGCCATATTTGTCGAGAAAGCCCTGTAGATCATAGATTTACGGGGCTTTTTTGCGTCTACTGGAAAGAAATCCCATTTGGTTCTGTCTTACAGGAACTGCCTTAGGTGCGCCGCACTATCGATTAGCGCCCGTTTCCTGTCATCCATCGAACCTTCATAGTCGCTGTCCTCTACCTCGATACAAAAAGCCCCCTTAAATCCGGCGATTTTCATGGCAGTTATATATTCGCCCCAATCAATATCCCCGCGGCCCGGGATACGCGGGTCGTGATACTCAAGGGGATTCGCCATAGTTCCCACTTCATCAAGACGGGTTTGGTCTAACTTTACGTCTTTGGCGTGCGCGTGATGGATACGCCGCATAAACTCCTTAAGCGGCTTTAAATGATCCATGCGCATCCAAATAAAATGCGACGGATCGTAATTCAGGCCGAAATACGGGGTATCAAATTCATCGAACATGCGTCGCCAAATTTTCGGGCTGTATGCAATATTTTTGCCCGCGGGCCATTCATCATCGGTAAAATACATAGCGCAATTTTCTATTCCTACATACACTTCGCGTTCGCTGGCGTATCTCAAAAGCGGCCCCCATACTTCTTTGAAACGCGGCCAGTTGTCATCCACATTTTTAGTCCAGTCATTGCCGATGAAAGTAGTAATCATATTGATTCCCAGTAGCACCGAAGCGTCAATCAACTTGTACAAGTGATCAATATAAACCTGCGCTTCTTGATGATCTGGTGTGAGCGGATTAGGGTAATACCCAAGAGAGCTAAGCTCGATACCCTTCGACCCGCAGTAGGAACGTGCATCGTCGGACTTTTCACGGGTAAAGTCCGTAATATCCAGGTGGGTTACGCCCGCGTATTTACGCTCGGCGGCACCTTTTGGCCAGCACATAATTTCCACACATTCGAAATCATGCTCTGCGGCAAAATCGATTACCTCTTCAAAGGAAAGGCCGTCCAGGATTGCACTTTGAAAACCAAACTTCATCTACTCACTCTCCACTCTGACCTATATTTCCGTACACGCGTGCTCCCGCAGGTGCTGACAAGTTAAATCCGCGATGCGACGAAAATAAAGGACAGAGATTCAAACCACTGCCCTACTCCATTCTGCAAACGCACCTTTCCTGGAATTCCGATAGTGCTCAGTTCGGATCAGATGCCTTCCCAAATTGAACAGCTTATAGACAGCTGCATGAGCATCCAGAAATCACAGTGTCTGTCTAACAGACTTAAACCTTCTCATACCTTGCTCCCTAAGCCTCGTTGCTTCAAGTGACTACTCCGCCCGATTGTTTTCATACTACGTTGTACTGTGAAACGTTTCTAGAATAAATTCCCAATCGCGCAAATCTCAGTATCTTATATGAAAAACACAAACCAAAGAGTATAGGCCGAACAAACGCCCCACGCACATCGAACATATCCTAGGAAACCGTCTGCCGGCAATCGCTTAAAGATTAACTATTTCCGTCGATACACGCTGGGCGTCACGCCTGTCCATTGCTTGAAAGCCCGGGTAAAAGAACGCGGTTCAGCAAAGCCTAGCAATTGCGCAACATCATTTACTGCCATCTGCTGCACGCTGATTTTTTCGATGGCAATATCGCACCGCACCGAATCTTTTATTTTCTGGTAACTGGTCCCTTCGTCCTTTAATTTGCGCCGGAGAGTCGGAGAACTTATATGTAAAGTAGCGGCAAGATCGTCGAACTCGGGGAAGCTATTCAGGGTTTCGGCATCGTTAATCAATGCTACCTTAATTCTAAGTGTCAGACTGCTGTCGTCACCCGGAATCGTTAACACGCCCGCTGGTTGGCGCTTCAAAAATTGCGCCAACTCGCGCTGGGTGCGCACCGGCGCCAAACTGGCATACTGGTTGCTAAAGCAGATTTTGGTTTTATCGGCATTAAAAAAACACGGGCAGGCAAATTGAAATTTAAACTCGGCGGAATGGGCAGGTTCCGGGTAGGCAAAATAAGCCGCCTGTAGTTTGATCTGCTGGCCAATGATCCAACTGGCAAAACGGTGCCAGATAACAATCCAGAATTCCTGGTAAAAGTGTACCGGATCCAGGGCCGGTTCCGCCATGGTGACGATAAATTCCCTCCCCGTCTCCACTTCGCGGTAGTCCATCACTATGTCCTCGGTAACGAAACTGTAATATTTAATGCCCCGGTTAAACAGGGCATCAATCGTCTCACAGCGGCTCACCAACTGGCACATCATGCCGAAAGTACCCAATTTCGCTCTATGGGAGGTGTAGCCCATAAATTCATCGTCCAATAGCACCCATATCGACTGAATCAAACGGGTTAACTGCTCGGTATGCACCCGACTATCGGCTGCGTCTATCAACTCCTGCGAAATACCCGCGTCCACCAGCAATTGGTCGACATCAAGACCTTTGCGGGCGGCTCCGGGGAGGGCTTCGCGAGCATAATGTGAGGTTACTGTTGCCATAAACCGTATTTATTGCCTATCAAAATTAGCTGTAATTCTATCAGCTTGAGAAAATTAGTGACTTGTTTCGATCATTTTGGTCCTTCTTTCTGCGCCTGTTGTACAGGATAGTAAGCGGGTTGATCACTGCGCTTTGATAGCACGCCCAGAATGCAACGGAAATGATTCAGTACAAGGCGCTACCCTGCTCGCTTTTTCACCACGACCATAGGGAGAAATTTTGACAAACTTTACCGACAGAATTAAAACGATCCTTGAAAACCAACCCCTAGGCGAATTACCAAGCCGGGAATCTATCGCTAAACGCCTACATGTTTCACAGCGCACCTTGGCCCGAAAACTGGTGAAGGAAAACACGAGCTTCAAACAATTGCTTGACTCACACTTAATGCAGGTTTCACTACCGTATCTGATAACCGAGGACCTGAGCATTGAAGACATTTCATTTATAGTGGGCTATCAAGCTCCTCGCTCATTTTTCCGGGCGTTCAGGCGATGGACCGGTGATAGCCCGGCTGATTTCCGGCTTAAAAATCGCCCCAAATCTTCAGCGCCGATTGCAGCTAGTTACTGACTGAGAAATTTTGCTTCGACTTTATCATCAGCATTATTTCCTGTCTTCGAGTTTGTTTCAATTCGATTTGTACAATTGTATCGCGATGGATGAAAATAGGTAGAAATCAGGTGGATGGAAGAGTATAGGCGGAACAAACGCCCCACACACATCCAACATATCTTAGGAAACCGTCTGTTGGTAATCGCTCAGCTTGCGGCAACTACTATAAGCCTCCCCTACTCTCACTTTTCGTGGATATTTTCACGTTTAAATTATCGATTCATAAATCCAACCGTTGCTCCTCATCAGCGATGAGTAGCCCATCACATTCGAGTTTTCGAATCAGTCGCTGAATGATTTTTTCGAGCAGTGTATCAAGCGTTTTCTGGGAAGGTGTTTTGGCGGGGTGGAATCTGACTTGCTTGTTCGCTCCTTTCTCGACTTACTAACCTCGGGTGTAGACACCGTCCAGGATCAACATATGTAGATGTACATTGAGGTTGGAATCGCCAAATTGAGGCTAGCCCAACGCGAACAAAGGGGTACAAAGGGGTCGGGTTACAAAGGGGTCGAATATTTTTTGATCAAACTGTCGTAAGGCAATGGGAAATTAACTCTTAGGGATTACCGCAATCCTACTTTGACTTTCATACCACCGCCTTTTTTTGTTCTGCAAACGCATCTGTCTCGAGATTTCGATAGTGTTCCGGCTTGACGAGGTGCAAAGCAAGATTGAATAGATTCGAGACATCTGCATGAACATCCAGAAATCGCTAATCCTGTCTAACAGACTGAGTCTACCGCATGCCCGCTCTCCCACCTAGTAGCCTCGTGAGATTTTCTGTCCGACAACGGTCTCCAAAAAATTGTTTCAGCCTAATGCAGAATAAGAGTGTTAGGCTTTCTAAACTCACTCCGACGCATAACGTAGACCAACTTACTGTTAATCAATGGGTCGTTGGTTCGATCCCAACATTCGGAGCCCTATTTATTATAAAAGTCCTGTAGAGCGCAGATTTATGGGGCTTTTTTGCATCTACTGGAATGAAATTTCATAAGAAGACCAATTGACTGCCGGTAATTTGGTCGTGGGGTAACTGGTGGGGCTCGTCTGGGAGAACGCCAACTCTCCTGCTGGCTGCCCTCGCCTGCTCTTTGCAAGTGTAACTGATCGAGAACGTAGCTGATTAACTGCGAGGACACTGCGGGGGACTTTTGGGGATCGGGGTGATGGCGGCGGGACTGCTCGCAGGGTGCGGTAGGTGGCGAGTTGGGATAGTGCTACACAGCAGCGACCTGCGCAAAAACGCTATGCAGCTGCAAAATACTCTTCGCAACATCAATTCCTAAGACTGAAATATTCGCTACAATTCTCCATTCACGTTTAAGAAATTTCAACTCCACTGTAAATTCAAAAAAGAGCAAATTCTTAGCACTGAAGGTGGTGAGGATAGTTCGTTACGTTAGCGCCTCCAATCGTCGAATTTGGAATAACCTATATCGGTCCAGTTTCATATTTCGACACTCATATAGATATACAGCTACTTTACATATGCGGTGTAAACGTTTACATTGAACGTATGTGATTGTCGATATCGGTAACAAATAGCTCAACCCATTGCGGTCATCGGAAAAATCTATCTCCTCAATGAGTGCAGAGAAACGATCGACACACCAGGCAGCCAAATTGGAATTTCATTCAACCAAATAGTGTCACTTGGCACAAACGTACCTTTTTCAATTTATTGCGAGTAACGCGCAGCAATAACCCTTAGCGAGCGCATAAGAATACTGACGCTCGTAAAAATAATAGCGGTCAATTATGAATTCTAATCTTAGCTACACTCTTCGAATCGCCATTACGGTTTCATTGGGCGGTTTTATTTTTGGCTTCGACGCCTCAGTCATTTCAGGGGTGATTGGCTTTCTTAGCGATGAATATCAGCTAGGCAATTGGGAGATTGGCCTGGTCGTTGCCGCGCCAACACTCGCCGGAATTATCTCTGGAGCTACCGCTGCTCCGTTGAGCGATCGATTTGGACGTAAACGTATTCTGTTGATTGTAGCGGCACTGTACGTAATATCGGCAATATGCTCGGCTTTCGCACCCAACTATCAAACACTTATTGTCGCTCGCTTTATTGGTGGACTGGCCTTCGCTTCGCTAGGTCTTGCTCCGGTGTATATCTCCGAGATTTCAACGCCATCAATGCGGGGGCGTTTGGTATCGATAAATCAACTTAATATCGTTGTCGGCTTTTCCGCGGCCTATTTTGCAAATTATATGATTCTTACGCTCAGCGAGTCCTCCAGTACCTGGGTGTCTCAGCTAGGAATTGATCGGCATACCTGGCGTTGGATGCTTGGCCTAGAGATCCTCCCGGCGCTAGCTTATTTTTTACTACTGTTTACCATTCCCGAAAGCCCTCGCTGGCTGGTGCTACACAATCGCGTGCCGAAAGCGCGAGATATTATGAGAAAACTGGCAGGCGACGGAGCCATCGATGACAAAATCGACGAAATACTTAACACCAGTTTCGATCGGGCTTCGCCAGTGATCGAGCGTTTCAAACAACTTTTAAAACCTAGTCTGAAGCTCGTGTTAACAATCGGCATCATCATTTCAATCGTGCAACAAATTACCGGGATTAATGCCATTTATTTTTACGCTCCCAGTATTTTTGAACAAAGCGGCGTGGGGAAAGACGCTGCATTTTCACAGGCTGTCTGGGTCGGAATCATCAACATTATCTTTACCCTGATAGCGATGGCGCTCATTGACCGGCTAGGACGCAAACCTCTTTTAATGATCGGCTTAAGCGGGATATTTTGCAGTATGCTGCTGTGTAGTTATGGTTTTTATAACGCCAGCTATCAACTAACAGAAAAATCTGTTTCACAAATAGCAGTAAAGGATTCGTCCTTAGAATTGGATGCTGCTCGCTTAGTGCCGATGGTAGGGATAATCTATGATAGCGATGTGGAATTTAAGCAAGCTGTTATCGAATCTCTCGGCGAGGTTAAGGCAAGGGCTCACGAAAGCGAGTTGATAAAGGCGGCAATCACAATAAACCCCTATATCATACTCGCTGGAATTTTAGGATTTGTCGCTTCTTTTGCCATGTCTTTAGGGCCCGTTATGTGGGTGTTGCTACCCGAGATCTTCCCCAACCATTTACGTGGTGTAGCGATGGCTGTCACCGGCATGATAAATAGTCTTTCAAGCTTTATGGTGCAGCTGGTTTTCCCCTGGGAACTCAATACCCTTGGCGCAACCGGCACTTTTGCAATTTACGCCGGTTTCGCGGCAGTAAGTTTTATTTTTGTCGCCTATCTGTTACCGGAAACCAGGGGAAAATCACTGGAAGAAATCGAAAAAGAATTAGGAGCAAAATCCTAATGAGCCAGAAAGTTCGTTGGGGGATCATCGGCGCTGGAAGAATCGCCGCGCAATTTGCCAATGACCTTCAATTTGCCAACAACGCCGAATTGGTCGCTATCGCTGCACGCAGTGAGACAAGAGCACAAAACTTTGCCTCGCAGCATAACGTACCTGCAAGCTATGGGAGCTATGAAGCCCTTTACGGTGCCGAGGATATAGATGCCGTCTATATTGCGACCCCCCACACCCATCATAAGCAGCAAACCGCGTCAGTGATTGACGCGAATAAATCGGTGCTATGCGAAAAGCCTTTAACTATTAATCAAGAGGAATGCCAGCAGCTAATCAGCTTATCTGACCGCACCGATCGCTATATTATGGAAGGTATGTGGACCTATTTTCTACCGGCGATCCAAAAGGCTAAACAGTGGATTGAAGAAGGTTTTATCGGCGACATCAAGCACCTCAAGGCTGATTTCGGTTATCCACAGTTGCCCTTTGATGCCAATCGCCGTGAGTATGACAAAAACCTTGCTGGAGGCTGCCTGCTGGAAATGGGGATTTACCCAGTCGCTATTGCCTGGTTTTTTCTACAACGTGACCCCATCGCAATGAATGTATTGTCGCGCCACGCTCCTAACGGTGTCGAAGATGATATCACTATGGTTTTTGACTACGGCGATTTTACTGCAACGCTGGCTACTTCTTTTCGATGTAAATTACAAAACTGGTGCTACATTATCGGAGACAAAGGCTATATAGCCATACCCGATTTCTGGCGCGCCAAAGAATGTTCGTTATATGAATTAGAGACTCGAGTTAATCACTTTACAGACAATCGACAGGGGTTAGGTTTTGAATTCGAAATCGAAGCGGCTAGCAACGACATATTAAATAACAACAAACAGTCAGCAGTTATGCCGCTGCTAGCCAGCCTAAAGTTCCAACAGCATATGGATACCATTAGAAGTGAGTTTAACTAAACGCCGGTCGACAAGCGGTCCTCGACGATCTCATTCGTTTCAAACTTATACCGCATGTTGCGATAGACGCAGATGTCGGTAATATTCTCGGGTGTGCCGGCGGGCATGCTTCTATAGTTGGTCGACACGCGGTATTCGCCCGCTACGGGCAATACCCGATGCCAGGTATGACCATGCAGAAATACTACCGTACCCTTTTTAGGCGTTAATACGACCTGATCTCGAAAATCTTCATTCACATCACCAATGGTCAACTCTCCGCGACGATGAGAACCAGGTATAATAACTGTCTGACCGCCTATTTCCGGCGTAATATCGCTGGTATAAACCAATCGATTCATATTAAATTTACGAGCATCTTCCGGCGCACAATCCTGATGCCAGGCCTGACCTTTGGTACCCTGCTTGGAAAACATAATCATGCAATAGAGAGACTGCCAATCGTCACCCAATATATTCTGCGTTAGCTCTTTCAGGTTCGGGTCACTTTCAACCATATCAAAGGCCCTAACACCTTCCTGCTGGGGAAACCAGGGAATCACCTCGGTGGCGGCTTTTTCCAAAAATTCATCATTGTGGAAGAATTCCGGCTCTAAACCAAAATGATCGAGAATTATCTGGTTATAATAGTCCATTAATTCAGCGCCAAAGAAGTCTTCTATAACTACATAGCCCTGGGTCCAAAACTGCTCTGCCAACTCTTTATGATTCATCACTGCCTCGCTACTTTTCCAACTGCTGGTAAAGACCTTCTTGCCCATTTAAGAAAATAGGTGCGCTAATTTTTTCTGCCCATAGCTTTTCAACTTCCGGGTTATCCTGAAGCCGTGAATTAGACTTTGAGAAAAAACCCCCGCAGTTGTGGTCCTGCTGATCTTCCCACTGAGGCGCATAGGTGCTATCCGACCAGTTTTCATTGATATAGGATAGCCCCCTGATTACATCTTTGTTGACTTCAATGTGGGCAAATAGTTTCTCGACCCACTTTAAGCCAAGCGCTGTATCGGTTTTTAGATCAATCTGGTTTTTACAATCACTTGTATGCGGCGCCAACTCGCTAATAAAAGTCTTCAGCCCTTTATCGCGGGCAAACTGATTTTCGTGAATACCGGGGTTTTCCGGGTAGATCGTGAAATAGGTATAACCAACCCAATCGACATAGCTATCGCTATATTCGTCTGGCGCCGGGTAAAACTGCTCCAACGTTTCATAACTGGCATATCCAAAGCTTTGCCAGACAAACGCAACATTCGTGACGTTCGCTTTTTGCAGATATCGAACAATATATTTGTAAGCGCTTTTGTATTGTTCAGGTTCATAGTTATTCCACGAACCGTCAAATTCATAACCAATTCTTAACAAAACCGGTCGGTTATCCAGGCTCTTCATCCAGCCAGCTAATTCTCCTAATTGCTCGTCGTATTGGCCATCGGCAATCTTAAAGGCATTGCAGTCCTCAGTGGCTCTGCACATACGTCCATCACTGTAACGGGGCCCGGCGATATACATGCCAATGGCAACAACTGCTTCTGAAAACTCATGTCGAATTAGGTTACAGTCGACACACTGAATACCTGAGCCCCAATTTGTTGGCTCTAACAAGGCATCGTTTCCTTGATAGTCACGAGGTGCATCCGGCGCGAAGTCCCGATAAGGCGAGCCTTTATCGTAAGAAATATAATCGGTAAACCCTGCTGGCCGCGGAATCGATTCTGAACCATAGTAATCCAAGGTTGCTCGTACACTCTGCCCCGCTAACACCATAATTCTCCCCTCTTTGGGGAGAAACTTTGTTTTACTCGGTCCGTAGACTTCCTCATCGATGGCGAATTGAGTTGCACAACTACTCACAAAAAGAGACAAAACAAAAAGGGGGAAATACCGAAACATCATTCTACCGCTCCTCATAATTAAAGAAGTCAAAGTCCGCGGCCTTTCTTACCCCTGACATATCCTGACAACACATACCAACAAATGCACCGGTAAAGTTGGCACCCTCTCCTTTCCCTGTTTCATCACAAATCAGACTTTGATCAAGCTCAACGGGCACGTTATACCACTGCTGATTATCGATAGACCACTCAAACCTCAATGTTTCATAGTCCACCAGCGCGCGAAGATAAATCGGTTGATTACTCGGCACTGGAATCAGCGCATGCTGCAACGGAAAATCAGCGACCTGGGTTTGATCACCCAAACAACTCATCACAGCAATATGCTTTCCGATTTTTTCGTCATGGGAGATATAACAATAGTGAAACTTGTGGCTATTGTAATAACTCACCAAACCCGCCATTTGCTGAAAGTTGTCGGGCTCATACTCAACACATGTGGCTGCGGTAAAACAAAATGACTGCTGGCGCCTTGCGACCAATGCCGATGCATTCCAACTGCCTAAAGACTCGCGACCGAACAAGCGTAAGTATCCCGGACGCTCAGTCAGGCTAAATAATTGCTTCGGATAAGGTGATCGCAGCCACTGAAATTCCTCAGGCAAGTCTGGAGATTCAAAGTCATGGTCAGTGAGCTGCGCCGGCCATGGATGCAAGGGTAAATTGGGAGCGGCCACCTGCTCTTCAGGCGTATTTCCGCCACTACTCATACGCAGCCATCCATCCTCAGACCAAACGACTTTTTCAATTGCCGATTCACGCCCCATGGGGCTACGCTTTAACTTATCACTGATGGGACGACTACATAAATGCACGGCATAACATTCGCCGGTTTGTGTTTCTACCCAATCGCCGTGACCACTGCGCTGTAACAGAGAATTCGGCGAATCTTTAGCGCTAACAAAATGCGTTATCGGGTCGACCTCATAAGGACCTTCAATGTTTTTTGAGCGAGCCATTGTCATGGCATGGTCATAACCGGTTCCACCTTCCGCGGTTAGTAAATAGTAATAACCATTGAGTTGATAAAGATGCGGCCCTTCAGTAAAACCCAGCTCGGACCCAGGGAAAATATTTTTAACCGGACCAACCAGTTTCTTTTCTGCAACGCAATACTCCTGCAGATAAGTACCACCAAAAAATGTGCGATCAGAACGGTGATCCCACACCATGTTCAACATCCATTTTTTACCATTGTCCTCATGAAATAACGACGGATCAAATCCGCTACTATTAAGATAAACCGGATCAGACCATTCACCATCAATGGATTCACAGGTAGTCAGAAAATTATGTGTGTCTTTAAAATTCCCATCAAATCGTTTCACGTCCGTATAGACCAGCCAGAACAACCCATCCTCATAGCTCAAACAGGGTGCCCAAACACCACAGGAATCCGGTTCACCCCTCATATCTAGCAGGCTAGGTCGGTTCAACGGTCTGGTCAATAAGCGCCAATTGACTAAATCTTTTGAATGGTGGATCTGTACCCCTGGATACCATTCAAACGTCGATGTCGCGATATAGTAATCATCGCCGACTCTTACCAATGAAGGGTCCGGGTTAAAACCTTTTAAAATAGGATTTTGTATCGTCTGGTTCATGCCTACACTCATTGTTGTTGGCTGCTATTCGGACGCAGCCATGGATCTTTGGCTCGCAAGCTGTTGGTGAATATCACTCATGGCACCGTCGTCTAGTTTATAGAGTCGCATTAACGCCCACATCATTAGTCCGATAAATGCCGGAATTAAAGCAAAGCATAATAATATCCCGTTCAGAGCAGTTTCAGTTTGAACTTGTTTGGCAACATACCCAAACCCTCCCAATATCCAGCCCGTCGTCGCAGCACCTATCGCCAGGCCCAATTTAATGGCTAGCAAGTGTGCCGAGTAGGCCATTGCCATGACATTTTTCCCAAACTTCAACTGCCCATAGTCGGAAGTATCCGCAACCATCGAAAACATAACGGGTACCAAGACCATATGAAAGAAGTTCGCTATAGCGAAAATACCAAAAGCCAGTACTAACTGATTTTTGCCCACGAAAAACAGACCCAAATGGGCTATCACCGAAATCAAAGCGGCAAACTTAAACAGACTCACTTTATTTATTTTGGCAGAAACAATATTGGTACATAAAGCTCCCGCTAAAGCGGACAACATTCCTGTGGTCAAAAATTGACTGGTAAGATCTTTGCGGCCTAAAAAATAGTCTACATAATAAGGCGTGACAGCGCCACGCATGGCTACCAAAGCGAGCATGACCAAAGCAATACATGCTACCAACATAAACTGGTCATTTTTAAACAAGCTTTTTAAGTCTTCAGCGACTGTGGTTTTGCGTTCATTGGGCGGCGCCACTACCCGCTCTTTTGTGCCAACAAAACACAGTAGAAAACAGACTAAAGCCAACAAAGCATACATTCCCATCGCCCAGCTATAACCCAACTGCATATCGCCTTGGCCAAACCACTCTACCAGCTCCATCATAAATGCAGTCACTAATACGCCGCCCACCATAGCACAGGCAAAGCGAATGGATTGTACTGACGCACGCTCTTTTATGTTCGCGGTAATAACACCACCTAATGCCGAATACGGTATATTAACGGCGGTGTAAGCCAGCGTGAGCAGAGCATAGGTAATATAAGCATAAATCAATTTTCCAGAGTCAGAAAAATCCGGCGTAATAAAGGCAGCGACGGCCAATAAGGCGTAGGGTATTGAGGTGAAAATCAGGTAAGGACGGTAGCGCCCCCAACGCGTATCGGTACGATCTGCGATGCCTCCCATTACGGGGTCGGTTACGGCATCAAAAAGTCTGACTACTAGCATCAGGGTACCAGCTGCGGCCGCCGTTATACCAAACACATCGGTATAGAAAATCAGCATATAGTTGACCATCACCTGAAATACCAAGTTACTGGCAGTATCACCCAAACCATAGGCGACTTTTTCTTTGATACTGAGTGTTTGCCCTGCCTGCCCGACCGCCGACATAAAATATCCTCTGGTTACTATTTAACTTTTATTTTCAGCTGTTTCTTCAGCATCCATGAGTGTACGTCGACTAAATAGTCGCTGAACGAGTGCCGGTTATTAGTTTCGGTATTTATCACCGGATGGAATATTACGGCAATATAAAAACGAATAAACTTTTGCCCTTCTATCGCCTTGTCAATAAGTACTTTCTGCGATAAATGCGCTCGGCTTCAAATACTCTTTATTTTAAATCTCCTATCTTGATCTGGCACGCCGGATAAAGTCTTTGTAAAAGTGAGCGCTAAGTTTGGGCACGCGTTCCTGAGTAACATAGTCCACGTAATATAAGCCAAAGCGTTTACTGTAGCCTTCCGACCACTCAAAGTTATCAAGTAAACTCCAGGCGAAGTAACCTCGAACATCTACCCCCGCTTCGATAGCATCGGCGACAGCATAAAGATGTTCTCGCAAGTATTTGACCCGCTGGTTATCGTTAACCAACACTTCATCATAGTCATCGTCACTAGCCATACCATTCTCTGTGATGTAGACGGGCGGCATCTCATACCGCTTATTTAGGTTGACTAACAGTTGCGTTAAGCCAGCTGGGTAAACCTCCCATCCCATCGCTGTCACTTCTGCTTCCTCGGGAGTTACTGAGTCGTAAGTAAATGTCACATTACTGGGATTGTGACAAATGACTTGTCGGGTGTAGTAATTAATGCCCAAATAATCGTTAGGCGCACTAATGATGTCCATATCGCCGCTTTCAATATCAGGTAGCTCATCAGGGTATATTTCCTGAATAAGTGCCGGGTAACAGCCCTCTAACAGCGGCTGGATAAACCAATCGTTATTTTCCGATTCGGCAAGCTCCGCCGCCAACTGGTCTTGCTCCGATAAACTCGCCGCATCATACGGCCCCATGTTCAGCACAATGCCGTGTTGCGCCATAGGCGCGTTTCTGCGGAGCAAGGGCATCGCAAGGCCATGAGCCAATAGAATGATATGCGCCACTTGCAACGCCTGTTTTCTATCCTTAATACCGGGTGCGTGGATCCCGTGCAAATAACCCAACATTGCACTACACCACGGCTCATTAAAAGTCGTATAGGTATGTATTTGATTGCCAAAATGGCTACTCACCACGTCGGCGTATTTGGCAAACTGATACGCGGTATCACGATTCAGCCAGCCCCCCTGCTCTTGTAAATACTGAGGCAAATCCCAATGGTACAAGGTCACAAAAGGTTTTATCTGGTAAAAATGTAAGCGGTCGATAATCTGTTGGTAAAAGTCTAGGCCAGTCTGACTAATTTCCTTTTCTGTCGACGTAATTATCCTCGTCCATGCCATGGAAAAACGATAGGCGTCGACACCAAGATCTTTCAGTTTTTGCAGATCTTTTTCCCATAGATGGTAGTGATCACAGGCAACTAAACCATCATCACCATTCACAATGTTATTCGGCTCGGCGCAAAACCTATCCCAGATACTGTCTACCCTACCATCTTCATTCGCTGCTCCTTCGATTTGAAAAGCAGCCGTTGCGGTGCCAAATACAAAGGTACTTTTGAACGAGGATAAATTTCGATCATCTTGCATTTTCATAATTATTATCGCAATTAAACAAAGGAAAAATTCAATGGACAGATCAGTTGATGGAGAAGGACAATTTCAACATCGTTACACCCACATCAATCCAACAAAATTCATAATCAAGGTGGAAGGAAACGGTGAGTCTTTGAAGAGAAAATGCAGCCGATCATAAGACGCCGGCATTCTCCATTATCAATAAACCGAAAAGGCCACAGCACAGGCTGCGGCCTCCATTGACGAATACAAACTCGCTGCTGTGTATAGGCGCTTTAAAATTCAGCCCGCAATCCAAGGGTATATCTTGGGCTCTGATCGTTTTCAAACAGGAATTGGCTTCCGTAGCGGCCTGTTTGAACCTGATCTTCTCCGGTTAGATTAAGTACTTCAAAATTCACCGTAAGCGTTCTCGTAAGATTCCACGATGCACTCAGATCAATCTGTAAGTATTCGTCAAAATAAACTGGCTCATTAGTGGCTCTAAGTTGACTGGTTGCATAGAGGAAATCATCGCGCCAATTGGCCGCAACACGAACTGACAATGCGTCCTTTTCGTAAAATCCAATCAGATTCCATGAATCGCTGAGGCCAATCAGTATGGACTGACTGTTGAATATGTTGTTGTCGAATTCTGCATCACTGTCAACAATGGTGTAGTTTGCCTGCATGCCAAAGCCGGAATCTCCGAAGATATGCTGAACCGCTAACTCAAACCCATCCACTTCGCGCTCGTCACCATTGACCAGTCGCGTTACCGAAAACTCGGCTACCGGGTCAGTCGGTTGGCTTACGACTGCGACGCTCGGAATCATGCTTCCATCAAAACGCGCTTCAGGGTTTCGCAGTGGATTGCCGCTTGCATCGAGTAGAAAATCTGTTTCAACGTCTGTGCCGATGTAGTCATCAATTCGTTTGAAGAAATAAGCAACTGATACATACGACCCTTCGTTGTAGTACCACTCGTAAGATAGGTCGAAGTTGTCTGACAAGTAAGGGTTGAGATCGGGATTGCCGGAAGCTGCCGTTGCAGTGCCAGGACGGAAATCACTTACCGTAGTCGTGGGGCGCAATCCATTTAGGTCGGGACGAGCAATGCTCTTACCATAGGAAATCCGAGCGACATGGTCTTCCATAGGCTCAATGCGGAAGTCCAGAGCCGGTAGGAATACTGAATAATCACCTTTAACACTGAAGAAGGTTTGCGCAGGCCCGGGGACTATTTGTCCTTCTGTCGGAGACGTTATCATCAATGCTGTCGGAAAGTTCTGAAATGCCGACCCTTCAACATCGGTTGACTCATATCGCACACCGGCGGAAATGCGCGCGGGCATTCCAGCTACTTCGAAATCATTGCTCAGACTGACATAAAAAGCCTGTGATTCTTCAGATGCGCCAAAGAAAGTCGGAGGAAACGAATCAATAAGCAACTGGTCCGGGTTCGGCCAGTTGCCCCCGGCAGGCACAACGCCCTGGGCGAAGCCTAAATTAGCAAAGTCTTGACCAAGAAATGCATCACGTCGCGCGTTGAGAAAACCGTCCAAATCCACTTCATTTGTGGTCTTGAAACCGCTGGGGGCGCCAGTGCTGACGGGGTCAGAAATGTGTACATCGCACTCTGCACAAGGATACAGGCCTTGAAACTGAAAACCTGTGCTCGTCGCCAGCGTCTCAACCTCGTATTCGGTCCATGCTGCACCCACACTCACTTCGACACTATCAAAATCCCACACGGCGTCAAACTGATATTGTTTCACCGAATTATCGATTGCGATAGTGCGGAAAACACTTCCCAATCCGGAATAACCGTCCGGATCCTGAAACCCGTCAACACCTGGAATATTTTGGCAGCCAAATGTATCCGCCCCGGGTTCACCGACGAAATCGAAACCGCCGGGATCGTTGATACCGAATTGACAGCTACCTCGAAACGCTGCCGAATCATCGACAGCAATACTGACACCGCCGCCGCCATAGCTAAGATCGAAAATACTTCCTGCTGGCCCCTGAATAATGTAGTTACGGTCATTCAACTCACCGTTGGGCTGACTCTTTGCTTCTGAGTCATGGGCGTCAAAGGTGATCATCAATCTGTCATTCACCTGCCATTTGAGGTTTAACCCAAACGACTCATTTTCAATATTCAATTCGTTTTGATAGGCAAGAATGTCTGCAGCATGACCGGCGCGTGTAGCATGGAGAACACTGTAATTGTTATCCAATGCGACGTTGGTCACTGTATTCCCATCTACCACCCCAAACAAACCTGTCATGTATCGCTCCTGATCGTTTTCAAAATCTGAATATACATAATCCATCGTGATTTCAATGTTATCATTTGGAGCAAATTGCGCTACTAGCTGACCATTTATACGGGTTCGTTCATTGTGCTGAATTTCGCCGATATTACTGACAGAACGGTAGACGTAAGGCACATTAGTGCAGTCGTAATTAGCACACCAATCGTCATAACTAGCCGAACCTGGATCATCTCGCAACCAGCCGTCGGTGTGGCTAGAAGGTTCGCTAAAGTGGCGCTCGGAGTACGAAATATTCGCTAATAGTCCTATTTTTCCATCTGCCAGCACCGTCGAGAACAGCCCACTAACGTCTGGGGTAAAGTCATCGCCTTGTTCCACTGACGAATCGTGAACCGCTGAAATATTGGTGATTATTTTTGTCTCCTGAAAATCAAAAGGTCGCGCCGTTTTAATGTTAACGGTGGCGCCCATACCACCCGGCGTTAGGTTAGCACGAGCAGTTTTATACACGTCGACCCCAGACACAGATTCAGAGGCGATCTGCGCGAAGTTAAACGCACGGCTCTGGGTAGCAGAAGAGATGCTTTCTTGTTCCGGAGAAGAAGCCGTGGGCATTTGACGGCCATTTAGCGTCACCATATTGAAGTTTGGTCCGAGACCACGAACCGTTATCTGATTACCCTCACCGCTGGCGCGATCAATAGAGACCCCTGTGATTCGCTGTAGCGATTCGGCAAGGTTCGCATCGGCAAACTTTCCAATGTCTTCTGCAGAGATCGAATCGACTACGCCATCTTCAGATCGTTTAATATCCATGGCACTCAACAAAGAACCGCGAATACCGGTGATGACTATCTCTTCGATCGACTCTTGTTGAGAAACAGCGGCATTGGAAGCCGCTGACGCTGATTTATTAGCATCGTCCTGCGCAAATGCGACATGGGTAAAGCTAATAGTTGACAAGGCGACTGCCAATGCCAATGGCTTTTTCACTATCATGATGAACTCCGACTTATTATCGATCTTATTTTATGATACGAAGTCGCATTAAACTGCGATTACGAACCCGTCCAAATTACTGAATCACATAATAATCCCAAAATGTAAACGTTTACAATAGTAAAAACAAATATTTGAGCAATTTAGCAGATGAATCTTGCATTTAGAGGTCATTTTTAATAACTAAACGGAATTAACATTATTCTCCTCTCTCCACAGTAAACCGATTTCGCGGGCTTATTCAATGACAGACAAAAGGAAACTCCTCAGCCAAATAGAGTCTTTTTCAGCTTCTACGTGGAAAAAACTAGAAATTTGATTGTAAATGGTGGTCACGCCCATGCTCCGCCCCGCGGTGTTGAGCAATGTTTCTCGAGCACGTTCACCTTAAGTCGTTTTAACAAATACGATAGGAAGTTATCTAATTGATGTAATCGATTTCATCCATTAGCGCTCTAAAAGCCTTTATAGTGACCTTCTAGGGTGAGTCGACAATGACTAATCCCTTCGTTTTTGACTTAACTATCTGTTTTTATTTGTATTTTGATAACAGAGGAGTAGCATGCAAACTGCTTATCGTTTACATATGACTAATCAGGACTTACAGCTTTATGGTTTCCATCAAAGACGTAGCAAGAATTGCGGGTGTTTCTATTGCCACGGTATCGCGTTTTATCAATAACCCGGATCAGGTTAAAGGTTCAACGCGGGAGAAAGTACAAGTGGCGATCAGCGATACCGGTTATGCCCCAAATACCCTCGCCCGGAACTTCAGGCGAGGGAAAACAGGCATTGTTTTTGTGGTCCTACCTTCTATTGGTGACCCGTTTTTTGAAGGTGTTATGAAAGGCATCATGCAGGTAGCAGAAGACATGCACCTCACGGTGTTTATCCGTGAAACTCAATTTAATACGCTCACAGCTGATGAATACAGTAATATGATTTTCTCTAAACAGGCTGATGGGATAATCCTATTGGCGAGTGTTTGCCCGTTTACTGCACCACTAGAACGTCCCGAGGGTAACCAGCAACAACCTATTGTCCTCAGCTGTGAAAGTGTTTCACCGGAATTAAGTCACTTCCCCAGTGTGCGTATAGACAACATCTCAGCGGCGAAAGAAGTAACCGATTACCTGATCAATCTCGGCCACCGAGATATCGGGTTTATTTACGGCTCACATTCCTCGACTCTAACCCTCGATCGCGAACGCGGTTATCGACGAGCAATGAAGGCTGCAAAATTACCGGTAGTCGATAGCTGGGTCGTTGAAGGCGGCTTAACGCTTGCAGGCGCTCGCAAAGCGACTAGAAAATTACTGAACCATTCACAACGTCCAACAGCAATTTTCTGCGCCAATGACGAGATGGCGATGGGTACGTTACACGAAATAAAATCTGCCAAGCTAAGAATACCAGAAGATATTTCGGTAGTGGGTTTCGATGATATTCGCTATGCCGAAATTCTCGACCCGCCGCTGACTACCATTGCGCAACCCGCCGAAGAAATAGGCGAGCGCACGATGAATCGTTTATACAAAGCCATTGAAGGCAGAGATATCGGTACTGAACCGGAAATCGTTCCACATAAGTTAGTTGTGCGCCGCTCTACTGGTCCAGTTGCCACACATAACAGTTAATGTTAACGGTTCAATGACCGCCTTTTTCAGGCAGTCATTCATAGCGTCTAAAATTGTTCCTGCAGTCAATAGAAATATGCCATAAGATTAATCCGTTAGGAAAGACTTTCTATTTAAACATATATTGGTTGATCAGGTTTTCATACTGTTCTTGTTTGCCACTGATGGAAACAGGCTCGCCTTTGCTGGCGGCAATGTCACGCATTTTCTCTAGCGAAAGATTACCGGCACTAAATGCGGCGCCATCGCCACTGGCAAAGCTTTCATAACGCTTCACTTTATTTGCTTGGTAGCTGCTACTGTTAAGAATATTGTGCGCTATCTCCAGGCCTCTAGCAAAGGTATCCATCCCGCCAATATGGCCGGCAAAGATATCTTCCATATCGACCGATTCACGGCGCACCTTTGCATCAAAGTTAAGTCCACCTGAAGTTAGGCCACCATCCCCAAGAATAACCATCATACCTTGAACAGCATCATAAATATCGGTTGGAAATTGATCTGTATCCCAACCATTCTGCGGGTCGCCCCTGTTTGCGTCAACGCTTCCGAGCAAACCGGCATCAGTACACATTTGTAATTCGTGGGCAAAAGTGTGACCCGCCAAAGTTGCGTGATTAGCTTCAATATTCAATTTGAAGTCCCCTGCCAAATCGTGATGACGCAAGAAACCTATGACGGTTTGCGCATCAAAGTCGTACTGATGTTTGGTGGGTTCCATCGGCTTCGGCTCAATTAAGAACGTCCCCTTAAAGCCCCGCTTACGAGCGTAATCTCTAGCTGCCTGAAGAAAACGCGCCATGTTTTCCAGTTCTAACTGTGTATTACTATTTAGTAGTGAAAAATAGCCTTCACGCCCACCCCAAAATACATAGTTTTCACCACCGAGTTCAATCGTAGCATCAATGGCCGCTTTTACTTGGGCTGCGGCATGAGTCACTACATCAAAATTTGGATTAGTTGACGCGCCATTCATATAACGGGGATCCGTAAATACGTTGGCCGTTCCCCATAAAAGCTTCATTCCAGTTTCTTGCTGTCGTTGCTTCGCCCAGCCAATAACTTCCTGCAAGTTAGCTTCCGACTCTGCCACACTCTTACCAACAGGTGCGATATCGCGATCGTGAAAGCAGTAATACGGCACACCAAGCTTGGTGAACAATTCAAATGCCGCATCCATTTTTTGGCGAGCCGCACTCATTTCATCAGCCGCATCATTCCAGGCAAAAATCTGCGTATCGGTGCCAAAAGGATCACTCCCCTGGGCACAAAATGTATGCCAGTAACACACCGCAAACCGCAAATGCTCAGCCATCGTTTTGTCGCCAATCCTTTTATTGGCGTCATAAAATTTGTAAGCCAGCGGATTATCTGAGTCCACTCCCTCAAAAGGAATGGCCCCTATGCCGGGAAAGTATTCTTTGTCACCAATAAATATGTTACTCATGATTTACCCTCTTTTTCTGTTTTTCTGTTTTTCTGTTCTTTCGTATATAGGTTATCTTCGAAGCTCTTTATTGTTTGTAAAGAGGCGATAATGTATCGAGTAAAGCGCAGTAGTCCCGATAGAGTGACTCATATAACGCCACATTCTTTTCGTCGGGGTTACAGCTTCGTTCCGTGTCAATGCTCAAATGATGACTGACGATATCGATCAGCGATGGTTGAGTGTCGTCCTGTATTGCCTGATAACACCAGAGTGACTGAATGGCAGCACCAAAGGCGGCATTTTCAGTTTCTTTTAACACCGTAACGGGAAGGTTAAACACATCGGAAAAAATTTGTCGCCATAAAGCACTTCTACTGCCCCCACCCGTTAGTGTCACTTCAGAGAAATGCATCCCATTGCGTTGAAAAGCCTGAAGCCCTGTTTTCAAACCAAAGACAGCGGCCTCCATCGCAGAACGCAATAGGTGCGCTTGAGTGGTATTACTCATGTCCAAACCAAAGATAACGGCTTTACCATTTGGTAAGGATGGCGTTCTTTCACCGTTATAAAAAGGCAGGGTTAGAACACCATCGGCTCCTACTGAAATCGAAGCGGCCATCTCATCAATCGCCGCGACATCCAGAACAAACAAGTCTCTTAACTGCTCGGTGGCCACGGTACAGTTCATCGTACAAAGCAAGGGCAACCATCCACCGGTAGAGGAGCAAAACGAAGCCAGTTCGCCATCAGCGTCGACCACTGGTTTACTGGAGTAGCCAAACAACGTACCCGAGGTGCCCAAACTAGCTGTTAGCATGCCATCGTCCACATTGCCTGTACCAATTGCTGCCATCATATTATCGCCGCCACCGGCAGCCACAATGACATTACTGTTTAGACCCAATTCCACAGCAACAGCGGGTATCAGCGTTCCGCAGGACTGATTCGCAGCGATTAACCTTGGGAAACAGCCTAATAGATTGCGTTGAGGATCCAGTGCTTCGATCAGTTCTGTACTCCAGCTACGACTGCGTACATCCAACAAACCCGTGCCGGAAGCATCGCCGCACTCCATAGTGCGGTTACCGGTTAAGAAAAAGTTCAAATAGTCGTGAGGTAACATAACCGACGTCATCACCGCATAAGCATCGGGTTTGTTGTTTTTAAGCCATAGGATTTTTGAGGCAGTAAAGCCCGCGGCAATGCTATTACCACCCAGCTCAATACAACGCTGCTCCCCACCCGCGGCCTGCATAATTGAATCGCACTCTGCGGTTGTGGCAGTGTCACACCACAGTTTTACCGGTGCTAACACTTTGCCATTCTGATCAACAGGCACAAAACCATGTTGCTGACCAGATACACCGATTGCTACCACTGTAGATTTCAACCGCACGGAGAATTGCTGCAAACAAAAACGAAAACCCTCAAGCCACCATTCCGCCAATTGTTCGCGACTACCGTCTTCCCGTGCAATCAATTCAAATGGAAAAGATGCGCTATCTTCAACGACTTTGGTCTCCGGATTATAGACAATGACCTTGATACTTTGCGTGCCCAGATCCACGCCCATTACAGTCTTCACGCGTAGCTTACCTCTCGGCAAGACAGGGTGACTAACAAGCGTTCTAGCTTGACCTGATCCGCGGCAAAGTTACGTATGCCTTCCGATAATTTTTCGGTTGCCATAACATCCTGATTCATCGACCACCGAAACTGTGCTTCGTTTTCAATCAAAAGAGGCTGCGCAATAAAGCGATCGTCGGCTCTTAATTGTTGTTTTAATTCACCCGTGTCGGCTGCCAGTTCCTTCAGTAAGGCTGGGCTAATTGTTAATCGATCACAACCAGCCAACTGCTCAATTTCGCTCAGATTTCTAAAGCTGGCGCCCATCACTACCGTTCTGTAGTCATGCTGTTTGTAATACTCATAAATCTGTTTGACGGATAACACACCCGGATCTTCTTCAGGCCTATAGTCTGTTTTCCCAGAGGCGGCTTTGTGCCAATCCAAAATTCTGCCAACAAAAGGAGAGATCAAGTAAACACCGGCGTCGGCACAGGCCGCAGCTTGAGAAAAACCAAACAACAACGTCAGATTACATAAAACCCCTTCCGTTTCTAATTGACGAGCCGCTTGAATACCCTCCCAGGTGGAGGCAATTTTTATTAAAACACGATCTGAGCTAACCCCTTTCTGCCTTAACAGGGTAATCAATTTTCTCGCTCTAGAGATAGTTGCTTCGATATCAAATGATAAGCGCGCATCGACTTCCAGCGACACTCTGCCCGGTACTATGGAGATAATTTCTTTGGCGAGAGCAACCAGTAAGTTATCCATTAAGTCATCTAATTGTTGCTGGGTCGGGTTCTGCCCCAGCTCAGTATTGGCAATGCACTGTTCTACTAACGATTGGTACTCGGGCATCTCAGCCATTTTTAGAAGAAGCGACGGATTGGTGGTAGCGTCTTGAGGTTGGTAGATAGCGATAGCACTAATATCACCCGTATCAGCAACTACCTCTGTCATACTTTTCAATTGACTCAATTTGTTCATTCTATCTCTCATTCTCATCGACATTAGTAAGCCAAAAAACGCCAAAAATTCTATCCCGATCTCTAATTGGACTTAATAATACTACTGGACGGAAACGAATGTAAACGTTTACATTGATTTTGACAAGTTTTATTTTCCCTCAATCTACATTGATGCTTATCCTGTGAGATGCGAAATCGTAAGTCCGGATGCAATAGGGGTAAGAAACTGAGCTTTGTAGAGTGCTGCCAACATAACTTTGCGCGATCAACAACTGACTGGTACTGGAAAAATTTTCTAGAGACTTCAGTAAATCCGTCCCTATGTTAGCGCTCCCGCCTAACTTCATTCAATAAACGCACCTGCCCAAAGGTTTCGATAATACTCCACCGAAACTAAATGCCGACTCAGATCAAACGGATTCCGCACTGCTGCATGGGCAGTCACGAATCGCTGAGTCTGCCGGGAAGATATGAACTCCGAAGTGTCGACGCGACCCGGTCTACGCGACCCGGACTGATATTCGCATGCCACATTCACGAATCCTAGTGGCTTCTTGCGGTTGTTCAGTCAGCCCGAGGATCTATAGTGAAAGAGTCAGCCACTTGCAGGATAAGAGTATTAGGTTTTCTTGGATTTACTCAAACGCAAAACGTAGACAAACTTACTGTTAATCAATGGGTCGTTGGTTCGATCCCAACATCTGGAGCCATATTTATCGAAGAAGCCCTGTAGATCATGGATTTGCGGGGATTTTTTGTGCATGAGGGAAAGTAATCCTCGGGGAAGACCAATTGACTGCCGGTAGTTTGGTCGTGGGGGAAACTGGGGCACGTCGGCGAGACCGCCCTCGCCTGATCTCTGCAAGTGTACTGATCGAGAGCTCCATAAAGTCAGACGGAGTAGCTGATGATATCGGAAGGTAATCGGTGACACTGGTAAGTATTGCCGCCGTAGTACCCTAAACCGCATTATTAAATGTGAAGGCTCGATCACTTCTGAAATAGCCTTGGCAGGGTTTATCAGCTGATCCTGCTCTCAGCAGCTAGCTACGATACCGGTCGCAAAGGCCTCATCACCATCAATGCGCTTACAGGTAAGCATGGCATCGCGCAATACGTTACCACTTAATCTATTAGTTACCAACGCGTTCATGCCGGGTAGCAAAGACATACCCAGATCGATTTCAAGAAGGCATAGCGAGAATGTCACAGGCTGTTGCTATGGGTGGTCTGGGCTGGGCTGGGAATCATTCATTACATTCAGTTATCAATTGATACCTAATTCCTAATAGACGCCGGCATCCAATTGGCGTTTTATACGTTGCAGTACTTCATACGAAAAGCTTCTAGAAAATAATTAAGGTAAGAGGACTAACTAATGAACCAATCACGAATCCTACAATCCACAGTTTCTGCGGCCTTCTCGGCAATATGCCTCGGTACACCAACTTTGTCTTCAGCCGCTGAATCGGCCTTCGTATTAGAGGAAGTGATAGTTACAGCCACGCGCAGAAGTGAGACCTTGCAGGACGTGCCCATCTCCATCTCAGTGATTAGCGCCGACGACATCCAGGCCTCTAGCTCAACGGACCTGCGCGATATTTCAACGCACGTACCCAACTTCGTGTTCGCCGAATCAAACAACATTGGTCAGGGCTTTACCTCGATCCGCGGTATTTTCTCAGTCTCAGACCCCGGTGAGATAGGATTCGACCAGAACGTCGGTATCTATGTCGATGGTGTTTACTTCCCGCGGCAGTTCAGCGCCAACGCCAATATGGGCGAAGTGGAGCGCGTAGAGGTTTTACGCGGCCCCCAAGGCACACTATTCGGCAGGAATACCATAAGCGGTGCCGTTAACATCACCAGCAAAAAGGCCAATATGGAAGAAATGGAAGGTCAACTGTTTACAGAGACTGGTAATCATGGCCTGACCCACAGCAAGGGCAGCATCAGTATTCCCCTAATTGAAGACAAACTGGCCGTCCGGGTTTTCGGCGAGTATTTGGAGACAGACGGCTGGGTTGACAATCTCACCAACGGTAAAGACGACCAGGGCAGCAGGGAACAGACAAACAGCCGTTTGCAACTGCGCTATACGCCCAGCGAAGATACCACCGTGGACTTCAGTGTGGCATCCCTTGACGCTGAATCCCTCGATTATTTCTACGAACATGTCGAAGGGGCGTCAAATGACAACAAAAAATTTACCACCGCAAACAACTATGACAACGAGTCTGAACTAGACCTTTTCAATGCCTCGCTGCAGGTGGAACACAACTTCGACAGTGGCTACACCCTGACATCAATCACCGCTTGGCTGGATGATGAAATGAGCTTCGCCGCTGATGTAGAGGGCATGCCTTTTCCACTGGTGCTGGCCGTCAATGCGACGTATGCCGAACAATTTAGCCAGGAGTTCCGAATTGCCTCACCTACAGACCAGAATTACGACTTCGTGGCTGGTGTCTATTACGATAAAGAAGAGAGCGATTTTGTTTCCGACATCAATTTTGGCCCGGGCTTCCCAGCGCCACCTGTACAAAACCAGGGGTTTGCCAATGGCAATTCGATCGATCGGGAGAGCTGGGCAGTGTTTGTACATGCCAATTACGACCTAACAGAGGCTCTAGCGCTTTTCGGTGGCGTACGGTATACCAATGAAACCAAAGATCAATCGATTAATCCGACAGCTTGTACCGACTCTTTTGCCTGCCTCATAATGGGCATCGCTGAAACTAACGAGACTGTGGATGTTCCCGTTGACGTAGAGTTGGACGACTGGACGTGGACAGCGGGACTGCGCTACACCATTAGCGAAGACACCATGTTATACGGCAGTATGGCAACCGGCATAAAAGGCGGCGCATTCAACAATTCCACCAATCCGGAACAAGATCTTGCCAACAACAATCTGTTCACTGAACCCGAAGAAGTCACCAGCGTTGAAGTAGGCGTCAAGAGCAGCTGGCTGGACAACCGTATCACAGCAAATTTCGCCCTGTTTTACATGGAATATGATGACCTGCAAGTAAAAGTAGGCTGTAGCGCATGTGGCGCCGGTGGCCTGCCGGAGAACTCCATCACCAATGCGGCAGACGCTGAAAGTCAGGGCTTTGAACTGGAGCTGACAGCATTAGCGACAGAAAGCCTCACCCTTACCCTTGGAGCCGGTTATAACGAATCGGAATACGGTTCATTCGAACGCGCCGTTGAGAAACGCACTGACTCCGTGGTCGATGTCAGTGGCAATACGGTACCTCTGGCACCAAAGTGGTCAATCAATGCATCAGCCCAGCATGAAACCGAGATATTCAGCGGCTCTTTGACTTCGCGACTGGATTTAACCTATATCGATGAACGTTACGGTGTGTTTGGCGTTACCAACCATAGGGGCGAGTTGATCCCCAGCCAGACGCTGGTGAATGGCCGCGTAACTTATAGAACGAGTAATGGCAACTGGGGCATTTCCGCGTGGGGGAAAAACCTCACGGATGACGACTCACTCACCTATCTCAGTTTTTCATCCGCCTTTGGAATATTTGCCACTGCAGGCCAGTACCAGCAGCCGCGGACCTACGGCCTGGCGATCGACTACACATTCTGAAGAAAGTACTGACTATACACTGGAGAAACTGGCTCTTGGCCAAGTGCTCCAGTGTTTTTTTGGTTCTACGGACTCAACATTGCTCCCTCGACTGATTTAAACTGACGCAATTTACACTCGCGCATATCCGCATTTCCTAGTGAACGGAGCCAAAGACACTACCTTTGCAGATACAACGTTAGATAGTCATTTCAACCATCAACTTCTTATCTCGCAATTTCCTTGTAAAATTTCCAACATTTTTCATCTGAGACCAAATTGTGACCATTTTGAGTCCATCCGAATCCAGCGCCAATAGAACCTAAAATAGAATTATTCTAATATGATTTAATCAACTGCTGGGAAGCTCAATATGAATCAACGAAGATCGAGCACTTTATTTTGCTCGAGCTTATGCCATAGTAATTCACACTCTTTGATGTCAGAATGCCTCGCTCGTAGACGGCAAATAAAAGTTTGAATTATGGATATCAGGCAATTAAAGCATCTTGTAGCGTTAGTCGAACTGGGAACAGTGCATGCAGCTGCAGAAAACCAGTCGATTTCACAACCAGGTTTAAGTGGCAGTATCAAACGCCTTGAAGATCAGTTAGGTACCACACTTTTTGAACGTGAAGGCCGTGGCATGAACGTCAATGACAAGGGTCGAGACTTTTATCGGCACGCCAAACATATACTCAGCCAGCTGCGCCTCGCAAAAGCTGATTTGAACGGTACGCAGTCAACGGTGAATATCGGTATTGGTGAAATCAGGCCGAAAATTCTGGCAGGACTGTTAACCAATCAGCTGTTGAGCGAGTTCCCCAATTTGACTCTGAATTTTATTGAAAGCCATTACGAAGACTTTTACAAACAGTTGGAACGTGGAGAAGTCGATATCGCTTTTGTCGCCCTTCTCGCCGGTAGCGCGCCAACCACCCTGACTGCCAAGAATTTTTTCCACAGCCCCTGGAGCGTTTTTTGTGCCGCTGACCACCCATTGACTAATCGACAGGGCAGCAGCATATCAATTGACGAACTAGCTTCCTTTAAGTGGATTCGCAATGCTAGCTCACCATCACATACACCCTTTCTCCCCCGCATCAATGGTGAAAGAGGCTTAGAGAACCTTGGCATCAATTTTGTGGATGCACATTCCAACCAACTGGTTGTAGAATTGATAATGCACACTAAGGGATTGGCCTACGGCCCCGAATTGTTTTTGGAAACGGAACTAGGCGAGGGTAAAGTCGCCAAACTCGACCTGCAGCTTCCGCGGGTGGATGCAACAATAGCGGGCGTGCGACACAACAACACCCACTCCGCCGTAGTAGACCGTGCTTTCGCCATTGTCGAAAACTATTTTGTGCAACAAAACAGTCCTAGTCGTCCTCTATCTGGAATTTAAACGCTGTTGTCTTATTTGTACGCTAGCCGTCCCTTACATCCCTACAATTTCTGGTTCCGAAACTTCATATCAGAACGGCAGTTTATTACCGACAGCTAAAGCTAGCGGCATCATCTTTATCACCACGTCCGCGGTATTCAGCAACCTCTGGGTATGCACAAAGCGGCCTAGTAAAAGGCTTCGGAGATGTTTTGGTCTGGTATGGAGTCAGGTGTGTCTCGGTGTTCCCAAGATGCTTGGCTATGATCCGGTCAGGGGCTTTGCCCTGTTCTCGCCACGCGACAAGCGGCGTTACGTAGTCTGCCTCCCAGGCCCCAGGCCCCCCCGCACAGTGCGTCATCCCAGGCACCATAAACATACGGTAGAATTCACGAGTCTTGTCAGCGCTACCCATCGTTGAATCTACCGCGGCAGTATAATCAATAGCGCGCTGCGGTCGAAGCGCCCAATCGTTCCAGCCTTGATACATCAGCAACTTGCCGCCTCGGTCTCGGAATTCGCTTAGGTCAGAAGACCTGACATCAAGCGGTGAGGTTGCGTTTGCGATGACGGCACGGTCGGCGATTGGATCAAACTCGTCGACATTAAATCCAGGTTCAAAACGCATTATGCGGGTCAGCATCTCGCCGATAGAACCAATAATCGATTGCCCATCGAATTGCTCGTTAGGCAGCATCCAGAATGCCCAGTCGCCTGCAGCTTCAGCCCCAGGCATGACACCAGGCGATAGTACTTTGCCTTTTTCATCGACCATATCCTGATATACATACTTTGCTGTCTCGACCTGACCGGGAGTCAAACAGCCCTTTTTTTCGCCATTTTTACAAACTAGAGAGTCGACATTGAAAATGTCCGTCGTACACTGACGAGGGTCGCCGATAACGCCGTCGGCAACTCCATCGATCATGTCGCAGGCGGCAGTGGATGCCTCATTGAGGATGTCAAAGGATTCGCTTGTAAGTGGATTCAATGTCTGGGCTCGGTGGACCCCGATCATCCATGGAATCATCTCCATAAACTGGAAAGTTGGTGCACCGGCAATAATGCCGTCGTAGTCCTCGGGGAATCGAATGGCCTCTAACATAACAGCGCGGCCGCCACTGGAGCATCCATTAATGTATGAGTAGTCGACCTCGTCGTTATAGTACTTTCCGATAACCATTTTCGCTGCGGTTGTCGCAAGATGTACACCGCGATAAGCATAATCCAACAACGCTTCCGGCTGATTGTAGTAGCCATGTCCCTCGGTAATTTCGTGCCCCGCATCAGTGGAGGCCATCGCGTATCCAGCTGATAGTAGACTGGTTGTGTCACCGATCATACCCGCATCGCCGCCGACCGCAGAGAACATCATGCGATGATTCCAGTTATTGATAGGTAAAGTCACCTCGAATCGAATAGCCCGGTTAACAACACCGCGTACGCGGCAGTGTGCAGCAATGCCATTTGTGGCAGGCATCATAACGCCGGGCTCAATAGCATAATCGAGGTCGGTCAGTCGGTAGAGCTTGCGGCAATGATCCGCCATTGTCTCAGCGGACTGGGCCACCGGAGACGCCATGCAGACCGCGATGGCGAGCAATAGTGTGATTGGATACTTCATGCTTAGCTTCCTTAATATCGCCTCTTTCAGTTAACTACAGCTAATTCCAGGCGATAGTGTCGCGGACTTTTGAAAACGTTGCTCCCGACAAAAACAACCGAGTACAATCCTAAAAAGAGTGTTTCAGCTCGACCCCAAATCTGCGTGGGTGGCCCCAGTAGACCGATGACATTCCTAATTCGGGCTGAGTGCCACCAATTTCCAAATCGCCCGATTGATCCACCATATTGGCAACATAGTCTTTGTCGGTGAGATTGGTCCCCCACAGAGCGATACTGGTTTTACCATTCGCAAGTTGCCAGGTCACTCTGGCGTCCATGAGCCAGTAACTATCTTCTTTTGATGCGGGTGTGTTATCAAGTCGGTAGTACTGGTCGTCTTTGAAGCTGACACCGATGGACGAGATAAGCTCTCCACCAAATGAAAGAGGCTGAAAATGAAGAAGGCTAATGTCTGCCGAAATTTCATCTCCATTATTACCAAACTCAAGGTCACTCAAGTCTCTAAATTCTGTCGACTCGTCCCCGGTAAGAGGGTCAAAAGTATTGTCCTCCACCGTAAACTTGTCGTAATCACCTTGAATATATCCCGCCATCATAGAGAGGCTTACAGAATCCGTCAGTTGTGCCAGAACTTCAAGCTCTAAACCCTCAATTGTGGCTTCCTGGGCATTAATCAAGTCAGCGGCCACTTGCCCGTCAACGATTCGAGTCACAACGATTTGCTGGTTTTCATAATTGTTCGAGAATGCGGTCGCGTTGATTCGCAGCCGCGAATCGAACAAGGTAGATTTTACACCCACTTCCCAGTTATCTGACCGCTCAGGCTTGAAGGACTTCATACGGGTGTCCTGGTTAAAGCCGCCACTGGAGTAGCCTTCACTAAAGCTGCCATAGAACATGACGTTCTCGTTGAGCTGGTAACTCAGAATGATTCTAGGAGTCGTCGCATCATACTCCACATTCTGAGTACAGCGATCGCTCGCAGCTATTAGGACTCCCGGTGCCACCTCGACCGTAGGCATTCCGGGACAAACATATCCGGGATCAAAAACGCCGTCCGAGAGCGTTTGTATTCGCGTAAATTCTCGCTCATCTTTGGTATAACGAACGCCTACAGTGAGATCCAGCTCATTCGTTAAAGCATAGGTACCCTCAAAAAAGATGGCCTTATTTTTGTTTGTAACATCAAAGGATTGAATACGGCTGCCAAAAGCTTGTGTTCCAACTGCAAGATCACCCAATTTTTGGGCGGAACCGTCGGGGTTAAGAGCGCCCGTCGGTGCATAGAAAAAAGGCCACTCTTCTGGAGCAGGGGGTTGAACACCCCGAAACAGAGGTACAAATGTCGATTCTTTACCCTCCTCTTTAGAAATGTAAGCACCAACCACCCAGTCAAATTTATCGGTGCTACCGGCAAGCCTTAGCTCTTGGGAAGAGATCTCGTGTTCAGTGGTCATGCCTAGAATTTCCAGAAGATTAGAATCTACACCATTTCCCAGTACCCAACCCCAACTGCCGACGTAGTTGTCTATCTCCCGGCGAGCGGTGATGGACGTTATTTCAGCCCAATCCAAGTCATAGGATTGCGTCAAGGTAAATGTGTTTGTTTCGGTGTCCGTCCGATCGTCAGGATTAGCGTGAAGAGAGACGTCTTGAGACGTATTTTCACAGTTTGATTTAATATCGTTGTAGGTACCAAATATCGTCGCAAGGAACAACAAACCTTGTGCAGCGAAAGGGTCGTCGGGACCATTGAATCGGCAAGATCCCAGAGCGATTTTTTGATCAGCTTCAAAGTGATCATAGGAAAGCTGCGCCGAATACTGGCCCTGCTCCCATAACAGTGAACCGCGGTAGGAAAGCGAATCGGTATCGCCGTAGTCATCACCATTAAATGAATTCTCGATAAAGCCATCAGTCTCTTTGCTGGACAGCGAAAATCGGGAGGACAGTGAATCAGTAAGCGGATAGTTGACCACGAAGCCAAAGGTTTGATGCCCGTCTGAACCGGCTCCTACCTGAATATCAAACTCCTTCTCCAAACCTGGTTTATTGTTGATGATATGGACTAGACCGGCGGTGGTATTGCGACCGAACAACGTTCCTTGAGGGCCTCGCAATACCTCGACCCGTTCAACATCTATAAGATCAACTAGCGCACCCTGAGGGCGGCTCAGATAAACCCCATCAATATAAATGCCTATTTTGGGATCCTGAGTGGATGCCCAGTTGAGCTGACCGATACCGCGCATGAATACTTGTAAGACCGTACCGTCTGTGACGGCGTTTTGTATATCGGTGTTAGGTGCGAGTTTTTCGATATCGGTGATATTTGTCGCGTTCCGGTATTCCAGTTGTTCCGCCGACACTGCAGTGATAGGGATGGGTACGCTTTGCGCGTTCTCCTCCCTCTTCCTCGCCGTTACTACTATTTCTTCAAGTAACCTATTAGCCCCTGATTTTTTCGAGTCAGCGACTGCCTCGGCTGCCGCGATCACCACTGTGCCAGATGTGGCTAATATGGCTGCTGCGATGGCCGTAACTACTTTGGCTCCGCACTGAGCGAAGGGTCTAACAATCCCCTCACCAATACTAGAAGACGCCCCGGTAACCCACGCGAATTTAATGCTGAAAGACTCTTTTTTTACACTTTTTTGGTCATTCATTATCGGTTCCTGCTTTGATTTGATTTGTTTCGCTGACGCCTTCCCAACAAGAAAGACAGGTTCACATCTAACGCTTTATGTAATACTCACAAAAACTATCATTTTCTGAGCCAGTTTCGCACCAGCACTCTCCTGAACGCAGTGCTGTGCATCTTTGATTACTATATTCTTTTTTTGCTATGCCCACTGTGCCTCTTGCCGGAACAGCAAGGCAGAACTAGTTAAATCAGTCTCACATTAGGCTTGCTGAACATAGCACTTATAGAACGGCAAATTACATCTAATGTCTATTAGCAGTTCATTATTAACCGATAACTTTTTGTTATGCTCTTTTTGAAACCAATAAGCGATTCAATTTCGTAAATACGCAAACGGAATAAAAATGCAAAAAATTAAGACCGCAGTATTTTATTGTTAATTAAAACCTAACTGCCAAATGAGATACGACCGGTAACAACTGATGCCTAAACACATTTTATCTCGCTATACCTTGGCCCCTCAGGGCTAAAGTAAACCGCTCAACATGAAAAGAACTTAGACTTATACTAAAGATTTTTATGCGGAAATCGATATCATTTCGAAAGGAAGCACTACAAATTTCGGAACTAAAAACTCTAAGCCACAACGGATATTAGAATGAGTGATCTGTAAAAAATGAGGATTACAGCGCATCGACGCAGCCCTTGCCGCGCTCGCTGTCAGTAATATTGCTCTAACCGGGGTACTAACAACTCAACAACAAATATGATCAAAGAGATCGTAATCACTGAGACAAAGCGTTAAGTTAACTTACGAGATGTGGTGATGGCAATCTTGACCATCACCGAACGAGTGGCTGCCGTGTAACTTCAACCAAAAATAAAGCCTTTTACTTATTATCGTACAATTGCTCCGCCATACCTTCCAGAGCTCGAAATACAGCAACAGGGTCCTTACTCTTCATATGTATCATGCCAACTTCCTCTCCGCTACCAACTTCAAACTCATCGAGTCCGTTAGCTAACTGGTCGAGAATAATCGCGCCAGCTTCATCAATACTGATACCGTCTTCCATAACACCTTCTTCAGCACCAATAGTAGAACCATCACCATTAAGCGCATTGGCCACAACGTTGGTTTTTACCAAACCCGGTACAGCGACGGTTACTTTAATACCATGATGAGCCACTTCCGCGCGCAGGGCATCAAAGAACCCCATTACGCCGTGTTTAACCATAGAATACCCTGTCCGCAAAGGAATACCGACCTTACCTGCGACACTGGAAGTAGCCACGATAAGACCTGAACCTTGCTCAATCATTGTCGGCAATACACACTTAGTAAGGGCAATAGGACCCATAACATTGACATCGAACAAGTTTCTATACACATCCAGAGTGGTATCAACACAAAATGAACGTGCCCCTAGACCGGCGTTGTTAATTAGAACATCAATGCGTGAGTATTGTTCTAAGACCTTAGCTACTACCTCCGGCATGGAATCAAAATCAACAACATCCAACGGTAATACCATTAAATTATCTTCACTGGCGCCCTGTGCAATACATTCGTCGCGCACACGGTTAAGTTCTTGCGTATTGCGTGACGACAAAACCAATTTGGCTCCGCACTGAGCGAAGGCACGAACAATCCCTTCACCAATACCGGACGATGCTCCGGTAACCCACACGACTTTATCGTTGAAGGCTTCTTTGTTTATAGTTTTTTGGTCGCTCATCACTTACTCCTAATTCAATTTGTTACGGCAGCAGCACCACTAAGAAAGGCGGTCTCATATTCCCAGTTTTATTTTAGCAAGTTCTATTTTTTCAAGTCCATGTTTACAAGCCCTATGTTTACAAGCCCTACACTTACAAATTTTATGTTGCTGACATTAACCCAATGGCGACACACGCCAATTCTTCACCAACATAATTCAGAACATAGCGCTTATAAAACGGCAAATTACACCCAATGTCTATTAACATTTCAGTATCAAACGATAACTTTTTGCTATGCGTTTTTTTAAAGCCGGTGGGAAATTTCCCTCTTGATCAGATAAAAGACGTACAGATTTCAAAACATAAAAACCAATAACATTTGATTATCAATCAATACCGAATTGCTAATAGACACTCGACGTATACCATTTGATAATTAAATCCGATAGATCACACGACCAATTAATTCCTCAGGGGTAAAGGTAAAGGCACAACGTAAAAAATACTGGGCTTTATGCATAAAAGTATTGAACTGGAATTCGATTTTAACCCGAACGGATTTACTACTATTTTCGGAATGCAAAACTCAAAATTACAATGGAGATTAAAATGACTGATTGTAAAAAAGAAAAGAGAGCATTGCAGCGTCTTGGTGTGGCTCTTGCCACACTCACCGTCGGCGGTGTTGTTCAAGCTCAAGACGCCAACAATTCAACAACAAATATGATTGAAGAGATCGTTGTCACAGCGACAAAACGTCAGGTTAACTTACAAGATGTGCCAATGGCGATTTCGGCCATCACTGAGGACAGCATTAAAAAAGAGGGCATTGAGGGAGCGGCAGACTTTGCACGCCGAATCCCCGGGGTGATTTTTAATCAGGGCGGAAAAAACCAGGTAAGTAACTTTGTAGTACGTGGCATCGCGACGAGCGCTAACGATGAGATTATCAATAAGCCGGTTTCCGTTTATATCGATGACATTCCTATAACCACGTCAAACGGCTCAGTGCAACCGGATCCACGACTCTATGACGTTGAACGTATAGAAGTATTAAAAGGACCACAGGGAACGTTATTTGGGGCCGGTACGCTCGCCGGCGTCGTCCGTGTTGTTACTAACAAAGCTGACGCCAATGAGTATGCTGCTTCATTCAGTACTGACATGGGCAGCACCGGCAGCGACTCAATTCGTCAACGATATAACGGCATGGTCAATATTCCATTGGTCGACGACAAACTGGCGCTGCGATTGGTTGCTTATTACCGGGACGAAGAAGGTTATGTCACTAATATCGGCACGGGGGAGGATAATGCTGATCGAGTAGTAGATAAAGGCGGACGAGCGGCCCTTCGCTGGCACGTTAACGATCGCTTTATAGCCGACTTTATGGTGCTCTATCAGGATAGTCAGCCCGAAGACAGTTCTCTTTTTAATCCAGGCCTCGGCGAACACAAACGTAGTACTTTTAAACCTGAAGTTACCAATGCCGAAATCACCAACTACAACATGACCCTGACATACGATTTTGACTTTGCAACGCTGATATCCTCAACCAACTCGTCAGAGGTCGATGCCTATAACTCAAACGACCTGAGTGGGATTCTGGGCGGCATGTTACCTTGGGGATTCAAAAACAACGTCACAGACGATGTTTTCGTTCAAGAGCTGCGACTGGTCTCCAATACTGACTCCAACTTTGACTGGATAGTGGGCGCGTATTACTCAGACCGCGAAACTGACATCAGTGAAGAACACCACACCACACAGGAATATCTTGACAGCCAGTCGATAACAGGATTAGACAACACCGCTTTCATCAAAGGCCGCAGTAACTACAGCGATGAAGAATTTGCAGTGTTCGCCGAGCTAGGTTACCAGATAAGCGACACCTTGAAAGCAACGATAGGTCTAAGGCGCGGCAATACTGAATCAACCGATATCCGCCTTGCCGGTGGAGCACAAGGTCCTAATCCATTTTTCGGCGCTGTTTTCGGTGGAGGTAATCAAGAGGTAACCACCCCGCCCTTTCAACGCACAAAATGGTCTACTGGTAAGCAGGATTACACCACGACCAAGCTGAGCTTAGCCTGGCAACCACAAGAAAACCTAAACTTTTACACCGTAGCTTCAGAGGGGTTCAGAGGGGGTACGATAAACCGATCAGCCTCAACCAATGGCGGCAGAAGCGCGCTGGATCCCGATGACATCGTCATTCCGGGCGTCGCCGATTCAGACTCCTTGTGGAATTACGAAATCGGTATGAAAGCTCGATGGCTTGACGGTACGTTGATGACCAATATCTCAGCCTACTACATCCCCTGGGAAGACATTCAAATGCAGGCACAACGCCTTTCCGATGGCGCAGCTTTTGTCACCAATATTGGCGAAGCGGTTTCAAAAGGCCTCGAGGTCGAGATACTGGCATCACCCACTCATAATTGGGACTTTGGGTTAAACCTAACGTTTCAGGATGCGGAAGTCACTGATCTAAGCGATGCTGAGTCAGCGATATCTGGTGCAGTCGAAGGCTCCGATCTGGCGTCGCCCGATTTTCAGGCTTCCGGATTTATCCAATACACAATGCCACTGGATGGTGATCAGCACGTTTTGGTGCGAACCGACGTCCAGCATGTGGGCGACAATATCAATGCTTTCCCATTTAAAGTCGGCCAACCAGGGGTACCCTATGCAAACGCAGAACGCTCCGATACATACGAGAATGTGAATCTCAGCGTTGCCTGGGTTACAGCGAAGTGGACCGTCACCTTGTACGGTGAAAACGTATTGGACAATGACGACATAGCTTATGTTTACCCACAAACATTCCTTCAGAACCGGTATGGAACACTAAGGCCTCGCACATGGGGCCTGCGTTTATCAATGGAATTGTGAGTTTTCGACAAGAGGTACAAGTTTGAGTCATCAAACTATCGATGACAATGACTATCTATAAGTTCCCACAGGTTTTTTGTCAGTTTCCCCTTTACGAGTTGGTTGTTGCTTCCCCCCGCTGCCATCTCGTCTTTTTTTTGGCATTTTCTGTGAGTTAACAACCACAAATCTCTTCGGATAAAACAGACTTTTCAAATGTAGTATCCGTAATCTACCGTGACATAAGTTTACCAGGAGGAAAAAATGAAGCGACTAATCGGCAAGACCGCCTGGGTAACCGGTGGCGGTCGTGGTATCGGGCGAGCGATTGCCCTCGCCTTAGCCGCAGATGGCGCCAATGTCGCGATCAGTTCGCGCACAACATCAGAGTTACAAGAAGTTGTTGCCGAGATCGAGGCTGCTGGAGCTAACGGGCTAGCACTGCAATCAGATGCGATGTCACTGGAAGATTCCCTGCGCTGCGCGGAGGAAATCACTCGAAAGTTTGGCTCAACAGACATTCTGATTAACAACGCCGGGGGAGCTGTGCCTCCTCGGCAGGACGGCAACCTCTCGGCACAACAAATCGATAACTTTGGCTTTATGGACAACGTCGACCTGAACCTTTTCTCCGCCTATCGTGCCAGCCAAGCGGTACTGCCCGGTATGGTTGAAAGAAACAATGGGCGGATAATAAACATTGGCTCCGGTTACGCCAAAAGGTCCGGCGGTGAGCTCGCCTATACGGCAGCCAAACATGGCCTGATCGGCTTGACCCGCGCGATGGCGGCAAAAGTGGTAGGAAATGAGATAACTGTTAACTGCTTATGCCCCGGCTGGACAAATACCCAACTGGTGAATCTAGATGCAATGGCAAAGATGAATGACAGCGATGTTGCAACTGTTCGCGCAAAAATCGAAGCAGAAAATCTGCAAAATAGAATAATGGAACCTGAAGAAATGGGTCCCATGGCAACCTTGTTAGCCTCTCCGGAATCTCGGGGCATTACTGGACAGGTCATCAGTGTTGACGGTGGTTATGGCGTATAGAGAGCCCCCAACACAGAACAGGTTCATGGGAACGCCACTTTTCAATCTACTATTTGCGAATCATCAGGAGTGTTTAGCCATCAGGAGTCTTCAATGCGCGATACACGCAAAGTAGCAATTGTTACCGGCTCATCTTCGGGAGTTGGTGCGGCTACGGTCAAGTTGTTAGCCAGCAAAGGCTGGAATGTCGTTATCAATTACTCTCGAAGCTATGCCGCAGCCCAAAAGGCCGCGGGAGATTGTGAGTCATTAGGGGCTGAAACACTCGTATACCAAGCGAATGTTGCCGTTGACGCCGACTGTCGAGGGATAGTTAATGGGGCGCTCAAGAAATGGGGACGCATCGATGCATTGATTAATAATGCAGGTACCACCAAATTTGTACCCCACCACCAACTCGACGGTCTGGAAAAAGATGATTTTTTTGATCTCTATGGAGTCAATGTTGTCGGCCCCTATCAAATGGTGCGAGCCTGCGAACAGGCGCTACGAGCAAGCGGTGACGCGGCGGTTGTTAACTTGGCATCCATCGCCGGATTACACGGTATCGGCAGCTCAATCGCTTATGCGGCCTCTAAAGGTGCTCTTTTAACCATGACGAAATCCCTGGCGCGTGTCATGGGTCCGCAAATTCGGGTCAACGCCGTATGCCCGGGCTTTATTCAAGGGGAATGGCTAGAAAAAGGTATGGGTAGCGAGGACTATCAGAAACTCAAAGATCACTTAGAAACAACCGCCCCGTTACAAGCCACCTGCACTGCCGAAAACGTGGCCGAGTCCATTGTCAATTTTATTGACGGACACTCCATTGTTACCGGTCAAGCAATTATTCTCGATGGTGGTCAACACTTAATGTAGCGTGAAGTAGAAAAAACATAAAGCTTAAGCTGCACGGTGAACTGAGATCAACCCACTAACCGGACGGGCCTATACTTATCAAAGCATCGGCGGCTTGAGATAAAAGTTCATAATTCCGCTGGCTTTCAAAACTGAATTCTCAGCGCCACAGCGTTGCAGCTCGTCTTGCACATGTAGCCGAGCTTTTTCCAAGCGTTTCATGGACCTGGCAGTGAAAGGACCATCACCTAAATCAAGCTCAAAAAACGTATCTCCTCTACTCGCAGCCTCTAGGCTGCTGGAAGCAAAGCGCTGATAGGTTTTTAGGGCATGTTCAAACAGGGGAATAACTGTTTCGGGGATTTCGTCACTGGAAAGCCAATCGCTACCGGCCTTCGCACCATTCCAGACTCGTTCGACATAATCTTCCAGTACTACGAGGTGATCGCCCAACCAACTACGTGGTTCAGGATCCAACAGGAAGTGCGCCTTGATCGGGCCTACAAGTGCAAAATCGGCTAAGCACGCGCACTCACCCAACAGGAATTTATGGCGCTTGAAGTGCTCACTCAACAAACCCATTATTATGGAGAAGTCGCTCTGTATATGCTCTTTCTTATCCGGTCCTGCCCCTTGCACCTCGCATGCCGCGGCACCGAACGAATCCAGCATATACTGCCCATAATTGGCGATCTGAGCCTGCTCGGAATCGTCAATAGCATCTTCAATAGATTTACCGAGCAAAACATTCATCCCGAATCTTTGCCCTGTTACGAGTACATTATCGGGGTAACACCACCGCGAGTGCAGCGCGTGTCGGGGAAACCAATGATTAAAGAAATCCTCAAGGATAAAGCAAGCGCCGCGTTGCGCCGGTCCCTGAGGTATTACCGGGGCTTCGTGAAAACGGTCGTGCAAAAATGGGCCCAGGGCTATCGTATCGCTAATACACCAACCATCGGGAGTTGTCAGCGTCGGGATAAATCGGGTCCCCGCCCTGGCTTCTATCTCAGCGCTGTTCGCCTGGCTTTTGAATTGCCACTGATAAGGAATACCCTGGTAGCGAAGCTGTGCCTCTAGCTTGAGGGTGAACATACTGAACTCCTGCCCAGTTAAAGTGTAACTACCCCGATACATCACGTTCTCCTTCAATTTGAATTGTAAATTGAGACGGCCACAATAGATTCATAACAACGTATCGTGACGCTAACGAGTGCCCATCCTGAAATTCGCCATTACGAGCTAAGCGCGGCAACTTCAAGGTGCGGAGTGCACATCAATACCTGTCTCGATGTGATCTGCAGGAGATTCTCGCGCTAACTCTCGCAAAGAAGAATTCTGCATAGACACTAACTAACGTACCATTCAATGCGCTACTGTCAGAACAGTAAGGTATAAATTACCATAACTGCACTGATCGTGAATTGTATGGAGTAATTTCGATCATAATTTTAATGTCGTTCAGCGAACATCTCCTTCGCATAAAGACTGGTGCTCAAGCTGATTATAGGCGTCTGCAACCATGTAGCCATTCAAAAAAAGTTGTGTATACATTTTGCAACGCTCCTCTAACGAGAAGTCCGTGTCAGAAAAAAGACGTTGCTTGATGCTAGCCACTGTCATGGGCTCGTTACTCATACGCACACCGCCATCGTTTTCAGTATCGAACAACATAATGTGACTATTAGTAGCATGCCAAGGCGTCCACCGTTGCTGTTCCACTTCACCGCCGTTACCGGGATCGCCAAAATGGGCAAACGAGCCCCAGTAGTTCATCATCGACTGAGATAATTCGGCGCGTTGCTCACTATTTGAAAATAGCCAGTTAAAAGGAAACTCATTGTGATTGCCAAATACAAAGGGAAACTCCATACCATGTCCCGCCCCTATCAGTTGAGGGAGGTCCAGTACGGTGTTTGACAGATCGTCGAAATCAAAACGATAAGTGTAAACAGGTGCGCCGCCGTGTTGAGTAATGAACTGGGCAGGTTTGTCCACCGAGAATACGCGCCACGTATCAGAGCCGTAGGCGGCAGATTTATTGTAGCGCTCAGAATTCTTCGCCCGTGGCAGAAACCCAAATCGATAGTCGGTCCACTCTTCATCAAATATCATAAACAGCTTGCTTTCGTCCCGATTTGTACCCGTGATGATAGGCACAGAATTGTACTTGGCGGCATCCTTAAACAATTCAAGTGCGGGTTCAACAAACACATAACCATCCAAGAACAGGCTCGGTTGACTGTACAAACCCATGGCATTGGTCGTTACCTGTTGATAGATGTCATCCGGCGTTAGACTTCGTAAGATATCGGCGATTTCATCCGCTTGCATTTCAGTATGATTGGGCACTAGCTGATGAATAAGTTGCGTACCGTTATTCTGGTAATTCGGATAATCTGGCGCGGTCTCACTGACCACTTCCGCTTTGTGCGGATCCATAATCTTCAGCGAACCACTTTGTACGATGGCACCGTGAAACAGCCCTTTTGCCAAGGGCGATTGCACCATAGACCAAGTGTTAAGTCCTCCCGCCGACACGCCGAATACAGTGACTTTATCTGGGTTACCGCCAAAGGCACTGATGTTTTCCTGAACCCAATTAAGCGCGGCGATAATATCCAACGTGCCATAATTACCCGAATGATCGGCAGCGCTGTCGCCCACTGTGCGGAGTGAAGAGTGACGCAGCCAGCCGAGCAGTCCGAGTCTGTAGTTGATGGTCACTACAACCACTCTCTGCTCGTTAGCTAGCCGCGCTCCATCGAATTGTTGCGCAGACCCAAGCACATTCGCGCCTCCGTGAATCCAAAACATCACTGGTAATTTATTCGCGTCATGTAATGTGGCACGGGGTGCGAACACGTTCAAGGTCAGGCAGTCTTCCTGCCCAACCACGTACTCAGATTCTGGGGCGTTGTTACCCGCTTCTCGATTGGGAGGTTGCACACATGCAGATCCAAACTCAGTGGCCTGTAGCGTTTCGCCCCAAGGCCGAACGGGCCGGGGAGCACGCCAACGCAATTCGTTGATCGGCGGCGCGACATAGGGAATGCCCTGCCACGCAAAGGTAGCGTGCTCATGCTCAAAGCCAACCACCTCTCCGCTCTTCGTTTTGACCAAACTCTCACTTGCCGGTTTATTTGAGCTAGACCCACAGGCTGACAAAAACACCGACATCAAGATGGTCCATACGAATACACTCGTCGAGTGGCTCATAATTTCTCCAACAAAAAAACATTCAAACGGTTGGTATCTGCGGATAAACATATAGCGTTCCTGTTCGATTGACGGATAGTTAGCGACACATCATCCATTCCTTTACATTAAACAAATTTACGTCAAACAAATTCACATTAAGAAAAGAGAGCCTTCCACTACCTCTTCGACTGGTAGACGAGCATGTATCATCTAGCATTATCAACTCGCCATCCAGTCGTGTCTATAAACAAATTGGTATCAGTTGATAAGTGAAACCTATTAACGCAATAACTAACGAACCTACGGACGTGGCTCTTTTTCTGTGATTAGCACAACACACTAAACGATGTCCTCACATTGCGAATAAATGAAAATATTAATGTCGACTTCGCGACCACGCCCACTAAAAAAAACAACAATATTACTTTCGCTATAACTCCTTTCCTTTTGTAACTCGATCTGGTGCTCATGCATTGATAACAAATGCTTATCGGTTGATATCTAACTGCTAATAGACAGTTGAAAGTGAAAGTTTGATACTCAATCACACTTGCAAGATTCACCAGCAAAGAGGATTCAAACCTACGGAGATCTCCTTTTCAGGTTTTGTTGGAGAGTGCCTTCTACTAGCCCTTGTGTTAGCAACAGGTACAAACTTAATTTGACACCGTCAAAGAGTCATAACAAATCAACTCAACTTACAAAAGCCAAAATATTTATCTATGGATACCCGACAACTGAAACACTTTGTCACGCTAGTTGAATTAGGAACAGTTCACACTGCTGCCGAAAACCAATCGATATCTCAACCAGGCTTGAGTGGCAGCATAAAGCGTCTTGAAGAGCAGTTAGGTACACAGCTTTTTAAGCGAGAAGGACGAGGCATGTATGTTAATGACAAAGGTCGAGACTTCTACCAACACGCCAAGCAGATCCTCAGACAACTGCGGCTAGCTCAAGCAGAGCTGGATGGTACACAATCAACGGTCAATATCGGTATTGGTGAAGTCAGACCAAGGAATTTGGCGGGGATATTAACTGAACAATTGTTGAATGATTTTCCCAACGTGACATTGAACTTTATTGAGAGCCACTACGAAGACTTCTACACTCAATTAGAGCGAGGCGAAACTGATGCCGCTTTTGTCGCCATTCTCTCCGGTAGCACACCAACCTCCCTTGTCGCGAAAAGTTTTCATCGAAGCCCCTGGAGCGTATTTTGTGCCACTGACCATCCGTTAGCTGATCGACAGGACAGCTTATCAATCGACGATCTGGCCTCCTTTCAATGGATGCGTAATGCAAGCGCACCATCACATACACCCTTTCTACCCCGCCTAAACGGTGAACAACGATTGGAGAACCGCGACATCAACTTCGTCCATGCTCACTCCCATCAACTGATTGTAGAACTGATAATGCACACTGATGCATTAGCCTATGGACCAGAACTATTTCTGGAAGCGGAACTAGCAGAGGGTAAGGTTGCGAGACTTGACCTGCCGCTTCCCAAAGTGGAAGCGACCATAGCCGGAGTGCGGCACAGCGATACGCACTCCGCCGTAGTGGATTGCGCATTCAATATTGTTGAAAACTATTTTGCGCAACGACAACACTAGTTAGTGCCTATCCACAAATAGGTACATTTGCCATCCCGACATCTGGAAATGACAATTCTTTACGTTTCGGGACATTTAGTTTGTTGGTCTTTGCAAGTATTTAGCGTGTTGCTGCGACCTTTGTCTTTTACACTGTGGCAAGCTGCATCGGTGCCCCTTCCTTAAGAGCTTGGCGGTCCTGATCGAAACGCCTTCCTGCGAAGAAAAATAGCGGAATGGTTAAAAACGAGATACCGGTAAAGAACAGCATGCCCGTGGTGTACGGGTTTTCCACCTCATTGGCGATTAACATATCGATAAACAATCCTCCGGCTGTCACGCCAAAACCAATACCGAATACATTAATCATAACGAGCACTACCGCTATTACTGTTGCGCGAATCTGATCAGGCACAAGCTCCTGGACCGTTCCAAAAACCGGACCAAAGAAGCACCCCAATTGGAAGAACCCCATAAACATGCCGAACATAAAAAAAGGAGAAGCAGGGTCTACCATTCGGTAGGCAAGCATCACGGGCATAATGAAGAGTGTAATCCAAAACATGAACATCGGACGACCGACACCCGTCTTCTTCAAGAAATAATCACTCCCCAAGCCACCGATGAGATTACCTGCAATTCCTGCAACCAACGCCATCCAACCGGTTATCGCTGCGATTTCATTGCGATCAAAACCGCGCTCTTCCACAAACCAAATTTGCTCAAACATGCCAAAGCCCAAAAACACGTGAAAAGTCACCGCACCAAGAACCGTCAACAGCAATGAAGGAGAAAGTACAAAGGCATTCTTGGTCGTTATCAACATTTCCCCTATTCGTGGTTGCACTACAGGTATATCAGCATCAGTCTGCGCTCCCGCCTTGGACTTACGAGGAGTTTCTTTCATTAAAAACATCACCACACTAAATGCAACACCCAGCGCGCCTAACGCATAAAAGCAACCACGCCAACCTAATACAGGTTCGAGATATGCCACAACCAATAAACTCCCTGAGACACCGATGGGTGCTGCCATGTAATAAAAGCCAGATGCAAACCCAAGATTTTTTGAAGGAAAACGGTCAGATAATATCGACATGGAGGTCGGCGTCATAATCGATTCACCAACACCGATAAACAGTCGCGGAATTGCAAGGCTGACAAATCCCTTCGCCATACCAGATACTGCGGTGAGGGCACTCCATGCTGCTAGCCCAAACGCGATCAAACGGGTTCGATTATACCGGTCTGCCAAAACACCCATAAAAACACCAGCAAAGGCATAAAAGAAAATGAATATGAGCCCAGTTAACAACCCAAATTGAGTATTGGTTAAATTCAAATCTGGCTTTATCCAGTTGGCCATGCTTGAAATGAGTTGTCGGTCAACGATATTTAACACATTGATCATGGTTAAAAAAAATAAGAAACCATAATCCCTCACCGAGGCGTTTTTTTCTTCGGTATTCAACGTGCTAACTGAAGGTTCTTGCATGACTAACTCCTAACGTATTAAAGCAATTGCAATTTATTCAGAGTCTACTTTTTAACAACAAGCGGGCACTCTGTCACTACACTTGTTTTCTTCTTTGCTGATAACAAGGCAAGATCAGCCAATGTTGAAATCAGCATATCCTGCAGTGATTTAGTACCGTACGCGACGGCACGATAATTTTTCTAAAGCTTGGAAGATTACCACTGTCTGCAAAGCCATTTATTGACTGAGCTGCTAGAATAAAGTTGCGTACCTCACGGGTTTGCTTTGATAAATTCGATCACTACTTCAGCAAGCTCTTCACCTTTATCTTCCTGGGTGTAGTGCATAGCATTCTTTATAGTTACGTGGTTTTGGCCCTTTGCCCCTGGTATTTCCTCCTGAAACTGAATGTCCGCTTCGCCGGGATCTCCATCGGTGAACGCCGTAAGAAAGGGTTTGTCGAAGGTTCTTAAAGCTTTCCAGGCCTTGCGATTAGCTGGGACTTCAACGTTGTCGGGAAACAGGGGAATCAAGCTGGGAAATTGCCTGGCACCCTGCTTGTATTCTTCGGATGGAAATGGCGCCGCATAGGCTCGCTGCTCCTCGGCTGAGCAACTGTTTAGCCACAAGCTCATGATCGCACCAGGGTTGAAATCTTCCGAGGCATCGCAATGTTTAATCCAGTACATAAATGGCGGGCGCGGATCGGCGCCAGCTAATGCATTTTCGGCCTGATCAGCAAATCCACCGCGCTCCTCCAGGTCCTCTCGCATTGCTTCGTTCACTTCTACCGTGTTTAGCACTGGCGTATCGATAAGCAGTTGTTTGAGCTTTGTGGCCATCTCCTCAGGGATGTTTCTGGCGTCCGCCAGTCCCGTGTTAGTGACAACGACCCGGGCGAATCGATCCGGATCGGCTGCAACGATTCTTAGAGTAATGGGCCCGCCCCAGTCCTGACAAACGAGGGTGATATTTGTGAGCGACATGCGTCGAACAAAGTCATGCATCCATTTCACATGATTGGCGTGGGTATAGTCGCTTCGCTCGGAAGGCTTATCGGAGCGACCGAAGCCAACAATGTCTGGTGCGATGACTCTAAAGCCTGCCGCTGTAAGTGGTGGAATCATTTTCCGGTAGGAATAAGACCAAGTGGGTTGACCGTGAACACAAAGAATGACAGGCGCGTCTTTCGGTCCTTCGTCCACATAGTGCATGCGCAGCTGACCACCTTGAGCATCATCTATATCCTGATAGTTTGCTTGGTATGGGAATCCATCCAGGTTTTGAAATCTTTCATCGGATGTTTGCAATACTTTCATGGATGTCTAACCTCTTGAATAGAAAAATGCACAGGAACGTAGCGGTCAGTATCGATACGAGCGCAGCAACTGTCAATTCACAGATTAGTATCAAAAGATAACATCCCGTTATGGTTCTACCCGTCTTTATAAGCTCCTGCAATAGCCAAACCTAACGAACAACTTGAGCCGCGAAAGAAAATAACATACAACCCATTTGCAAATAACTTCGTCGGCCTCTTGATTCCTATTCTTTTCCTATTGCCAAACTTCGCGGTTATGGGCCCTGCCGATACCCCGGGTCAGTGTCATTTCGAGCAGTTCTTTCATGTTCGCTGACTCCAGCAATTGAATCAGCTCCTGGCTCACCGCTGCAGAGCTTGTGGCAACTTCATCCTGCAACCGTTTCAACAAGTAAAAACGAAAGGGCATCAAAACTGATGACATATGCTTACCTTCGATGTCGAAGGATGTCATACCCTCCAGCGCTATCTCAACGTTTGTTCCGCTATCGAGCTCTGCTTGAGAATCAATCCAGTTGTTGACCCCGTCACAAATCGCCTCGGTTTCCGGTACGAAATCAATGGCAAAGTGACGCAGTACCTCCAGCAGCGTTTCTGGTATTTCATCGTTGCTGAGAAAGTCTTCTTCAGGCGCATGACCAGCACTAAAGCCTGGATCGGCCCGGTTCATTCTTTCCACCCAGCGCAGCACATGAAGACCGTATTCATGCATCAGTGTTAACGGCTTGAGGTCGCGACTAAGGTGTCCATACATGGGACCCATCAGGGCGAAATCACCAATGCTCGGTTTGCCACCCAGGAGATAAGGATAAAGCTCGAAATGCGCGTCCAGCTTCTTCAATAACCCGAGATATAGGGACTCCACGAGCTCGACCCGATCTTGTGAAACACCGACGTTAATGCATGCCTGCTGCATCTTGTTGACACGACCAGCCAATGTAAACTCCGGTGCCGCATTCCTGGGGGTAATTTCTTTAAAATGATGTAGCACGAGGGACTCATTCTCTGGAAAATGCCAACGGTAGTGAAGTGCTGGACGTAATAAACCCTCTCCACCGATGGCATCAAAGAGCAGACTGATTGCCTTTTGTTTGGGGGTAGCAGGGGTGAAAGGTGAACCGAGTTCAGCCTCAAAATGATCGACAATAGCGACACTGTCGCGGATTATCTGACCATCGGATAACTCGATCGTGGGTATGCCTCTCCGGCTCCCAGCCTTCTTCAAAACCACATCTTCGTAGTGATCCGATACCGGTGCTACTTCGCGAAACGGTATTTGAGCCTTGATGAAATAACTGCGTACTTTGCCGGTATAAAGTGACACGGGCGACCCGTAAAGTATGACTGTCATGGTTATCCTCTACACGTAATACAAGAAATCATTACTAAATCGAATGACGTCATGATGAAAATTCCCAAACGTCTATTCCCATACTTCAAGGTTATGCGCCCTACCGATACCCCGAGTGAGCGTCATATCCAGTAGCTCTTCCATGTTCACTGACGCCAACAATTGAATCAACTCCTGCTTCATCGCCGCTGGACTTGTGGCAACTTCATCCTGCAACCGTTTCAACAGGTAAAAACGATAGGGCATCACCACGGATGACATACGCTTACCTTCGACGTCAAAGATTGCATCCCCACCCAGCGACCGTTCTACTTTTGTTCCGCTAACAAGTTCTGGCCGAGAATCAATCCATTCGTTAACAACGTCACAGGCGGCTTGGGTTTCAGGCACGAAATCAAGGGCGATATGACGCAATATTTCCAGCAGTGTTTCTGGTATCTCATCATTACAAAGGAAATCTTCTTCAGGCTCATGGGCTGGACTAAAGCCCGGGTCGGGCCTGTTCATTCTCTCTGCCCAACACAGCACATGAACGCCGTGTTCATGCATCAGCGTTAGTGGTTTGATATCGCGACTTAGATGGGCATACATTGGACCTATCAGGCCGAAGTCACCAATGCTCGGCTTGCCCCCCAGAAGATAAGGATGGCGTTCGAAATGCGCGTCCAGCTTTTTCAGTAATCTAAGATAAAGAGATTCCACAAACTCGATTCGGTCTTGTGTGACACCGAGCTTGGTGCAGGCCTGTTGCATCTGCTCAATTCGACCGGCTACTGTAAATTGAGGCGGTCCGTTTTTTGGCGTTATTTCTTCAAAGTGACTTAATACAAGAGGAAGGTTCTCCGGGAAGCGCCAACGGTAGTGAACCGCTGGACGTAACAAACCCTCTGCACCGATAACATCAAAAAGCAAACTAATTACCTTTTGTTTCGGCGTGTCTGGAATGAAAGGTGATCCGAGCTCAGCCTCAAAGTGAGTAATGATGGCCGCACTGTCGCGGATTACCTGACCATCGGACAATTCGACAGTGGGCATGCTCCTTCGCCCTCCGGCCTTCTCTAAAACCACATCCTCGTAGTGATCCGTCACCGGCGGTTCTTCGCGAAACGGTATTCCTGCCTTGATGAAATAACTGCGCACTTTTCCGCTGTAAAGCGACACCGGCGATCCGTAAAGCGTGGCTTTTACTGATTCTTTCATTGGTTTCCTCTTCAACGCCCCCCCGAAGTAACGACTCTGTAAAATGCCTGCACCACAAGGCTTCCAACACCGTTATAACGGTATAGATTAGGGGAATAACTTTGATCAACTAACCGATTATCTAAGTCTAAAAGGCCAATACAAAGGCCTGTACCTTTTAGCCCATTTAGACATCCGTCACTACAATCATTACAAGCAAAGATATCCCTATCGATCTACAGGAGCCATATAATACCAGTACTGTCGCTCTTCCCCAGAATCACGAATAGCAGCTCTTGCTTTCAACACAACGTCACCACCGAGTGTTTCATCATAGAACCAGTTAGTTCCTGCCCAAGCACTTGGAATATGGTCACTAAGCCCTAGTGCCGCAACTTCATAAAAACCTCTTATATCCTGCACTACCCGCGATGTAGCCCCACCGGGAATGCCAGCTTCTTTCCATGGCGTTCCTTCAGCCACGCTGATGAGTGTAGCAAGCGCTTCTTCAATTTCATCAACTGATATCACTCGCCCAGTAGCTGCTCGATTTCCATATTTGGCTATAGCCCTGTCATAAGCGGGCCGCAAACCGCGCACTTCATCCAAAGCTGGATGTAAGTCTTTATTAGTTCGTAGCGGCATCGGGCAGCTTAATGCCTCATTGTTTTCATCTGAAATTTTTTCAGCAAATTCTTCAAAAACCGGTTCTGTCGCGTTCAATAACGAAAACGCGTGTTCGAGGACGCGTGTTTGAAAGGCAGCGTCACCAGGTTTTCCAAGTGGTCTACCCAGCGGAAAATCACACCAAAGCCCTCTGGGGGGCGCAGCTTCCTCAATTTGTTTACGAACTGAACCCAATGCAACAGTGGCAAGCCCTGCTGCTTCAAAAACATGTGCTAGCGTACTCACGGTACGCGTGCATAATGGTCAGACCGGGGTGAGCAATACAACGTCTACGCCTGCATTCTTGAGTAATGCCGCACCTGCCGGCCCACTGTCCATGCGCACAGCACTCAAATCATATTGCGCGCCTGAATAAGATAAATGGACATCGGAAACCTCGCCTATGATTCCCTGCTTAGCGAGCTCATCCAGGCGGTCCAGTGGTATTATCGTATTGAAATCCACAGCAAACCCGACAGTATCAAAATTAGGACTCCACTGCCCTGTCTTATAATCCCGAAGTTCGTTTTTGAGCACCTTGAAACCGGTTTCAGTGGCGGCAAACGTTTCTTGATCTTCATGATGCAGTGACGCCGTGGAGACAACAGCAACAGTTGCCTCGGACAGTTTTGGCGGTGTGGTGAAGGCAACAGTATCAAAGCTTTCCGCTTCAAACCTCTCTCCCGATGCCTTTACATCTTTATCTGACATATTATTTTCCCTCTTATAAATAAATCTATTGTTACCTGGAAAACTACTTTTTAGTTGTCGAAATGGTGTTGATTCACTGTAACTAGTGCCAGTCCCTAAAGGGGCAATTTAGATTATGATGTTATTGCGTTTATTAGTTTCTCGGCAGACCCTAACCGATCACATCGGAATTTCACAAAACTGATCGGTTTCAACCAACATACTCACAGCGCGGTTTTTGTTTTCTCCAGCACACCAACTTGGCATAACCATGGTGTACAGGCCACTGCCTCCTGCTGTTAAAACAAGAATATCTTGTGGGTCTGCGAAGGTCTCATAGTCACCATCCGAGTATTTTTCACCGGGGAATGCAGGGCTTCGTTTTTCCAGCTCAGCAAGTGGTTTATGAGTGAGTTCCCACAATCTTTTTTGTATCATTTCGCGGCTCATATCAGCCTGTGACAAAACCTCAGCATGTTCTGGGTTTAGTACTACTACCGCTGCGCCACCGGTTATCACTGCATTATTGGTGGCAAAATTAGCCACCCCCGTTGCTATTTGAGCTAGTAGCTTTTCAGCATTATTGGGGTCGTCTGCATTGCCGCTAAACATAACTGAATGCGGTGCCTCTGCACCTACAACTGTGACAACACTGTCTTCGGCGTTGAATCCACGACTGGTGTGCAGAGGCGGAAATGGCGAGCTTTCTTCATCTTCGCCGAGGCAATAAGTAAATTTTCCCGGGTGACCTAGTAAGGCCATATCTGACGATCCTGGATGAGCACCGCCAATATTAATCATCGTCAAACGCAGTGCACGGCCGATGCTGGCGTTGGCACGGTGCCCAGGCCCCAGTGCACCAAAACCACAAGCCACCGGACCACAGGTCATTCGTGCGGGGCCGTTAACAATAACAAGTGGAGCAGTACAGTGGGTGGTAGCTTGCATTTGCGTTAAATCAAAAGCAGGGTCTATTACAGCTTTAACAGCGGCTATGACCAAGGGCATAAAATCGGGAATACACCCTGCCATCACCGCCGCTATTGCCACTTTTTCTACTGTGGCTACACCCATGGCTGGTCCCATTTCCCCCAGTATTAAATCACCGTCCTGTAAGGTAGCGAGAACCATTCGTTCAACACGTTCTGGAGTTGGAACAACAACGGGTAATCCATCAGTACAACCCAGTTCATGTAATTGTTCTAAGGCAGAATACTCATCGGCAGCTTGCAAATCTTCTGTCATTTTTAGTTCGCTCCCGCTAACTGATCAACTATTTCGTCAACGACAGTTTTAGCTATTCTTTCCAAATTAACCTTTCCTGTACCTGCAACTGGGTGAGGCAATCGCACTCTGGGCGCACTTGGCATTCCCAAAGAATTGGCAACAAATTCTCCTTGAGGCCAAAAATCTTCGGTGACCAAGGCAACTGAAGGTAAGCCTGACTTAGCAATATTAATTCCGTCACGCACGGTGCCGGTTGTGCAGCTGCCTCAGTGCCCGTAAGCAGCTATAGCCACTTGGCATTGTGCTTTTATTTCATCGAGCATTGTTTGAGGTGCAGGTATTGAAGAGTTACCTTTATTCCAAAACTTAATCGTTAGGGCAGGATATTTATCCGATAATGCAGCGCCAACTGCATGGAGAAAATTATCTGAATCGGGGAAACCATTAGCTAGCAAACCCACCGTGGTTTTAGCCCCCTGCTGCGCGGTTAAATCGTGGCTTAAGTTATATTCGAGCACTGGGGTTGCGGCTTCACCCCTTGGGTCGCGAAATGTAATCATGTGCATATCTCCACATTGTTAATCTACTTTCATTTACGTGGAATTATACTATCGAGGATTCAAAGATCGGTCTATTAGCAATCAGTTAAGGATTGATAAGTAGGTATTATTGATATCCACTGTCTAGTCACCTTATTACCCGTTTGTCCTGAGAATCAGATACATAAGACTCTAAGGTAAAATGAATAGCGGATGGAATAGAACTGACACGGACAATCAAGAAAGTGTGAAACTTATAAAGGTGGAGGTTATGCTAAAAATTGACGAGCAGTTTTAAACAAGTTGTGGCCGGGCGGCTTTACACTTGCTATAAATTAGTACGGAATAAGTACTTCCTGCCAACCAAATATCCCCAAAAGCAAGCACACCGGGATTCTTAAACTTCTACACATCATAGGGCTTGAACCGACAAATCTCTTCGGCATTGTACTATTGTTTTAAGTCGACTTGAGAAAACCGTAAACTGTGTTTACTCATAATGACTCCACAAGCGAAGCACCTTAATTGACTGCTCTTTCTCTAACACTTGGTAAACCAATCGATGTTGAATATTGATTCTACGAGAGTACGCGCCCAAAAGATCACCTACCAGTTTTTCATAGGGTGGCGGGGCTTGATATGGATTGCGTTGAATAATGCTAAGTAGTTCCTGAGCTTTATTTTTAAGTCCAGAAGAAGCAAGTTTTGGTAGTCATGGATACTGCTTGCTCAGGGCTGGCTATAAGCTTGTGGTTTTTAAAAAACACAATGTCAACAGATTCCCTAACATTAGTACACTAAGCCCTACAAAGGACCCGCTGTATGTTCCCCAGCGTAGCCACTTTTAGAGTTGTTTTATCGTTTCCAGCCTCAGAAATGTAGCCTCCACACCGGCGAATAATAAAATGGAAACCGACCGCCCTACACAGTGATGCGACACCGCCTCGATAACGGCAAAGCAATATAGCTGGACAAAAACAACATGACCACGGGTCAACGCAGTGGCGGGGCAAAATAGCCAAAAACTATCTAGCTTAATCCCCTACACGGCAGCTTAGGCAGCGAGTGCCACTACCAATGCCGCGCCAATAAAAGCGATTTTACGCCCTATTTTTTCCATTAACATTGCCGCCGGGACGGTAGCTGCCGCCGTGCCAACGATCAGCATTGCAAACGGGCAGGGTCGCTAGTTCGATACTGGGAGCCATGTGTGCGCCAACGATACCGCCTAACGGAACAACGACGGGAACGGCAGTGGTTTCCAGCGCCGATGCCGGGGTCATAATTATTAGTGTTTGTTGCATAATCTACTGTTCGCGCAAGTCGAGTTTTAAACAAAACGGGGACTTCAGTCACTGCCCTTTTCAAACCGAGTAGTCAAACTCCCAACGCCATCAATGGCAATTTTCAGTTCGGTATCCTGATCGATATTCACTAGCTCGACCGGAGAACCAGGAATTACCAAGCTACCTTTTTTTAACATCTCGCCCTTGTTTGTGAGAAATGTAACCAACCACCGCAAAGAAATAATGGGACCACCCATAATTTCTGAACTTGGTGCAGAGGTTATCAGAGTGTCGTCTTTATACACTGAAAAAATCTCGTCCTTAAAGCCTAATGTCCTGGGATCAACTTTTTGATCTCCGACAATCAGTCCTGCATGAATCCCGCCTGAACAAATTAATTCTTGCACCGTTGGCGGCTCATTCCAAAAAATGTAATTATGGAGCTCAATACCAGGGCTTACATATTCAATTGAATCGATAAGCTCTTCATCAGACAGATCGACTCCCTCTAGGTCTTTTCCAATTTTCAGTACCATTTCCGGCTCTATCGCACAGTTTGCGAAATTGTCATAATCAAACTTTGCATTATCATCGTATATATAAGGCTGAAATAGCTTGCCACTAATTGGCTCACTGAGACCAAATTGCTTTCTGATGGCGCGACTGGTGCAACCAACTTTGAAACCAACGACACGCTCCCCTGCTTCAATTCTTTTTTTGGTCACCGAATCTTGCGCGGCATAAGCATCATCCATCGATAGATTACTTAGGGAAGGTTCGGCTCCAAGCCATTTCTTTTTGTAGAAAGCGTGGTAAAAGCCCGCTGCAATCACTTCGGCCACAATAGAGAAACTAATTTTTTGCTCAAACCCTGCACAACTTACTTGCTCCGCAATGCTCGTAACCGATAGGTCCATCAAACGTTGAACTTCTTCACTTAAGTATTCTGCATCAAACCACGTATCCCAAAAACTTGTCACGATTTGCAACCAAGCGTGGACGCCTTTCTTTCCTTTTTGATAATTAAGAGTTTGCTCTATTAGGTCAATAAAGCGCATCAGCTTACCCGCGAGCACCTGCATTTCTCGGCTATACTGACTCTGTGCAAACACATCCCCTGCACCATCCTGTATATGCGAATTCTCGCCATAAACATACCCAGCAAGTAAACGCTTAAATGCACTCACCCAAGTATTCGCCTCACCCGAACCTTGCACTGATTCTGTCGCCGACAAACACTGGTCTCGATGTTTTTCAGATAAGCCCCAACGAATATTTAAACCCGAAACCCAAGCATGTACTTGCTCAAGGTCTTCTTCAGAGATCATGAACCGTTCGCGTATTGCTTCAATATCTAACCAATCCAAGACTTCAGTTGCGGTAATGCGTAAGGTAGATAAGTTTAGAATCCCACTTAGCACCTCTACCATCGGCTGATCCAAGGCCAACATTTGATCAGAAATACCATAAGGTAAATATTGTGGTTGCCCATATTGATCAAAAGCAGGCCTAGAAAATATTGCATCCACCAGTGCTGCAAAGTCTTGCACATCAGGCATCATGACAATGACATCTTTAGGGCTTAACTCAGGCGACTCATCCAATAGTTGAAATAAATAGTCATGCAATGCTTCAACTTCACGTAAGTGACTGTGGCATGAAATAAATCGAATAGACTTATCTGATTCATCAACCTCTCGGGAGGTTGCTTGCAAGTTCAATATATCAGTTTGAAGATACGCTAAAGCACTGATTGAAACAGCCTCATTCTCAGAACGTTCGAGTAAGGCATCATCATAAAGGTCAACAGGCATTTCTTTTATACCATCATGACCATATAGAATTGAGAGGTA
>CAJVZD010000030.1 GCA_913019905.1 uncultured Cellvibrionales bacterium
CCGTTGTCCTCACCTTTCAACCAATAGTTGAACCAGCGTATTTCTTCACGATTTGGTTTCGTTTCGAACTCATCGTTTCCTGGGTATTCAAGACCACCTGATAAAGGGCCGTGCCCATAGGGTCCCATAGACAGCTTTTGCCTACCTTTGACACCTGGCGCACCGAAGTTTTGTAGGTACATAAAATTTCGTATATTGCCGTAGCTAAAAATATCATACCAGCCACCGTCATTGTAAATCGGGACACGTACCTTATGTAAATGCCTACCTATATCATAGCCCTCCCATTCTTCATCCCATACAACGCGCCGCTTAAGTGCTGGAATTTGATCTTCGACACCTTGTTCGATCATCCAGCCTCCACTATGGGACTGCTTAAAAACACCACCTACAAACGTAGCTTCCTCGAACCGTAGATGTGGCGCTACCTTAGAATACGCCGCTTTTAAAGAGGGTGGCGCAGCTGATGCCGCTAGGTTTGCCGTTGTACCCATCGCGGAGATCCCTGATATACCAATTTTCCCGTTACTCCAGGGCCGGTTTGCAGCCCACTCGATACTGTCATATCCATCCTCTTTATCAGGATAATACGGCTTGTATTGTCCCTCGGATTTCCCTTTTCCTCGAACGTCTTGAACGACAACTACAAAGCCAGTCTCAGTATAATAGGATGCCATAATGGAAAAGGGTTCCCACGACTTTAGGTATGGCGTACGTGTCATAATAACTGGCCAAGGGCCATCACCTTTCGGCTTGTAAATGTCGGCCGCAAGCCTTATACCATCGCGCATTGTCGCAATATCCTCAACCGGCATGATTTCCGCCTCCGAGCTGCCGGCTTCCATACAGAAAATAGTGAAAAAGAAAATAACGACAGGAAAATAACGAAGCTTACGCGCGGAAAATTTAGTTAACATATGGATCCTTAAGGAGGGGTTGATCGTTTACCCCTCAATTGTTTTTATTACTGGACCGAGCTAGTGGAAAAGTATACGAAAGCTCTCTCGCATTTATTTTCTACAATTCTGTTTAGTTTAGCAATGAGACGCTTCCAGAACATTGCCTTTCAACGGACCAAGCAGAAAAATTTAAAGTGCTACGCTTTATACATCATTCATGTCGAAAAAATATTTGGCAGGTAAGCCGAAACACGAAAGTTAGTATAGCAATTGGTGGTTTGATGGGAATAGCAGGACCATGTTCCACTTTGGTTTTGTCTCTCTATTCGAAAAAAGGCATTGAATTAGTAGCAAGTAAGATACGTTAGTAAAATCTCTATATGTCTGTGAGACATGCCAACTAAATCAAAAGCCGTGCTCTATGCGAACTCCTTAAAAACGTTGAAAGTTGACCTCAATGTCTGTAGTTGGCACAAAGTTAGCTATCAGCCTTGACAGATTCGGGTCGATTTTATGTCCGCTTACGAGGGTATAGCGAGCCTTGGCCTGACATTACCCCTTTAGGCTCACTTTTGACCCTGAACAGTCGTTAGAGCAGACTCCCCATTCACCTTGATTTCACTTCTCTGCTATAATCCGCCGCTTCTCACAGCTATCAGAATAGAAATAGATGAACGGACTTTTTGAAGAACTTAAACATCGTAACGTTTTTCGGGTAGGTATCGCCTATCTCGCGCTTACCTGGCTCATTATCCAAATTACCAATATTGCCGTGCCTGCTCTAAATCTACCTGAAACGCTCAATAGCATCGTGTTTTACTTAGGTCTTATTGGCTTCCCCTTTGCACTGCTTCTGGCCTGGGCTTTCGAATTAACGCCGGATGGCTTAAAACGCAGTTCTGACGTGGCAGACGACACGCGTATTCGTGCTGAATCCAGTCGCAAGCTAAACTACGTTATCATTGGCATGTTGGTATTTATTGCCGCCATTGCTCTCTGGCAGGGACAATCGACGCCAGCAGCTGAGTCCGGAGAAAGTAAAATCGCGACTATACCGGCTGATAACTCACCCGCTAAGGCCGCTGTTTCTCCCTCAAAAGCCGCCAGTGACACTATCCGCAATCAACACTCCATAGCCGTGCTGCCCTTTGTGAATATGTCCTCCGACCCTGAACAGGAATATTTTTCCGACGGTCTCAGTGAAGAGCTATTGAACTTGCTTGCCCAAATAAGAGAGCTGAAAGTGACCGGCAGAACGTCATCATTTGCCTTTAAGGGGAGCAATGAAGATTTGCGGAAAATTGGTGAACAATTAAATGTGGCAACCGTACTCGAGGGATCAGTACGACGCTCGGGAAATCGTTTACGCATTACCGCCCAGTTAATAAAAGTCGAAGACGGATTCCATCTTTGGTCTGAAACCTATGACAGAGAGATGACTGACGTTTTCGCTATTCAGGATGAAATTGCTGCAAAAATTGTCGCGGCATTGCATGTTAAGCTAGAGCTTCCCATTCCCCTTCGCGGGCTGCCAACCACCAATATGGAGGCGTATCAACTGTTTTTGGAGGCAAAGGCCCTAGCAGCGGGCGATTATCTCAGAATACTTGACGCAGTAGAAATCCTTAAAAGAGCGGTAAAGCTGGATCCGGGATTTGCTGAGGCCCACGAACTTTTGGCAAGCCTATATTCGGGTTTTATTGGTTCTGGACAGGGGACTGAAAAAGAATACCAACCTCTCGTCGTCAAGCATGCGAACACCGCCCTTAGCATTGACCCCAAGCGGGTATGGGCAAAATTGCTAAAAGGAAGGTCGGTCGCCGGTAAAGTAACGGAAGACAGTCTGCGGCGCATTGAGAACGTGATTACCGCGCAACCACAAAATACTACCGCTCAATTTTATCGTACCTGGCTCTTGCTCGCTTTTGGCTATTACCAAGAGGCCATAAAGGAAAGCGATTTATCGATCGCCCAAGATCCCTTTTATATGAATCACTACCTGCAACGCAGTTACGCGCTCCGAGGTCTCGGTCGAACGGAAGAAGCGACGAACGCTATGGTGTTCTGGTACAACGGCATCAAAGAATACGCAGGACTGAACTCTCTGTCCCTCCGCTATACCGAGGGTGCTAGAGGACTTGTTAATGCCTATGCCGAAAAAACCGGTCAAAACGCCGACGCCGTTTTCACTTTTCTCGAAAGGGTAGTGGACCCTGTCACGCGAATCGATGCGCTCGATGACCCCATGAGCTCGGTCTACCTAGGGACACATAACTCTGGGCAAGGACGATTACAGATATTGGTACACTTTCAAGATGCTCGGTTTTGGCCAGAGTTGGAAAAGTACGCGGCGGCGGGTGGCACTTTAGTGGGCGCATTTGTCCCAATTATGAGTACGAGGTCTCGCTGGGTTATTAATGATCCGCGCTTCCGGTCTGTGGCAGAGAAAATTGGCGTGGTCGATCACTGGCGCAACAACAAACTCCCCGACTTTTGTGATGGCACATTTGAAAGCTGGATATGTGAGCTTCATGATGAGCGTTGATCACAATCATCGCATAAGTTATTGAGGTCTTTTTAGTCTGTTTCTGGCACATTTGGAGCATTAGGGTTGGCTCAGTTCGTGGCTTATTTGGGTCCGTTGTTGGGGGTAAAGCTGCCATTAGAGAATTTAGTTTGCGCCTATTGCATGTCGGCGCTCCTGATCCTATATAATTACATGGGTAGCACAGTTACCTTCTCCAAAAGAGGCATTCGATGGTAAAGGTCTCCAACATGAAAAAGTCTGTGAAAGGTATGAACGGCAAAGTCTTACGGTCTGCTAGTGGGAAACCTATAGCCGCCGAGTTGTTTCAGCACGATATTCTACAGGATGAGTTTGAGCAGACTGAGAATGCTACTGACACTATAGCCTTCCTCCGTGCCAAATATGGTGATGATGTAAATATCTTACCCCACTTATTAGAACAGGCAAAAAAAGAACAAGGTCTACGCTAGTCTTGCTCACCGTTACTCACGGATAGAGGTAAATACCTTGGATATCATTAAAATGAATCGCCCAGCTATGACGTGGTACAGAAGAAGCCAAATGGATTGATACTGAATCTTTTTCTCTCTCTACTTTTGAATATTGTCTACAGTACGATTGGATTTTTTGGCTTAACGTTGGAATCGGTCAGATAGCGTTTGAGCTTATACTTCCGATACCAATAATTGCTCTTCTCGAATGGCTTCCAAGAGCCCTTTGATATCTTCTGATTGATCTCTCATTACATCTACGCCTGCCATTTTTGCCCTCTCCTCGGCACGATCTACTAAGTCAGTCAGTGCGCGAGCGGCAGAAACGCGGGCACCCCCTGAGGCATCGTGTTGGGCAACATCCAATAGTGTAGAAAGGATGACATCGTTAATTTCAGAGACATCCCGAACGACACGTTCACGGCCTTCTTCCATGGCAGTATCGACTAGTCGGGAAACCTCGGTAGAAAAATGACGGAGACTACGCCAACGATAAATAGTAGAGCGATCAATACCTAACTGAGCAGATATATCTTTATAAGAATCCCCCATAGCAATCATACGAGCAGCCCGAAGCTGTGGTTCGTTCAGTTCATGTAGTTCTGCTGAATTCAAGGGTTCTGTGACGGCCAATTTAATCTCCTCGTGATTGAATCGTATTAGTCATTGCATCATTGACGCATCATCGCCCAACAAATTGCACTAAAGAATTGTACTACATCCAACAATTATCTGAGATACGTAAGTGTGATGAAAACCGCTTGGCGAACTCATGTTGCAAAGAAATTAATCGAAATAATAGTCGCCGCCCGGAACATTGAATGTTGTAAATTGAGGACACATTAAAAGAGGCTAATCCAATGGAATACACAATCGAAAACCATGAAATAATCGCAGCAAAATTTCTGGCTGAGTGGACCCGACGAAGTGAAAAATTATTTCCAGTTCATGGTGAAGGATGCTTTGTATGGGATAGTTCGGACCGAGATAATAATACTGGTAAGTTTTATAAGAAGGATATGGTTCCTAATTATTTTGGGGAGCCGTGGGTATCTGAACTGCTGGGTCTAATCGATGAAGCAGATCACAAAACCCAGTTAGTTGTCGCGATGGTGTTCGATACAAAGGTCATTGCAATGCGAGTAGGAAAGGACCCGATCAGTGTATTCTCGGAAATCCTCTCGGATAAACTGCACGAGGTCGCCCTATAGATACTGACACCATGTTATGAGTGCAATTGGTTGCACAGTTATGAGTGCAATTGGTTGCAGCAGTTATGAGTGCAATTGGTTGCACAGTTATGAGTGCAATTGGTTGCAGCAGTTATGAGTGCAATTGGTTGCAGCAGTTATGAGTGCAATTGGTTGCAGCAGTTATGAATTGATCTGGGCTGTTGCCGCTACAGAGTTGTATCTACAGTCTCTCGAGCGTTTATGTATTATGTTGCTGTTATTTGTCGTCCAAGTGCCCAAAAAAACCAATAACACGACTGACTTTCCCATCAGTGCTCACTTCAGTAACGTCGAAGCCGGGTGTGAGCAGTTCGCCATTCAGGTGAATCGCCCAATGGTAGCGATATAAGTCATGGTGTGAATCTACTCCGCCCTGTCGAGAGTAGACGGCTCCTGGGATTTTACTTTGCACGTCATGAACCATGGCTTCAAAAGCATCAATCCCAGCAACGTCATTCGCTGGGTCGACAAAGTGAACGGTCTCTTCCAAAGCTTTTTCGAGATGTGCTCTTATTTTGGTCGGATCACTTTCATTCCACGCAGCCAGCATCGCATCAAGGCATTCAGGGTATGGTTCCATATCACGTATTCCATTATCAGCGGTGGGATTAGAGTATCCAATATAGCTTACAAGTCTTCGAGTGCCTAAAAGTAGTGGTTCATTTTGGGTATGCCTTAAATGAACTACCTATCTGGAGGCGATAAGCAATTAATAAACCGGTATTAGTAGACTATTTAAACTGTACCATCTATAGTGAACTTATTAAGTCTTTATGGAGTTATCGATATGTTCATTAGAGCCTACCTGAGAGCAAGTACTAAAGAGCAAGACGCCGATAGAGCAAAACAAACTCTTATAAATTGTGCTGATAAGCATGAGCATAAAATTGCTAGTTTCTATGTGGAAAATGAGTCAGGCAGAAAACTCAAACGCCCAGAGTTAATGAAACTACTAACTGAGTCGAGTAACGGCGATGTAATCCTAATAGAAAGTATTGATAGGCTAACACGGCTTACGCCTGATCAATGGGAAGAGCTTAAAGGAATGATCAAAGCCAAGGGTTTGCACGTTGTCGCGGTTGATTTGCCCACTAGTCACATGGCACTGTCAGATATGGCCTCAGACAATATGACTAAAGGTATTATGAATGCTGTAAACAATATGCTGGTGGACATTCTAGCAACAATGGCGTGTAAGGATTATGAGTTAAGACGAGAAAGGTCGGCTCAAGGAGTCGCTAAGGCTAAAAAACAAGGGCTTTACAAAGGAAGACCAGAAAACGTTGAACGCAACGCTGGTATAGCAAAGCTGTTAGCGAGTGGGATGACCTATAGTGAGATCCAGAAAGCTACCGGAGCTAGTAGGGCAACGATAGCTAAGGCTAGAAAGCAAATGACACTTGAAGTGGCGTAGGCCTAGGGTGTGGCATTCCCTCTGAAATTTCAGCGTTATGCAAAGCCACCGTCTCCTCCAGGCTAACGTTGTCCTTGATGGGCTTAGCCATAGCCGTAGTGAATGCAGCAACATCGCCCAGAGTATGTGAATACACGGCTTTCTCGACAGGCAACAGAATACCTTCCGCTCGAAGTGCTGCGGCGAGGAATCCGTGGTTGTTGCTGGAGCGTGACGACACATAGAGCTGCCGGAATATAAGAGCCTTGAAAGGATCGTCGGTGGGCTGCTCCTCTATACAGGACAATACATCATCCAATGCTATCCATTCGTTGCTGAAGAATCCGCCGCCGGTGTTGGCGATTACTCTGATATGGAGCGCCTTGGATTGATCGTTGTGGCCGATATTGTAAGTGAGTTTGCCTTTGGCACTTGGGGAAATGGGTTTGCAGGTGGACTGCTTGATGATTCGGGTTGAATTTGTGGATGGTGATTTCGCGTTTGTCATGGTGGTGCCTCATATGGTTTAGTTTGGATTGAGTCTTTCATATAAGATACCGATTTTTCCGCGATCGAGGAGGGAGGTATTTGTCAAAGCCGAACGTACGCTGGATGCCGAACCAAAAGGAAATTTCAGAAGCAGTAGGTTGAGAGCTGGTGGCGAGCTCCGTGTGGGACTAGCCCTGCTAGATGGCTTGCAATATGGCGGCAGTTTTCGTCAACGGAGCTTGCAGACACCTTCTACCACTACAACACCAAAACCCCTGCCAATTTCTGTCTTCGTAAACGCATGACAATATGGCGATAAGTCAATTGGAGGATATTTTGAGGGAGCTTGGGGGAGTGCGGATTTACTCGAAACGGCAGAAGAGATAACACTCAATCTTTGTGACAGGATTTTTGAGTGTAGATGATTCCGAATTTGTCTTTGGGTGCCGAGGGTAATTTGGAAGTGTCGCCACATTTATTTGGGCAGAGCAATCGCATGAGGCAACAAGGGTTCGGGAGCGAGGGATGCGAAAGTTTAAATCGACGAGGCAGGCGCAGAATTTTCTGAACGTTCATGCTGCGGTTTCAAACCTATTCAACCTGCAGCGTCATCTCGTTAGAGCGGAGCACTATCGAAATCTTAGGGTAAGTGCGTTCGCTGAATGGACTAGGGCAGTGGCTTGAACGCAGGAGCCTGATTTGTCTCGCATGATAAAGTTAATTTGGCAGAACCCCCGCAAGGAATACGCTGGAAGATATCAGTAGTCCCGCCTTGAATCCTTTGGTGGAGGAGTAGGTGCAAGATCGGGGCCTGGGGATAAGCGATGGTCAGCAGTCTGCTTACTGGAATATGTTGGGTGTGAATGGGGAGTCTATTTTTTATACTCACGTTGATTCATGTATGTGAAATTACTTTTTATGATTAAAAGACATTCGTAAGGATTCTGGAGAGACTACAAACCCTGTTCCTCCGGACCCAATTGTTGTCAAGGCTTTGTCGAACCAGAATTTATCGGACACTTCACCCTTGTGAGTGATGCTTCGATAGTTTACTCCATCCGCAATTGAGCTAGCTTTTATTTCATCTGGATGCACACACTGAGTCCAAGGTTTGTAAAGAATGGTAACTTTGTCAAAAACCCTTCGAAATTCTACATAGGCTGAATCTGATGTTGATGTGCCTGTGCCTCCCGGCCAGCTGGGGACGGTGCTGAGGTTGAAAACGCTGACTTTTCCTTTGTAACCTAAGGCCCGCGCATACATTTGAAGTTCTTTTTTCCATCCATCGGTGCCGCCATTGAGCCAACCTCGTTTTCCGTGGAAGCAAGCGCTATAGAGATGGAGGAAGTCTGACTTACTATTATGGTTCTCGACGAAAGAAGCAAAGGCGTCCGACTCTTTCTCCATTGATCTTCCTATATGATTGAAAGCGTCACAACCGTAGACGTGAACTCCAAATAAACCGGATTTCGTTTGCAGGCAAATAGCGTTACAGCTATCGATGCTGGGGAACCCTAATGCAAGAGAATGGTATCCCACTTGATGTTCATAGAGATAGTACATGGAAAATCTCCCGCTAGTTATTGTGATTGGAGGTGAAATCAGTTTAGAAGCTATTGGTGATAAGTGCAAAAGGTTGGCTAATCGAAAGTAGGGCAGTACAGATAACGGTACACTGAATTTAAGTATATATTCATTTACCAATGATATTTAAGCTGGTCGTTTCTTTTCTGAAATAGAGTGAAGACATTTTTACTGCGTGAAGCATTAAATTATGAGCCTATAGTCTACGAATTTGACAAGCTCTGGCGCGCGGATAAGCGATTGCCAGTAGCCTGCTTTCTAGGGTATGTTGGCGGTGAATGGGGCGTTTGTCGCGCTTTATAGACGTAGTAATTGTTGGCTTAGCGACATCATTTTGGAGTGAATATGCTTGAAGAAGGTATCGATTTCGATTGTGGCGGTTCTCGCTATCGGCACAGTTGTGCTGCTGGGTATGGCCCTCTTTGGCGGTGGCGATGGGGGTAATCTAGCCAGGATCAAAATCGAGCAGGTACTGAACAAGCCAGCGGAAGAAGTCTTTACACTGTTATCAAGCCACGAGAGATATCAAGAGTTTGCGGATTTCGATGAATCGGTTCTCCTAGAAGACGGCGACACTGAGAAAAATGGCGTTGGTGCACTCAGGCGCTTGCGCTCTGGCAGGCTGTGGTTCCAGGAACGAATTACTTGTTTCGAGCGACCAAAGAAGATGTGTTACCACGTCGAAGACAACAGCCTTATTCCGATGACACATGAGCTTGGCGAGATTACGATTGAACCCATGAGTGGAAAATCCAAGGTGACTTGGATGTCTGACACACGAATAGAGGTTCCACTGTTCGGATCCTTCCTGGCAAGGCGCCTGGAAGCAGCCGACCCTTTTTCAGCTATTCTAAAAGGCATTGAAAACGCTGATTGATCTCTCGGTTATCGACATCTAAACCGCTCGCCAGCTCAGTGAGAGGCTCAGATATAACCCGCCCACCCAATTTGGAATCTGGAACGTCTTGCCACCCAAAGTTCCCCCCGCAGTGCACACGCCGTCAATCTGGAAGAGAGTCGAAGGGAGCCAGCGGTAGAGTCTAAAGTTTGCTACGAGAGGGCTAATGTGTGATAGCGCCCATCTGGCCCAGCGGCGAACCAGTTCTGATCTTTTACGTACTGTGTAAAGCGACGGAGGATCACCGGCTTGTCTCCGGATGGGAAATGCCCAGCACCTTGTCCAATACTGAGTGAACCTTCAGGAGAGAATCTTGCTGATTTGCGAGTACCAAGTTGAAATAGTGGCGCTTTGAAGCAGCAATTGTCAGATCATTATTGAATATAACGTGCTCTTTCATCGCTTCAAAATCGCACTGATGGTTAATTTCTTCGACCCTGGAGACATCCCTCATTTTTCGATCATATACAACAAATTGAGGGTATTTTTCGAAAAGTTGAACCCTCGAAACCAAGAACTGATCAATCTGTTGCTTCAGTGCGCTAAAAGCCAGCGTGTATTCTGATAGTGCAGTCTTGATATCTTCGCTTTCAATAATGGACAGCTGTCCACTGGTCAGCAACTCGGACAGGGTTGGAAGATAGGTTTGCTGGTCGTTGTAGATAGCAGCCAACTGGATCTCTAGACAATGGCGAGGGGTCAAATCCGATACAGCTCCCTGACCCTCGAACACAGCGAGCACATCGTCCAGATACAATTCGTTTTCCCGAAAATTCTCCAGCAGTAGCAGAGCGCCAAAAGTAGTCTTATTGAAACCAAGACTCTGAATAACTTCGGTATGGAGGCGGCTTAGATAGGCTTGCTCGGCGTGCCTTTCACCTCTTTGATCATACATTTGCTGGACCTGTAAGCCAAAAAATATGCCAAAAACGACGACTATAAAATCCAACCCTACGGCGAACCAGTTCTGCTCATTCACGTGTTGTGTAAAGCGACGGAGGATCATTTCAAAAGCCAGCTTTTTATTATTAGTTTGATAGAGTGTAGGTGACTATGTGGAAGATTGGAATGTTAGACTTTCGGTGAAGTCACTGGCTCGGCCATAAAGGCCCCTCCGAGCAATCTCACAGTGCCCATCCCCAAGTCCCCAAAAGTCCCCTCGCAGTGCACACGCAGTCAATCTGGAGGAGAGTCGAAGGGAGCTTGCGGTAGAGCCTGCAGAGGTACTTGGAGGGGCGACGTAGGGGAGAGGGCTTAGTCAGCCTCCCAGTTGCTTACCGCTTCCAGGCCTTCAGTTTGAGAATCCTCTCCAGAGCTAACGGCCTTCAGTAAGGCGCGAATGTTTGCTATATCATCCTCGTTATAAGTGAAGCCTTCATTTTCTACGCGAGAAGTAAACTCGTTAGCAACGCTTATTTTGTTGTTCAGTGCGATTAGATCATTCTCGACAGCGCCATCGGCTATTTGCTTGGCGATTGAAGCAAGCGTCGCCTCGATATTACCCTCTTCGTCTGGTGTTAGTCGACTGACATAGAATGCTAATCCTTCCGGGTCTGAGTCACGGCTAAACATTTGCTGGAACAGACCGTTGACTAGTTCTTCAAGGCTTAAAGCATCGAAACTCTCATTGAATTCGTCGGAGTTACCAAAATCGAAAAGGACTGCATCGAGATTATTGGATTCGTCAAATTGTCCCGCCCAAAAATTCCTGCCACCCGGATCGCCGGGACGTCCGTAATAGGCGATATACATTTGCTGTGCCAGGTCAAGGGATTCCTGGGTGATTGGTACCTCGGTGGGATCGGAGACAACCGTCACTGACCAAGCATAAACTTGCAATTTTGGAGCGAATTGTCTAAACGGCGTACCGGTACCAGTAGAGTCGCTCCAAGCCATACTGCGGAAATGAACACCATTTTGAAAGGGATCCGACGCGCCGGAAGCTATGTATGTCCAGTCGAATGTGGTCAAATTGAATTCTGCCTCTCCCGAGCCACCGAAAACTATGTCAGTCTCTACCCTACCTAAAGTTGTAACGGTAGAACTCATACGACCGTTATCTTGGCCCCAATCAATGTCTAAACAAAGGTTGCACGCTATCCCGGAAAAGTCGAAAATCTCGTCAGATGTAGCGATGCCGTCACCATTTTTATCGTCAACGCTAAAGGTGAAAAACTCACCGATATCCATGGCTCCCGGAACCCCGTAATGAACGTAATCCATTCGAAAGTGGCTAACCTGGCCCGCCTGTACACCGTTGGTCGCAACGCACACTATTAGAAATAGAGCGTAAACTGTGGATTTTATGTTTCCCGCTGACATCCAGTTGTTGAATATTTTCATAATTTTTTTCGCCATTCTAGATTATTTAAAAACTGACCATTGTCCGTTTATTAAGAGGCCGTCTGTCGTTATTTCTGTTGATCTCGTACGTTGCGGGTTTTCCGAAAGTGTGGAATCAGGACGAATCCACTATAATTTAAGGGTCTTTCAGTATGCGCCCATTCATCAGTCGAGCTTACCGATGAGTCGAAATGGACGGTTATCGTTTAGGTTTTTTTCCAATAGCTACTCTGACAACGGTTAAGGTGACTTTAGAAGAGTCAATTTGCGCGCGCCATTTTCGCCCTTACTTTCCCGACTCATTTTTACGTCGAAGGAAGTATAAGAGGGCTTTGTTTAAAAAGTCCTTGCTTATCACTACTAGTTTCCTACCCAATCCCTACTGCTGGCAGGGCTGATAGATAAAGGGATTGAGAGAATTTCAGATCTTGTATGCGGCTATTCGATCGTTTACTCTTAGCTTCATATAAGAAAAAGGATTCGAAAAGAGTGCAGATTGGGGATTGGCAATTTGATCTTGAGCGCGGGGTATTAACTCGAGGGAAAGCAAAGCGCAGGCTCACGCCAAAAAGCGCTACTGTTTTGCGTTATTTGGTCGAACGTCCAAGTGAGTTGGTGACGTCGGAGGTTCTGCTGGAATTGTATTGGAGGGGTTCGATTTCAGCGGACAATGCGCTGCAAAAATCCATTTCTGAAATTCGACGTGCTTTTGGCGACAACCCCCGTCAACCTAAATACCTTCAAACAGTCAATAAACAGGGATATATTCTCATTGCCTCGCTGAGTGGGGGTAAAGATCATCTGGAAAAAGATGATGAAAATCCTGATCTCAAAATCAGCTCTTTAGCAATCCTGCCGTTTCGAGATCTCAGTCAAGGTGGTGAGTTCCAGTGGTTGGGAGATGGTATTGCCAACGAACTGACGGTCCGGCTGCAAGGCGTTGATGATCTCAGCGTTCCTGCACAAGCCAGCGTTGAGCGCTTTAGAGAATCAGATCTTCCACCAGCAAGTATTGCCAAAGAACTTGGGGTCGGACTGCTCTTCAACGGAACGATTTATGATGGTTTAGGATCATCAAGAATATATCTTGAAATCTCAAATCCCGCCAATGGCGGAACCCTTTGGACAGCAGAATTTTCAGTAAATGAAGACAATCTGATCGAGGTGGGACGGCGACTCGTCGACGAAACGGCAAGTTTCCTTGGGCGACGTGTAAGCCATCCAAATCGTATGGAGATGCCTAGGGGCAAAGCAGCCTATGCCGCTTTTCTCAAGTACGATTATTACAACTCCACTGGAGATAACAGGCAAAGAGTTGAATGGATCAATAAAACACTCACGCTTGAACCAGATTTTGCCTATGGGTATCTTCAGGCTGGTTGGGCTTTGCAAGCTCAATATAGCAATAGCGTCACGCCCAAGCCAGAAACCAAGGAAAGTATGCGACTAGCATTGGTTAAAGCGGGTGATTTGGGAATGTCTGAAGACCCTCAGTGGCTGAATGCCTGGGGAGGGTATCTATCCAGAATTGAAGGTGATCATCCGGAAGCAGAGAAAGTGTTATGGCGCGCAGTTGAGGGAGGTGTTTATACGCAATATGCTCATCTGTTACTGGCCAGCGGATTGGTCGATGAAGCTAATCAACTTCTAAGGGCGGCGACAACAAAATATCCGTTTTTTTCCGCAGACCATACGTATCTAACGGTTGGGTTGGGTCTTAACAACGACTTTGGCAGTATGCTGAAAGCTGCCAACGAACTTATTCGCTTATCACCTAAATTCCGCTTAGGTCATATTTATCAGATCCATGCCATGATACATCTCGGTGAATTTGATGCTGCTGAAAAAAAGATTAGTGACTTATCAAAGATTGTTGAGACTCCCTCGATTTCCTGGACCCAGCGATTTCTTCGTGCCCATATGTGGCATGCATCAGGTTTGGTTGAGAAGGCAGAGCGATCTGCAGAACTTTTTGAACGAAAAAATATTACAGCGGCCGCTAGGGGAATATATCTGTTGCTGGGTGACGATAGAGGCTGGGAACTGACCGAGCGTCGCCTGACGTCGTTTATTTTGGATTTGCCTTACGAGTTGGTTACATTGCCACAAACCGTGCGAGAACACCCGAAAATGAAATTATGGATTGAAAACCATGGTTATACCCGCGAATGGCGGAATACGTTGAGGGATAGAGTCAAGAGACTTTCACTAGGAGCTCCCTAGCGCGCAAACCGACGTTCATGCAGAAGGCTAAATGATAGCGTCAACTTGGCTGTCACTTCCAAATATTTGTCATAATCCAAGCATGAAAAAAATGTACGCGGGTTATCGCTATCCAGCCGAAATTATCAGTCATACGGTTTGGTTGTATTTCCGATTCACTCTCAGCTATCGCCGTGTGCGGACCACTCATTGAAGAATTCCTGGCAGCTAGGGAATAGATGTCAGCTACAAAACCATATGCCAATGGTGTCAGAAGTTTGGACAAAAATATTCCCATCGAATCAGGAAGAGCAGGTGGCCTCTGGTAGACACTTGATATTCCCGCCCTCCGAGCAATTCCGCCGTATCCATCACCAATGGCCCCAAACGACCCGCCGCAGTGCACACGCATTCAATCTGGAAGAGAATCGAAGGGAACCAGCGGTAGAGCCTGCAGTGGAATTTGGAGGGGCGAAGTAGAGGGCTAATGGGTGAAAGCGTGCATCTAGCTCAACGGCAAGCCAGTTCTGATCTTTGACATATTACGTAAAGCTACGGAGGGTCATTGGTTTTTCCCATCGTGATGTAAACCGAGTACATCATCCAGCAGCCGGTGCAAGGTGATTATGTTTTCACTCCACGGCCGCAGACCATCCCGTAAATAGGCATCATAGGAATCGAGAGTTTCGCTGGCTGCATTGAGGAAAGACCTGTTTTCCCTCATTGCCTCCAAATTACAACGATACTTCGACTGAATTTCGCCCAGTTCACCATCGAAATGTGATGTAAGAGCTATGATGTTCGGATGCAACATTGGTAAATTGTGCGCATTGTTATCGTCCAGAATGACTGCCCGCAGTGCTCCGGTCGCCTGCTGCAACTCAATCAATGCAGTTCGCAACTGGTCATCCTCGATAATTGTGAGCCTGCCAGCATTCATGAGCTCTACCAGCGAAGGTAAATCAGTTACGCTGATATTATAATAGTGTGAGGTTCCCAATGCGAAACAATGTCTGTCTGTCAGGGTACTTCCTGCCTGTTCGTCGGATGTCATCCTGACTGCCGCTGTCAGGTCGTGAATCAGGTTTAGACGACGCTCAAGAACCCTTTGGGAAGCACGCTCCGATGACAGGACTTCAGTGTGAATTCTTTCCAGAAACTCATGACTGTCTTTCCTGTCCTTCCGCGCCTCATTCCACTCTGTCACCTGCATCCCAAGAAAGATACCAACGACAACCACCAGCACATCCAACGCAACGGCGAACCAGTTCTGCTCATTCACGTGCTGTGTAAAGCGACGGAGGATCATTTCACAAGCCAACTTTTTATTATTAGTTCGATAGAGTGTAGGTGACTATTTGGAAGATTGGAATGCTGGCTTTCGGTGAAGTCACTGACTCGGCCACAACCGTTCCCCCAGAGCAACCCCGCAGTACCCATCCCCAAGTCCCCAAAAGTCCCCCCGCAACGCACACGCAGTGAATCTGGAAGCGAGTCGAAGGGATTCAGCGGTAGAGCTTGCAGTGGAATTTGGAGGGGCGACGTAGGGTGCAGTAGAGTTCGGCGGTGCAACTGACTAGGAAATGCAAAAATAGAAATCAGTTAGTGGCGTCTTCCACTTCCGATCTACGCGGATAGCCGATAATTGCCATTTTGTGTCAAAGATGAGTTAATGCTGGTTGAATAATAATTGAGCAAGGATTGATGAGCGTTTTCGCAGAACTCAAGCGACGGAACGTATACAAGATCGCAACGGCGTATGTCGTTGGCAGCTGGCTCTTGTTACAAATCGCATCGGTATTGTTTCCGGCCTTTGAAATGCCCGTTAGCGCCATGCGTATTCTTGCCGTGTCCCTGCTGTTTCTCTTCCCTATTGTATTGACCATTACCTGGGCATTCGAACTCACCCCAAGCGGTATTCAGCGAACCTCTGAAACAGAGAAAAGTACGGCTGACCATAAGCTGAATATGAAGTTCACGATAGCCTTGTTGACGACAGTTGTTGTCACTGTGGGGGTATTGCTCGCGATTCCTACCACGAGGTCCTGGCTGGTTGAGACAGTGGTATCTGCTGTTATGGCTTCAGCTTCGGCTTTGTCCTCTACTCAGTTAGAGGTGCAACTCGGCATAGCGGTGTTGCCCTTCGTCAACATGAGCAGCGACGCGGATAACGAGTACTTCAGCGATGGGATATCCGAGGAGATTCTCAATGCGCTGGTCCAAACCAATCGCTTACCGGTGATTGCCCGAACGTCGTCGTTCCAATTCAAAGGTCAGAACCGGGACATCAAGGAAATCGGACGTTTGCTGGGGGTGACCCACGTACTGGAAGGCAGCGTACGTAAATCGAACAACCAGGTGCGCATTACCGCCCAGTTGATTGACACGGCCACCGGTGCCCACCTGTGGTCAGAAACCTATGATCGGGAACTGAGGGACATCTTCATCTTACAGGATGAAATCGCCGGTATGATTGTCGAGCAGATAGGCAACACACTGAGTGGAGAAGAGCGAGAACGATATTTTGTTGAGCTTCCAGGTGCTGGGTTACAGCGTCGCGGCACCACCAATCCCGAGGCGCATGAGGCAATGCTTCGTGGACTTCAGTTAGCTGCTATTGATAACCCTTTCAAAATTGAAGAGTCTCTAGTGTATTTTGATCGCGCTATCGAACTGGATGACAGTTATGCAGATGCCTGGGCAATGAGGGGGAGCGTACTTATGTATCTTGCCGGCGGAAGCTACGGTCTGTACGTTCCTGCCGATGTACATCCACAAGCGATGGCTGCCTTTCGCCAAGCGTTGGAGTTAGACCCTAATCATGCTTTTTCAATGGGTTGGCTGGGTTATACGATGATGATGCAGGACTACCAGTGGCACGAGGGGAGTCAATTGATGAAGCGTTCGTTGGAATTGGCACCCAATAATGCGAGTATGCTGGCTATCTATGGTCTGTATCTGTTAAATATACGATCGGAAGACGCCAAAGAAATAATGGACCAGGCCTATCGACTGAATCCGCTTTCTCCCGTGGTGATCATAACTCGAGCTACCTCGCTGTTTGCGCAAGGTAAAGGTCTTGACGCAACCGCTCTTGTCAATACGGGACTGTTGAATGCGCCACTGGGTTATAGCGCAAATTACTGGGCCTCAATTTTTAATATATTCGTTGGGCGCGTAGATGAAGCAGACATGTATCTCAAGCGAGCAGAAAAAGTGGTGGGAGAAGACTACCCTAGTCTTGTATGGGTTCGAAATATAATCACAATTGCTCGAGGGGTTGATGAACAGCATCGGCTACGACTTGAAGAGAAATTACTTACTCTAGCAGAAACACGCTCGGTGCCTTTATTGCTAGCCATTGGTGGGCAGTTAGAGTATTCCGAGCGCGTATGGAGAATGGCAATAGACCAGAGGCAGCATGCCGTGTTCGACTATGTGTTTAAAGCCAAGCCCGCGAGAATGAGCGACGTCCAATGGCAACGTATACAGGAGATAACCAACGCCCACGAGGTCACCCGTGGGGCGGCGACCAGTCAGTACGAACGTAGCCAAGGTGAACAAGACGCGTTACTGGCTCGAGCCATTGAATTATCACCAGAGGAACTGGACTCGTTTGCGGGTTTTTATGAATTGAGTCTTGGGAGCCGGACAGAAAAGATTTCGCGGCTTGGTGGCCATCTTCAATCTGATTCCGGCTGGATAGCAGTCGCAATCGAGCCAACCCAGTTTGCTGCTTTGAATCAAAAAGCGGAGATTGAATTTATCCTGCAGGACGGGAAAGTGACTGGTTATATCGCTCATTTCGGCCAGCTTGAGATCAGGGCAGAGAGAGTGGTGAGCCCATAGGTCTGATGGTTTATTACGACCTGGAAATTTCACTCAATATCTTTGTCTGTTAACTGAATTGACCCCGTATGGTGTAAGAGGACAATGAGTTGATAGACGTCTTGGGTTTACACCGACTATGGATCTTTCGATCCGCCCCTAGAGTCGGCAGCGCGACTTCCCTAGTCGGATGGTCAGACTGCATAGTCGGACGCTCTAAAAGACGTAAGTCATTGATCTATAAGAAAAGTGGTGGGCCTTCCCCGATTTGAACGGGGGACCTGCCGATTATGAGTCGGCTGCTCTTTACGTTTCGATCAGGTAAGTGCTACGGTAGTGCCTCTGAAGCTGACCCGATCACCGATCGAAGCGGTATGCCAAGAGCGCTGGTACTAGAGATGCTTGAGGATGCAAGGCGTCAGGTAAGAGAGAAATCACTAAGGACATAATAAAAACAGGGAGAGTAAAATGTTTGAAGGCAAACAACACTTGATAGATGTTGGCAAACTGTACAACGCAACCGTACTCGATCACGAAACCCACATCAAAGTGCGGTTGTCTAGGAACTTCAGCTTCATGAGGTTCGAAGGCGTCGATCAGTACAGTCTTGCAGCGAACTACATCATCACGGGTGAATGTTTCAGATAGAAGGGATATAGCAATGACCGATATGGAAATTCTCAAGCAGTGGTTCAATACGGATAACCTCATTAGTAAGGAGGATTTAGACGATTGCCTCATCAAAATTCAGTTCAACGCTTTCAGGGAAGATATAGACCCGCACTCAGACTATTGTAAGCGTGAATGTAGAGAAATGGAAAAGCGGGTCGAGGCATTCAACAAGGGAAAACAATAATGAATGACGACGATGGCGAAGCCGGATTTCTCAGGCTGACGAGTAGTAATAGGAATGATAGTCAAGAATTGATCTATCAGAGCATAAGCGGTGTTGCCGCACTCTCTGGTCATTTTGGTCAACCCGCTCACAAGCCTATATACATCATGGCGAGCCAGCACCAGACGGTGAAGACGTTCTCTACGTAACGTGGGTATAGAGTTCTTTTACAGGGGTTTTTCTCTGTTCTTGGCGGTGCTTAAGTTGTGCGGGCCGGAGAACGATAAATTTTATCTTTTCGAATGGAGGGTTATGGTTAGACACAGGATTTTAAGGTCGATAACAAGGCGTTTGCTTTACTCGATAGTTTGATTGAGTTGGTGTTGAAATGATTACCGAAGAAATAGGGAAGCAGAGAAATCAGCGGATTAAAAACGAGAACTTGATAGGATCTATATTGAAGGGTCTAGAACCGAAGTTGTACGTCAGGCGATGTGTGTTCTATAGCGTGCTATAACGAGGCTAACTCTTGCTAATTCTAGCTAATGCTGCACAGCGACCAGCTATCTTAACTTATTGAAACTATTGGTAATTATACTTCCAGTGTAGCACTGGCAGTGTTGAGGTCAGGAGTTCGATCCTCCTAGGCTCCACCAAAAACAGCCCAATAGCCACGCGGCTTGCAGATAGTTTAAGAAGTCACCTCAGGGTGGCTTTTTTTGTGTCTGGGTAACCTATGGGTAACTTTTATTTGTCATGTATTCCTATTCATAATGATGCGGTCGCAGGTTCAAATTCTGCCGTTCCGACGATATAAATCAACAACGTAGGTCACTTTTAAAGTGACCTTTTTTGTGGTGCGCATGGGCAACATTAGATTCATATTCTTCTAGATTTCCTTCTCTCATAGGGACAACATTGATACAAAAGTCTTTCGTTCCAGCAAAGTGTCCGGTTTTATTGGATAAGTGCAGTTTACATGGCGCCATGGTGGTACCTCGTATGATTTTGTTTGTGTTTTTCATATAAGATACCGATTTTCCCGCGGGCGGGTTTTGCTAACAATTGAAGGGAGCTACTCAGGGCGGAGACTAGTTGGGCGCAGCGCCGGTATGGTACACGAGAGTGCTGTACAACTTCCAAGAGGTAAACAAGAGCCCGGCTCCAAGCAAAGCCCATGCAGCTGTCTATAACTTGTTCAGCTGGCGCCGGCGCGTGGTCAGGGCGTAACACTATCGGGATCTCAGGACAGGGGCGTTTTCCTAATGGCAAAGGGCGGTAGCTTGATGCTAGGTGGTAGAATAGTGCCTTGAGGAGGGCTAATGGGTGCCAGAACCTTCGCAACGATATCGCTGAAAAATTCCTATTCCTGGAGGGGCACTAGTTAGCCATCAAAGAAAGCTCTGACGGGAAGCTGAAAGTGATACAAAATTCGAAAATTGAGTTGCTTGCTTGCCAATCCTAGCGGTTTGTCAGCAAACTGACGGACACGGCTATAGAAAGTTATTTATTTTGCACTATTAGGGGGTGGATTAGCGACCTCACTGCGTCTTAACTGAAGCGAATATCATTTTTAGTGAAAATAGACGAGTTGATAATTGCTGATAGTAACAGCTACTACAATGTTTATGGCGCTCGGGACGGTATATGAACAAGTTTGAGTCGGTTTTAACCCGGTGTCGATCGATAGCTTCAGAGCAGTTCTTATGACTCCAGATGTCAGTTCTCGAAATGATAATCGCGAAGAGCAGATCCACGGGGTCTATATCAAATATCAAGAAGAACTTTGTAGTAGTGTGATCAAAAAATTCGACGTCTGCCGCAGTGAAGCGGAAGATGTGGTGCAAACAGCTTTCATTCGATATTCAGAAGCGACTGGGACCATCGAGAATCCCCGAGCCTTTCTTTATAAGACCTGCTTCAACATAGGTATAGATCAAATCCGTCGGCGGCAGGTGCGGCAGAACTACTCCAAAAGTGTCGTTGATAGTGATGCGGAAGCTGTTGAAGAAGTAGGCCCTGAAAGGCTGATAGAAGGGCGCCAGCGATTGAATATTGTCACCAGAGCACTTTGGGCCATGCCCAGTAAACGTCGGCAGTTGTTAATGATGAGCCGATTTGATGGCTTGTCTTATGCTGAAATTGCACGTCGAGTCAATCTATCCGAAACCGTAGTACGTAAACATATAGCTAATGCGCTGGCGGGTTGTCAGCAAGCATTACAAGCTCAAAACAAGTAAGCGCCGGAAATTATTATGCAATCAGGATTTACTCAACATTCAGAGCAGATTAACGAGGAAGCCAGCGAATGGTTTACGTTGATGCAAGCGGGCTCTGTTAGCGATCAAGAGCGCCAACAGCTGCAGTTATGGCTGGCAGTAGACGATGAACATCGTGACGCCTACCAACAGCTGGAAGTGATATGGTCCGATTTGGCGGAATTGTCTGAATCACCTGACGGTAAGTCACTCAGACAATCTTCGAGCACAGGTTTTTTAAGTCAGTTTTTCTCTGAAATTAAAGAGTCATCACGGCGGTTCTTTGCTGGGTCGGCCATTGGCTTACGTCCCCAAATTGCAATGGCGATAAGTTTTATTGCTATTTTCGCTGGTGCTTTTTATCTGTCCCAAACGAACCCACCTACCATCGCTGTCTATACCACGCAAACAGGCGAGATCATGACAATTACCCTGGAGGATGGAAGCCAGATCACGTTGGGGGCAAAGTCCACTCTCAAGGCTTGGTCTGATGAAACTGAGCGACATGTGGTTTTAGAAGCGGGACAAGCCTTTTTTGTAGTAACACAAGACCCACAACGCCCATTTTGGGTAGACGCTGAGGACACACGTATTAAAGTGGTGGGTACCCGATTTGATGTTCTTCGAAGTCAGGGGCGTATTCGAGTTGCGGTATCCGAAGGCGTTGTTAATGTATCGTCCTCGACAGATAGTGGTAATTCTTCCGCGAAAGCGCCTCTGGTGTTAACAAAAGGGCTACAGGTGGTGAAAGCTCACTCACAAGGTTTTCAGGCAGTATCAGCCATCTCTGAGTTAGAGTTAGCTGCGTGGAGGCAAGGTCGATTATTTTATCGCAATGCCAATTTAGAGGATGTCATCAGCGATGCTAATCGCTACTTTAACGGCAAAATTACTTTGGAGGCGCCTGAACTTGCTGGTATGAAAGTGACCGTTGCCGTAAGCATTGATCAGATCGCATTTTTACCGGATATGCTGTCACAAACTTTGCCGATTACTATACGCAAAGAAACCGGCAATCAAATTAAAATAAGCGCCAGAGACAGCGATTGAATTAGCCGCGGTTTTGTCTCAGAGCGCCGTATAACGTGTGTCATTTTTACATTGCTCTAACGGCACTACATTTTCTCTACTATGCCTATTTCAAATCGAAAATGCGATTGCAAAAGACTCGCGATGGCTTTGTCGAAAAGGGCACTGTACACGACAGTTTGTCGGCTATGAGTTTTCGTAAAAATAGTAATGGTACTCGTTTTAAGTATCTCCGAATTTCACTAAATATCGTTCTTGTGTGAGAACTATCTGCATATTGTGTGTGATTGGTACAAAAAATTTAAGGATATCGCTACATTCAATTCGCATCTGAAGGAGTAACTCACTACGGGGTTGGCTAAGGGTAAAACCAGTCGTTACTTTTACGTAGAATCGATTTAAACCGTTGCGTATAAAAATTTTAATAAATAGGAATAAGGAATAGTAATGACAATAAATTTACCAACGGAGAACAAACACAAAATAACAGTGTTGAGAAATACAGCAGTGGTCGCGTTGGGCGGGCTATTGTTCGGCTACGATACAGGTGTAATAGGTGGTAGCCAACTGTACTTTACAGAATATTTCCAGCTTTCAGCGGGTGAGCAGGGGTGGGCGGTCAGTAGTGCGCTGTACGGCTGTTTGATTGGCGCGCTTTTGGCAGGTTATCTGACGAAAGCGATTAGTCGTAAATACACTTTAATCATTTCTGCTTTTCTATTTACCTTTTCTGCCTGGGGATCAGGTGTGGCTGATTCGCTATCTACTTTGGTTATTTTTAGAATTATTGGCGGGCTTGGAGTGGGTTTGGCGTCTATGGCTTCTCCTATGTATATCGCTGAAATATCACCTCCTAAAGACAGAGGTAGAATGGTGTCGCTGTATCAGTTGGCGGTAGTGATTGGTTTTTTTGTGGTTTTTGTGGCGACCTATTTTATCGGAGGTGGCAATACCGTTGATCAATCGGCAGCTACGATCGCACAATCACATCATCATAACGTGACTGACGGTTGGCGTATTATGTTTTGGTCAGAGTTAATCCCCTCTATTTCATTTTTAGTATTACTATTTTTTGTGCCTCATAGTCCTCGCTGGCTAATGCAAAAAGGGCGCCATGATGAAGCTCGAAAAGTACTGGCAACCATCACCAGCAGTGAGGAAGAAGCTGCCAGTGAATTTGAAGAGATTGCCCTTTCACTCAGTGATAGTCCTAAGCATAAAACACTAACGCTGTTTGCCAAAGGTATGGGTTTTGTTTTGTTTTTGGGTATCTCCTTATCGATTTTGCAACAGATCACGGGTATTAATGCGATTCTTTATTATGGGGCCGAAATTTTTAGTAATGCCCTGGGATACGGCCCTGAAGATGCATTGAAACAACAGTTGTGGTTGGGTGGTGTTAATCTCATCTTCACTTTCGTGGCTATTTACACCGTGGATAGTTGGGGAAGAAAACCCTTACTCATTACCGGTACTTTAGGCATGTTTGCCGGCTTGAGTGTTTTGGGCTTGACCATTTATTACCAGCAAATGGGTGTGATTTCACTCATTGCTATTTTGGTGTTTATTGCGTCTTTTGCTCTATCCATGGGGCCTGTTGTATGGGTGATGCTTTCTGAAATTTTCCCCAATAGTATCCGCAGTCTGGCGATGTCGATAGCCGTCGCCGCGCAGTGGTTGTTTAATGCCATTGTTGCCAATACGTTTCCAATTGTGAATGATAGTGTGCTAAACCGCAGTGAATTTAATGGTGCTTTGTCCTATTTTGTCTTTGCTTTTTTCTGTTTAGTGACGGTGGCTTTTGTTTGGAAATATATACCGGAAACTAAAGGGAAAACGCTGGAGGAGATGGAGAATCTTTGGCAGCAGGATTCCGATGAGCTAGGCGTAGCCGAACCGAAAGTAACGTAAGTGATAAGTTACGAAATGTAATGCAGAGAGACTGATACCTTTAGATAAACTTCGTCAGTGCAGGCATGGATAAAAAAAGCCACTAGCAATTAGTGGCTTTAATTCGACGTAGCTTTTTTTCCAAAAATATTAAATACTATCGGCCCGCTAACAAAACACCCACCGTTATGAATCTTCTGCTCATGCAATCGATGGATCGTTTTTGGGTATCCCTGTTCGCGACCAATCGAGCGCTGTGCAAAGGTAGAAGAATTGAGGTTTACAAACTGAGCAACTATTATTCCCTTAGTGCGTGCGATTACTCGTTCCGTAACTTCCTCGGTTGTGGTGACAAGCTCACTGCGACTTTTTCAGATTTATTCCTATAGATTGAAATCCTCCTGCCAGAGGACTCGAATTCTTACATTGATTTTTTTTATCACGAGCCGGACCCAATACGGTGCCCGTTAACCAAATAAGCGAGAGCTGGCCTATCCCTCGTGACTCAAATTTGTTATATATAAGAAAAATAATAGAATACTAGACCGAATTCACTGTAAAGATGAGAAGCATTAGCAGGCCGTTATGTAGGAAGATATCCTTGCAGAGAACCCGCGAGAGGCCCCTCAGTCGTGTCTGGCTATTTGCCTTGTCATTGTTCTTTTTCGCTACCTTCTGTAAAGCCAACGAAACCCTGATAGATTTTGCCATTCCTTCGCAGTCTTTGGATAGCGCATTATTGCTATTTGCCGAGCAAGCGGATATGGATATTGTTGGCCTCTCGTCAGAATTGTCGGCATTGATCTCTCCGCCCGTTGAAGGGCGTATGAATCGAATCGATGCGCTTAATCTCATTTTCCGCGATAGCCTGCTGAGCTATCAAATTCTTCGACAACGAGCCGTCATCATTCGCGAAAAAGTGGCTGACCTTGAGCCCATAAAAGAGCAATCGGCTGTGGAAGCCGTCGCAGTGTTGGAAGAGGTTACGGTTTCGGCCACCCGGCGCGATAGTAAGTTACAAGATACCCCCATCGCAATAACGGCACTGAATGTCTTCGCACTGAGGCGCAATCAAGTGAACGATTTACGGGATATTGGCCATTTGGTGCCCGGGTTAGAAATGATCAATACTGCTCAGCAGGCCGCCATATTGGTTCAATTACGGGGAGTGGGTAGCACCAATATTACTGAAATTGCTGATGGACCAGTAGCGATTCATGTCGACGGGGTCTACTCACCTCGGTCTCAAGGCGCTGCGGCGTTGCTTTACGATGTTGATAGTCTTGAAGTGTTGAGAGGCCCTCAAGGAACGCTTTTTGGACGCAATTCTGCTTCTGGAAGTATGAATGTTTATAATCGGCAACCGGTTTTCGATACGGTCGCGGGAGATTTATCGTTTACTTATGGTAATTATAATCAGCAAAAATGGCGGGGCGCATTCAATCTACCGGTATCCAGCACATTGAGCTTACGGATCGCTGCTGCCGGTAATCTGCACGATGCCTACACTACATTGCTCGATGATTACGCTGGTTTCGGCCCTCAGTATCCAGCGGCGGATAACCCGTTAGGTGATTTCGATCAGGCCTTAGATCTCAATCAGAAAGGTCCTGAATCGGCCAATCAGAAGAGTTGGCGGCTATCTGCTTTGTGGCAGCCCAGCGACGACTTTAGCGCCCAGGTGAGCGTGGAGAGATATAGGGATAAAAGTACCGGTATTGCCGAATTAGATCCGACGCTGGTTAAACAGGGCATCCGCGGTGTCGTAATAGATAGTCCGTCTTTTCTCGATTTAAGCAACGATACCTTACGCTCAACATTCTCTTACCGTTTTGATGGTAATTACACTCTGAGTTATACCTTCGGATTGGCCGAAATGAGCCGACAGCAAATTTTCGATGCAGACTATGGTCGCGACGGCACATTCGAGCAACAACGTACTGACAGTTCAAATTTTGATTTTTACTCCCATGAAATCCAATTGATAAGCCCTGATGACGCGCGTTTGAAATGGGTGTTAGGCGTTTTTTCCTCGGAAGAAGAAAATGAAATTGTGTTTGCTGTCGATCAACAAAATGGTGGTGGTGGGCGTTTCCCTGACGGTGCGAGTAGCTGGATAAGTGGCCAAGAGGGTGCCGCGGTATCTTACGCTGTGCAACCTAATCGACGGGTTGAGTCGTTGGGTTTTTTTGCTCAAGGTGCCTATGATGTTGATGAAACGAGTCGCTTCACATTGGGGATTCGTTATACCGACGACACCAAGTCTGACCGAGGAGGAAGGGCGTTGACCTGTAGGGTAACGTCAGTATTGGGGCCTTATACCGAAGCAAATTCTATTGGGCCCGGTGCGCCAGCGAGCAGTAATATATATGCGGATGCGGCCGCTTCGGCGGCAATTGCAACGGGACAGCCCTATGACGGAGGTACCAATGAGGGCATTGGCAATCAAGCTTGCTGGGTACGTCAGGTCAACGATTTTTCTGCGAGCTGGAGGAATACGAGTGGCTTGATTCGTTATGATGTAGACTTTGCTCATAACACGATGCTGTATACTTCCGTTTCATCTGGATTTAAATCAGGTCATATTCAAGATGCCGGTAATAACGCAGATCCAGAAACGGTCATTAATTATGAGTTAGGTATCAAATTACAAACCTTGGATAACAATTTGCGATTTAATGCGGCTTTGTATGTTGCCGATTACAAAGACTTACAATTTTCTAATCAAGATCGGCTCGATACCAATGGTGACGGCGTCGCCGATAGCGGTGGCAGCACCGTCGTACGAAATGCGTCTGAAGCGACTATTCAGGGTTTGGAGATGGAGCTGGAGTGGGCGATGACGGCCCAGGATAATTTTCAACTGATCGGAACCTTGATGGATGCCCGGTTTGACGAGTTTGAAATCCCCGATACGTTGTATGGAGATTTGTTTAACCACTACGTGTCGCCTCAAGCGAATTCACCCACTGATCCGGTAGATCTATCTGGAAATTCGCCGCCTAGAACACCGGATTGGAAATTCACCTTTGTTTACGAACACGACTTCTTATTTTCAGCGGGGAACCTAACCTCTCGGTTATTAGCCACCGTTTCGGACCGTTATTATTTGGATATTTATAATCGTAGCGATCTGGGTGCAGGTGTCTTTCCACATCTTCCCAGCGGAGGAGACGATTTAGGGGTACAGAATGCTTACGAAACTTATGATTTTAGTTTGCGATTTTCTCCGTCTTCAAAAAAATGGTTGGCAGAAGCCTATGTTAAAAATTTGACTGATGAAAACATCAAAATATCATCGGGATATTTTATTACAGAAAATGGGTTTGTATCGACGTACCTTCCGCCGCGGACTTACGGTGTGACGTTGAGTTACTTCTTCGATCAACGGCAGTAAGGGACCATTAGCGGGGGCCATCCAAACCCAGCATTATTCTATTGCTGTTTGTCATTAACCGCCGCTTTCTTCACCGCTTGTCTGATTTTCCTTCTTAAAGGCCAAGAGAAAAATAAGAGCAACAATGCTCGCGAATATGGCAGGGAATACCCATATATTGAACCAGTCATGGAGCCCGTCGTCCGTATATAAATCTGTTACATAGCCTGCGACGGTAAAACCTATAAGCATGCCAAGGCCGTAGGTTGCCAATGTAATCATACCTTGTGCCGAACTGCGGTAGCGCGATCCCGCCTTTGAATCGGTATAGATTTGGCCGGTGACAAAGAAGAAGTCGTAACATATCCCGTGTAAGGCTATACCCAGGATTAACATGAATACGCGTTCATCGGCATCACCGAATGCGAATAAGAGGTAACGCGCTAACCAGGCTAACATGCCGATTAGTAGCGTGAGCTTGACCCCGAAGCGTTGCAGAAAAATCGGCAATAATAACATAAAGCCAACCTCTGAAATTTGTCCGATCGTCATTTTTCCCGTTGGATTTGTAACGCCAATTTCCACAAGAAACGGGTTTGCATTCTGATAATAAAAAGCCAATGGGATGGAGATTAAAATCGATGAAACGAAAAAAATCGCAAAGTTTCTATCCTTAAGCAAGCTGAAGGCATCGGCACCCACTATTTCTCCAAAAGTCACTTTTTCCTTTCCCCTGGCTGCGGGCGTTGTGGCAGGCAGAGTAAAACTAAACAGGCCGAGCACTAAGGCTGCACAACTACCCATTAGGAATGTGTTGCTCAGCAACCCTTTGGAAAGACTTTCCTGTGAATCCCAGGAAAAAACGAAACTAATGATCAATCCAGCAGCAATCCAGCCTACGGTTCCCCATACACGGATTTTTGCGAATTCCTTGGTCGGGTCTTCCATTTGCCGGAAAGCAACGGAATTAACCAGTGCGAGCGTCGGCATGTAGACCACCATGTAACCCAGTACGTACGGATAGAATGTGGAAAAATTTTCCGCGCTATGCATTTGATACAGCAATACCGCGCCGATGAGGTGTAGTGCTCCGAGAATTTTTTCTGCATTGAAGTAGCGGTCAGCGATCAGGCCAATGACAAAAGGCGCTATAATTGCGCCCCATGATTGTGTCGAAAAGGCCATTCCAATCTGCGCGCCGGTGGCCGAAAGGTTTCCAGCTAGAAATGTCCCCAGTGTTACAAACCAGCTTCCCCAGATAAAAAACTGCAGAAACATCATTAAACTTAAGCGATAAGCTACCGTACCCACAATTTAATCCTCGGTTTTCATTATTATTTATTCGCTCCTGCTGACCCAGTTCATGATGCGAGTGCAAATGGACTTACTTGCATATAAATATTGCGTTGTACTGGGAAAGTTGATCGATTGTATCTTTTATTGTATCGGTTCAAGGTTGTAGTAGTTAGGCCAATATCTGTCCTTAGTAGGCCAAATTCAGCGTTTCTTCTGTTTGGTGTAATGACCCATGAAACCATCGATTTCAAACAAACACACTCAGGACGATGCAACTTGCCAATCCCGTTAGTGATATGAGTGTTGTCATCACCGTCCAGGATTTAAGCGTGTCTTTTTCGTCCATACCGAGATATCGGCTCACCAACCAAAAACCTGAGTCATTGACATGGGAGAGCATGGTGGCGCCCGATGAAATGGCGATTACTAGCACACCGAGACCGGCAGCGGACATGGGCGCCAGTTCTAGTATCGGGGCCATTAACCCCGCTGCGGTGATCATCGCGACCGTTGCAGAGCCCTGAGCAACTCGGGTAACGGCGGCTATTAAGAAACCCAGAATGATTATCGGGAATTGCGCGCCGACCAACATCTCTGCCAGTACGTTCCCCACCCCTGAATCGACCAGCAGCTGCTTAAATGCCCCGCCGGCCCCGGTAATCAGGATTACCACGCCCGCAGGCTCCAGCCCTTTATTGGCTATATCCAATAGTGTGTGTTTACCGAGTTTACATTTTTTGTTGGCTATCAGCATGGCAAATACGGTGGCCACGGTGAGTGCGACAAATGGGTGGCCAAGAAAGTTGAGGACAGTGTAAGCGTCAGACTCCGGCGAAAATAGAAAAGGCGAGAGCGTGGATGTCATGATAAGGATTAATGGCAGTAATACGATGGATATTACCCACTGAAAACTTAATTGATTTTGATCGACCTCGGCCTTGCCGCTCTGATGGGCTGGGGGCACGAGTACATGAATTCGTCTCGCTATAAACTTGCCAAAGAGTGGCCCGGCAATAATCATTGCCGGAATGCCCGCGATAGTGCCAAATAGGATGACCCAACCTAGATCCGCGTTGATTAGTTCGGCCACTGCAATAGGGCCGGGCGTAGGAGGGATGAAACTGTGTGTGATGGCTAGCCCGGCTAATAGTGGAATGGCGTAGTACAACAGGGATCGGCCAGATTTATTAGCCAGGCCGTAAAGCACGGGCGCCAGGATTATAAATGCCACGTCAAAAAATACCGGAATGGCAACCAGGAACCCTGTTAGGCCCAAACTCCATTGGATTTTTTCCTTCCCGAAGGTTTTTATCAGCGTGTTCGAAATAGTCTCAACGCCACCGGAACTCTCGAGAATCTGGCCCAAAATGGCGCCGAGGCCGACTACGATAGCAACGAAACCCAGTGTTCCACCCATGCCGTCCTTAATCGAGGTTAGTACCTGTTCAGGCTGAAGTCCCGACATCAGTCCGACCACTAAACTGGTGATTATCAAGGCCAGAAATGCGGGCGTGCGCAGATAAATTACCAGGAATAAAAGTAGGGCGATACCAGCACAGGCGACGAACAGTAAATTATAATCTAGCATACGCGTTTCTTTTTATTGAGTTATGACTATCCGGCGATAGTGATGTATGGTCAGCCCTTCTAATGCACAACGGTTGAGGAAAATGTACTCATAAAGGTTGGCTGGTTTATATTAATCGACTGACCCGTCCGGCCGAGCATGCCCTGTGCGTTCACTTGAAGTGCTACGACGTTATTGCTCCGTTCGTTTGCGACAAGCAGCAGCCTGTCATCTTCGAGCAACAGAAAGAAACGCGGCCAATGCCCTTGAGTAGCTATGTGTTGTATAGTCTTCAATTTACCGTTGTTTGCTATTTCAAATACGGTAATGCTGTCGTGCCCACGATTGGAGCTATACAGTCGCGTGCCAGCGTTGTTTATCGCTATATGCGCACCTTGGCTCGGCCCCTCGAAATCATCGGGGAGCGTACTTATTTGCTGTACTGTCTTTAGGCGGCCGTCTCTATCCCGCGTTGCAAAGACTATTTGATTGGTCAGCTCATTGATCAAGTAGGCCCAATTATGTGTTGGGTGAAAAACCATATGCCGAGGACCGCTACCTGGGTCCGCTTTCAGTGCCGTGAATCCTGTGCCGATATGGCCGCTGGATGGGTTAAAGGGGTAGGCTATGACCTCATCTGTACCGAGGTCCACGGCATACAGGAATCTGGCTTGCGGATCCCACTGAGCCCAATGGGCGTGCGGCCCCTTTTGCCGCTCTGTGTTTGGACCATGACCTTTGTGCTGCAACACCGTCGGGTCCTCTACAAGTGCCCCATCAGCGTTTAGCTTGAATACCGCAACGTTGCCGCTGCTATAATTAGCCACCGCAAGGTGCTGCTCGTTCGGACTTAAGGAAACGTAACAAGGGTGCTCGCCCTGTGAGGAAAGTGCGTTGATCTCTGTAATTGAGGTATTTTCGGCGCTTTTCCCGAAGCTTCTCACCTGGCCTGCTCGCCCTTCTTCTACAAAATACATCCGTGTTGCATCTTTACGTAGGGCACCAAAGGAAGGGTTTTTCATTTCGGTCAGTAAGGTGGGTTGGCTAAAAGATTGTGTTTGGGTGTTATAACCGAAGCGATAAACACCTCGGCTATCCCCGCTCGTATAAGAACCGGCGATTAGCTCAATAATTTTTCGCGGGGCTTTTACGGGCATGGATGATTCCTCAGGTGCAGAAGACACGGGGAGCGTAAACAGCAGGCATACCAAGCAAAGAATCCAAGCAGTATAGGGACGTGTGCTGTGTTCTAAAACCGTGGACGACATTGGTGTTTATCCAAAGGATTGAGTACTAACGAGGATAGCGCCCTGACGGATTCTATTCAACCTGCAGCACTGGCTGTTATGTTAGTAATGAGACGTACAAGGCATGCACATCCGCCCCTTTTTATTCTTCATAGCTGCATAGGCGACAGACAGCCACTCAACATCTATCATGTACGGGGCGTTGCTTTTGGGCTTGTGAGTGATATTGTGGAATCCATGGATATTGATGTTGTAGTGATCGCTGGTATTTCGGGTTCTGGAAAATCTACTCTGGCGAAAATGCTTGCCGCTGCACAGTCGTGGGATTTCATCGAAGCTGATGACTACCATGACGAAACGGCTGTTAAAAAAATGGCTAGCGGTTTTCCATTGGACGACAAAGATAGATTCCCATGGTTACTGCGTCTTAATCGCAGGCTTCAACAATCACCGCCTCGAGCAGGCGATAATAGACAACCATACGTTCTTTCGTGTTCCGCATTGAAGGAAGAGTATAGAAACCTGTTAGTCGGTACATTAAATGCGCGTTTTGTCTGGTTAAACATATCGCACGATCTTGCCAGTGAGAGAATGAGATCGCGATCAGAGCACTTTATGCCGTCATCCCTAGCACAAAGTCAATTTGACATCGCTGAGCCGCCGGAGCATGCGATTGTTCTGGATGCTGTCCAATCGCCCGACATTCTTTTGGCTAAAACACTCTCCTATCTTGGGTTAAAGTGAAAAAGCAGTTTGGTATTGCAAGACTGCGCTGAGCTCACAAATCAATCTCAATATTTTCATCTCTGCTTGTTATTGTAGACTCCCCACGCGTTCGAATTCCCTTAGTGCCATGTACATGCTGGCTTTTGCCCAGTTAAGCGGAGTGATTGGTGAAGCGAGAACATGAGTTTGGCCCTCTATAATCACGGTATTAATACTTTCCGTCGCCATCCATGCACGGACCGGATTACCGTCTGCCGCGATCTGGTTTGGCCCTGTAAGCTGGCCCAGAGCCCTCTTTATATGAATTTTCGCGCGATGCAGGTCTTGGGATTTTAAGCGCGGCTCTTCAGTATTTTCAGCAATATGCAGCCACGCGAGAGAAATCAAACTGTCAAAGAACCATTGTGCCTCACTATTGGGCGGCAAGGTGGACAGGCGCCACAAAAATGCCTCGCGCGATGAAGTATCTCCCGTAGGCGCTGGCCCCTCCGTAGCCTGTGGACGAATCCAATAATTTCCGCCCTGGTAACTATCGTTGCTGTAACGCAATATTCCAAACGGCCGCTTCAGCGTTTCCACGTAGCTCATAATCTGACGCTTTTCTACATCGCTTAATCCATCTAAGGGGTAAGGAGAAATCAAATGTAGAAGTGCTGCATCAGCACGCCTGTAATGCACGTCTTCGGCATCATAATCTGGCGATTCGCCACCCATTTCCAGCTGTCGGTGGACTGTGTTCAACCCTTTGCTAATTTGGTCGTCCAGGCTAATTTTGGACCACGCTTTTTTCACCTCTCGACCACTTGCAGAAAGTTTTGTTTTCAAGGCTTTTGTCAGCATTTTGTCGCTTCCATATAAAATTTCACGCCAAACCTGCAATGACTTTGTCGCTAATCCAATGCTGGATGAATTGCGCCGGGGTATTTCTTCCCACGCACCTGCATCTTCATAGGTGTGGAACTCGATCTTTTGTAGGAATAAAGGATACTGGAGTAAAACGTCCACTCGTTTAGGCGTTATCTCGCTGGCAAGCAGCAACTTATTTTTAAGAGCGTGTCCGAGGGCGGTAAAAAAAAGTCCGTGCGCGTCGATTTGTCGGTGGTTCCATACCTGTGGTTTACCCTTTTCAAAAACATCATTTAAGCTGTCGGAAGCACCATCGAAACGAATGTGCGGAACTTTCATCGGGTCTTGCGCAAGGTCGGGGTTAGCGATGATGTTTTTGAATCTCTGTAGCTGTGGAGCTGTGGCGTAATAATCCCACAGTGCCAGGAGAAGTTTCTGAGCGTCGTTTTGGCGTAGGGGGTTATTGGACAGGGCGTAATATACCCAAATGTTATCGCGCACCCATATCGCGTCGTAATTGGTGTCGTCTTTCTCTCCTTCAGTTGAGCGCGTCGCCGCCGGGGCAAAACCCCGAGCATTTAAACGAATATCCAGATGGGGGGCTAACGTCGAGCTAATTTTCTTTACTTGGCCAATGGTGAGTGGCTCTTCTATCCACGGTTTGACCTCATCATTAAAAACAGCAATGAACTCTCCCTCCCAGGAGAGCACCATGGAGTGTGCCGGATCGGCAGCGACATATTCGGATACCTGCTTAAGGCCTTCTGGCTTGCCAGCGGCAAAGACGAAATTTGATGTGCCGTAAAGCCCGACAAAAAGGAGTATCACGGCTAGCGACGAATTCACAATTAGAGACGTTTTTCTTTGCATATATCTATAGCTCTGCGTGAGACAAGTAGAGGTTTAACGGAAAGTTACGCTTCAGGCGCTCAGTGACTGGCTAAGATTCCGTCCAGACCTATTTTTGACGCTTTTACTGCTTGCATCGGGGTCATGCCGTTGGGGTATTCTTCCTGTTCAACGACAAGCCAGCGCGTGCCGCCGACGTCTATATTGGCTGTTAGCAAAGCAGACCAGTCGCTGGTATCCTGGCCGATGATGGCTGTAGTATTTTCTGTGCCTTCATGGGTACGTATTTTGTAATGGGTAGTTTGTGTGCGCCCGGGATAGCGCCGCACGTACTCCGCGGGAGCTTTACCGGCATAGTTGACCCAGCCGACATCCATCTGCAGAACCACATTTTCCGAGGTGGTCTTGGCGATAATATCCCAGTAGGTTGAGCCTTGGAAATCGCCAAATTCCTGAGCGTGATTGTGGTATCCGATAGACATATTATAGGGCGCCAGTTTTTCAGCGAACAGGTTGAGATCTTTCACCACATGATGCACTCCCTCGGGGTCCCAGGCCCTTTTATCCATTGCCTCGATTAGCGTGTCACAACCTATGGCTTGATAAAATGCCACGGTCGCGTCAAAGTTTTCGGGGCTCAGGCGATCAAAGTGCAGATGGGCTCCACTGACTTTAAGCTTGTTCTCATCCAGGAATTCTTTAAGTCCGACCGGATTCTCGGCGAACTCGCCAAACTCTCCGGCAAATTCGACCCCGTCAAATCCCATCGCGGCGAGAGCCTTCAAAGTGCCTTTGAAATCTCGTTTTACGTCATCCTTGACCGACCACAACTGGACGCTGACCAGGGGTAGAGCCTGTGCTTGGGTTGCGGTTTGATCCGAAGTTTGTGGCAAGGCCTCGGGTGAATTACCCTGCTTGCTGCAACCGGCTGCAGTTAACCATAAAAAGCCGAGTAGTAAGGTCGTGAGCTTTAGTATTCCCGTTGATTTCATCGATGTATCCATATTTTTTAACGTTCTTATTCGTGCGATTTGCGAGTCACAGCTTAGCCTTTATGCTGGGCTCATATTCTACCGGCCTTGATTTCCTTCACCGCATAATCAACGGCACGGGCCGTAAGCGCCATAAAAGTGAGTGACGGGTTTTGTGTCGCGGAGGAGGAAAAACTGGAGCCATCGGTGACAAACAGGTTGTCGACGTCATGGCACTGGTTAAAACTGTTCAGGACGGAGGTCTTCGGGTCCCGACCCATTCGGGCCGTTCCTAATTCATGGATGGCAATGCCCGGTGGACGCTCTGTAGCTTCCGCGGTGACGTTTTCCAATCCCACCTTAATGAACATCTTACGGCCAACCTCTGCGGCATCTTCCATCATTAGCTTTTCATTGTCTGACCAGCGACAGTTGAATTCGAGTTGGGGTATGCCCCATTTATCTTTCATGGTGGAGTGAAGAGCGACCTGATTCTCGAAGCGGGGTAGCATCTCACCCTGAGCTGTCATCCCGAATCTCCATTTCCCAGCTCGGCTCAGCTTTGCTTTAAAGTCTGCACCAAAGCCGTCTCTTTCCTGGCCGGACCTCCAATCTTCGCGAGAGGCGTCGCCGGAGAAAGAATACCCGCGTACGTAATTCTTACTATAGCGGCTCGGCTCATACTGGAAGTTGGGAATTAGAAGACCACCGGGGCGGCGTCCGCGGTAATATTCATTTTCGAAGCCGGGGATATCACCTTCTATCCTCGCATTGTAATTATGGTCCATCAGATAATGGCCCAATACGCCGGAACTGTTGGCGATACCATTGGGAAAGGCTTTCGATTTGGAGTTCAACATCACCTGGGCGCTGCCTATTGTGGAAGCGCACAAAAAGACCACCTTACCTAAGTATTCCCGCTCACTCAGGTCATTATTGTCAATCACCTTGACGCCTTTAACCCGACGGGTTTTTTCGTCGTAGATCAGGCTGTGAACCACGCTGTTTGGCGCAATGTGCAAATTGCCAGTTTGCGCCGCAGCGGGTAAGGTTGAGCTCTGAGTAGAAAAATAGGCACCAAAGGAACAGCCTTTCTGGCATTCATCCCGGGTCTGGCAATTCACCCGGCCCTGGGATATGTGTAGTTCTGAAGGCTCGGTTAAATGGGCCATGCGGCCCATAATGAGGTGCCGGTCGGGGTAGTATTTCTCTATAGAGGCCTTTATCGCTATTTCCGGCGCGGTCATCTCGAACGGTGGCTGAAACTCGCTGTCCGGCAACTGCGGCAGCCCTGCGGCTTCACCACTGATACCGGCATGTCTTTCAACATGACTGTACCAGGGCGCGAGGTCTTTATAGCGGATGGGCCAGTCATTACCAAAGCCGTCGAGCTTGTTAGCGCTAAAATCGTGGTCACTGAGGCGGTAGGACTGCCGGTGCCAGGTCAGGGACTTACCTCCTAACTGGTTGCCACGAATCCAGCTGAAGGTAGTGCCTTCAGCTGTTTGGTAGGGTAAATCCCGGTCGTTGCCAAAAAAATGCTTGGTATTATCTGTGAAGGCGTAACACTGCTTCTGGATAGCTTGTTGTTCTGTTACCAGGTTATTTACCTTGCTACGATAGGGCTCTTTCCACGGGGGTACGCCTTCGCCGATATAGTCTTTTTTGTGTTCAACCACTCTGCCGCGCTCTATCATCAGAGTTTTTAAGCCTCGTTCACATAGCTCTTTTGCCGCCCAGCCACCCGATATACCAGATCCCACGACAATGGCGTCAAATATTTCGTTCGACTCTTTTATGTAAAGGTCATTATTCACGGTGTGTCCTCTTTCCCAAATAGGGCGGCTGCGTATTAGTGTTCATCAGAAGTACCTGTTCATTGATCCCCAAGTCTTGCCCAGTGAATCGTAGGGTATTGAGCCCTTGAAAGGGCCGGGTACGACTAAATATTCCAGTTCCTGGGAGGCGCCCACTTCCGAGGTGTAATAACCGAATACAATCTGGCCTTTCAAGAATTTAAACTGTGACTTGTCTGTACCATCGAAGCCATTGGCGGGCTTTTCGAGATCAGTGAGCAACTCAAGTTGCTGTGCGTTAGTGGTGCCCGAAAAGTGCTGCTTATAGCGCTGTAAGGCTATCTGATTTATTTTTGACAGCACGGCGCTTACCTTTTGCTGATCCTTCGGCGGGTAGCAATGATACAGCTGACTATCGATAAAACCGTGGGTGTCGACCTCTGCTGCGCCAGCGGTACCTGTTTTCGGGATTACCAGTGCACAGATATCACGCAATAACACCATCTCGGCCTGGCTGAATATCTTACCGGCGTGGGAGATACTGTCTGGATTTGGGGTATAGGCCAGGGCAGTGGATATCGCATTTCCGGCCAGCAGTTGCGCCGCCGCCGCCGCGCCAACTAAACGGCTCAAACCCAACAGAAAACGACGTTTACTGTTGTCGTCCGGCGATGACTGGTCGCCGATCTCTTGATCGCTCATACTACATCTCCAAAGTGGTTAAGTGTGTTGTGATGCCAATGTCGCAGAGCGGTATTGCAGCAATGCAAGCCAGTCAGCGGTCTTGGCGATGGTCGGATCTTAGGGGCTTTCAACTTTCATTCTTTGTAATAAGATTCACTATCTACTGGCCATCATTTTGCAGTGCGCGCAGACAACCCGCCAAGGCTTTTGCAATATGTTTTCGTACAGCGGTCTCAGAGAGATTAACCTGACGTGCAATCTCAGCATAAGACAGACCATCGAATCGGCTCATCATGAGTAATTTTCGGCGCTTATCGGGCATAATGCATAACGCCTTGGACACTATATCAAGCCGCTGGCGCGCTTCCATCTGTCGTTCCGGACCGATTACCCCGACAGACTCAACGTCCATTTCCGCAACACTTCGAGCATAGCTGCTCCGCACATCTCCTCGCCGAATTTGATCGATTGCGATATTGGAGCAACTTTTATAGAGAAAGGCGCGCGGGTTTACGACAGGTGCACCGCTCTCGGTGTAGCTAGTAAATGCTGTTTGCACCACATCTTCTGCTTCAGTACGGCTAAGGGAGAATTTTTTGATGATGCCGCGGCACAGCTCTTCATTGAACTGAAGATAGATATCAGCTATTTCAGCAGGCTGACGCACGCGTCTCACGGCATTGGGCTTAGCAATCACTGTGGATACTCATTTTCAGCGTTGTTTTTTTTGGGCGCGCTCGGCAATGAAATCGGTCAATTGCGGTTGGAAGACAAACCGTATTGGTGAGTGCGCCGGCACCCATAGGGCCCAAACGTTCTTTTTTCATAAGAAACATCCTTTTGGGTTAACAAGGAAAATTAACGCCGGGATTTTATTGTTCGCTAAGAATACTAATTCATGAGGCTAAAAATATGTATGGAAAAATCGGTTTTAGATAGGATAAAATAGGCGTTGCTCGATTATTTTGTGGATATAAGGATCGCTTTAGACGACCGTAACAGCGCTTTTTCAGTTTGGAAGGACAGTTAGATGCACGTGACGCCAAGGCCGTTAGCACATTTAGATCTGGCAGATTAGTTCAGAGCGGGAGGGTATTACCATTTCGGGAAATAAAAATACGCAGAGCGATTTGGCCGCTCTCGCGATCAATCAGTTGCCCATCATTACCGTATTACATATGTACGACTTATTACCCGATATTATATTCTGGGTGAAGGACGCCGATGGCAAAATCATTCACGCGAATCAGTGTTTTTTAGACCATGTTGGGGTGGACAGCCTGAAGCAGGCCATTGGTCTGACAGATTTTGCTTTCGCCCCTCAGCACATAGCCAAACAATTTATCGCCGATGATCAACGCGTGATGCAAGGCGACTCGGTAACAGATCGACTGGAAATGAACATGCCGGAGTCGGGAGAGATCAGCTGGTTTATCACCTCAAAACGACCTTTACTGAATGGCAGTGGAGCGATCGTGGGTTCCTATGGTATCTCTCGCCATCTGGAGAAAACGTCTGTTGCCCTTAGTGCCATGGAGGCGTTAAAAGTCCCTGTGGCATATATCCGGGATAATTACATGCGCAAAATTAATCTGTCGGATCTGGCAGAAGTGTCCTGCCTATCGGTCAGTGCTCTGGAACGACGTTTTAAAAAGTTTCTGTTTAAAACGCCGAATCAGTATATCTGTGAGGTGCGGCTGGAAAACGCACGGCGACTGCTGGTAGAAACGACCTTACCCGTCGCCCTTGTTGCCGATCAAAGCGGATTCCCCGACCCCAGCTATTTTAGTCGTAAGTTTTATCGGGCATTTTCACAGCTACCGTCAGAATTCAGGGCGAGTTATCAGCAATAAGAACTGCAAACCCTGATCACCAAGCTCACACTGCAATCGTTTGCCTCGGGGGCAATTCCTCCGTGCTACATTCGAAGATTACACAGATCTCGGCAAGCTCCAGCTGTGCTTATAACGAAAAAGGCACTATAAAGAAGGGGCTGTGTCGCGGAACTGCTGCGTCTACCCCCTAATACAGAGGTTGCAGGTCTCGTTGATCATTCCGAGGCAGTGGTACGAAAACCTATTGCGAAAGCATTGGGTGTTGTCGGAGCGGACGTAGAGCCATTATTTGAAGGAGCTATTGTTCTGGCGGGAGTGGGCTTTTCCGACTTGAGAGTAACGGCTTCAATCCGTACCGATCTGATGGAATATTTGTCTGAAATTCTTGCACAATACATCTCAGCTGTTGTGCGGAAATCAGGTGCCCGCGCCATTGTGCTATCTCCTCCAGGTTAGAAGTGACGTTTTTAATAAAAAAAATTGTGCAAAAGGGGGGTGGATTGCAGCATCACCCGCGTCTTCTTGTTAATAATCCTTGATATCAATCAATATTTTACTGAAAAGGCCGAAAAAGATGCTGAATAAGAAAAAATTACCCCTTGCAATAGCGGGTATTATCTCTTCATTAAGTGGTGCTCATGTAAATGCGCAAGACGACGTGATAGAGGAAGTTGTCATCACCGGAATTCGCGGCAGTCTACAGCGAGCAATGGACATCAAGCGTGATGCGTCGGGTGTCGTTGATGCGATTTCCGCAGAAGATATGGGCAAGATGCCGGACACCAACCTCGCAGAATCACTGCAACGTATCACAGGTGTTTCCATTAACCGTGTCAACGGTGAAGGGTCTGAAGTTACCGTTCGTGGCTTCGGTGGTAATTACAACCTTGTGACTGTCAATGGCCGTCAATTGCCATCAGCGAACGTGACATCCATTACCGGTAACCCGCTAGATCAAGGTAGCCGCGGTGTCTCTCGTTCCTTCGATTTCTCCAATCTGGCCTCGGAAGGGGTTAGCGGTATCCAGGTTTATAAAACGGGTCGCGCCGCTGTGCCAACCGGTGGCGTGGGTGCAACGATCAACATTGATACCATCAAGCCTTTGGAGGCGGGCACCAAACTTAGTGTCGGTATTAAAGCTGTAGACGATACTGGAGGCGATGATATGACCTCTGAAGTAAGCGGTTTGTATAGCTGGGCTAACGACGAGGGGACCTTTGGTGTGGCGGTCTTCGGTAGTTTCCAGGAGCGAGACTCCGGTAGTCAGCATATGAGTATTGAAGATTGGTTTCCAGCGGTTTGGGGACCCAATACTGCCTCTGATTGGGGTATGGCAAACGCCAACATTGTTAACGAACCAACCGACGGTCAGACAGTCAACAGGCCCAGTAATATTGGCCTTGGGTTTAACAAAGATGAGCGAGAACGCACAAACGGTCAGATAACCCTGCAATTTGCGCCCAACGATGAAATGACTCTTACGGTCGACGCGTCTTACGCACAGAATGTTCAAGAGTCCGTGGGATTGATCGATGGTCTATGGCACCAGGCTACCAACTATACTGACGTAGTATTTGACGGGAATTCGGAAGTAGCAGCGCCGATCTTGCTGGAAGAAGACGTACAAGGAAAGGACTTGTTCTTCCAGAATCTGTCGCAGGGTGTTGAAGATTCCCTGGAGACTTTCGGGGTGAATTTTGACTGGCAAGTTCGCGATAACTTGAATCTCGTTTTTGACGCAGCCACGGCCAAGGCCGAGAGTGGGCCAGACGGGGCATTCGGTAAAAACTCGGTCCGCGTGAACATCGCTGGAGCGGTTGGCGGCTGGCGATCGTGGGATTACACGGGGGATATCCCTCAGGCCAGTGTTGTGATAGGTGAAGACCGGACATCCGATCCCAATGGACCAAACGGCATATTTGACGCGCCCGACGTGGGCAGCCAGGTTACCCAGACGTATTTCTCTGAGCAAGTTACCGAAACGGAGCAGTTTCGTGTGGATGGTACCTGGGATCTCGACGAAGCAATTACTGTTCAGTTCGGTGCGAGTTATCTAGGTACCGAAATGTCGCAGGAATATGAACAGGGTCAATTGGAGTTGGGTGGTTGGGGTATTGGATCACCTGGTGATATCCCCGAAGGACTGTTTGGGCGAGAGTGTAGCGGCTGTGAATTCGATGCGAATCTATCTGGCGGCACGCCGGCGGATGGTAATGCTCTACCAGCCGGTGCCACACCCATTGCACTGGGCAGTGTTTCATGGGGCGGTGACGCGGTAGGGCTTACCAGGGGGTTGGCGAATGTATACGGCTTTACACCGGGTGCCCTTCCCCTTACTACCAAGGCTGATAACCTGATCGAAGAGGAAGTCATAGCCGCCTTTGCGCAAGTAGATATGGACGGTGAATTCGCCGGTATGACTACACGATTGAGCTTGGGTTTGCGCTATGAATACACCGATGTAGAGTCGACAACAAATCAGAACGTTCCGGAGTCGATCATTTGGGAATCCGATAACGATTTTCTCCAGGTGTTAAGTGCCGATGTGGAAAGCATCAAGGAAAGCTCCAGCTACAATAACTTCCTGCCCAGCCTCGATTTTTCGATTGATATAACCGACGACGTAAAGGCCCGGGCTTCTTTTAGCCAAACCCTCGCGCGACCTACTTACGATAAGCTATTTCAGTCGACCAGTGTTAATAGTCCACCACGTCCCTCGGCGTTGGGTGGTGTTGCGGGCGGCAGTAAGGGTAGCGTGGGCCTCGATCCTCTTGAGTCGAACAACTTCGACATGTCCGTCGAATGGTACTACGGTGACGCGAACTTGTTCTCAGTTGGCTATTACCGAAAAGACGTGCAAAACTTTGTTGGTACGGCGATCGTTGACCAATCGTTATTTGGTCTAAGAGATGCCGCGTCTGGTGCGGCGGGCTCCCGGTCTGGCGATGCGGCTGCTGCACTTGAAGCCGGTGGTTACGATGTTACCGAGAGAAATCTGTTCACCATGACGGCCATTCTGGATAACCCGGGTGCTTTCCCCGGCGGCGCCTCAGACTATGAAGATACTTCTACATTTGCCGACGGTGTTTTCTTTCAATATGATGTCGCCCCGAACGGCAGTGACCCTTTGTATACTTTTGGCGTGGGTCAACCAGTTAACAACGAGACTGCGACAATCTATGGTTGGGAAGTTGCGGCTCAACACTGGTTTGGTGAGTCCGGTTTCGGTGTTCAAGCCAACTACACCACCGTTGAAGGCGATATCGAATACGACGTAGGTGCCGATCCTTCTGAGGATCAGTTCGCGCTAGAAGGTTTGAGTGATTCTGCCAACCTGGTGCTTATGTACGAGAAGTACGGTATTTCTGCCCGGCTCTTGTGGAACTGGCGTGATGATTTCCTCAACCAGGTTCAGCGTTCGGCGTCCGGCGGTAATCGAAACCCAGAGTTCATTGAAGAGTACGAACAGGTCGATTTGAATGTTAGCTACGCTATCAACGACAATTTATCCGTGAGTTTAGACGCGATCAACTTGACGGAGGAAGAAGTTGTTCACTATGGTCGAAGCAAGAATCAAGTCTTCTTTATTCAGGAGTTGAGCGCTCGATATATGCTTGGTCTGCGCTATACCTACTAAGAAGAGCTTTGGGTAAGCAGTGCTTTGCATGAGCGGTGCTTTGTGCTCCCACCGGTGATTCTTCCCTAGTTGCCGGTGGGAAATCTTAGTATTGTAATATTGCCAAGGCGCGCATTTTTAGACCGCCCCCGCCTTTTTGTGTGGGGTTTTTTTTATTTGTAATTTTTGTATCTTTTAGAGATGCTTTTATGGTTAAGTCGGTTTAGTTTTTAAGGCCAACCCGACGGCAATGATAGTACGATCGCTGGATGATAATATGACGAGTAAAGCAGTCCTTCTTAACAATGTAGAACATAAAGATTTAAAAATCGATACTCGCCATTGCGCCAGCTACGGTGATAGTGTCAATCTCAGCTTGGTTTTCTCAGCAGAATTCGACGACTTACACAAAGAATATCCGATTCTGTTTCATAAAGACCCGGAAACCAATGCTTTTAGCGCACATGTCATTTTGGGCTTTGACAAAGATGAAAACCTGTTTCTTGGTGATGATGGCTGGTCGGGTAATTATGTACCCGCGGTACTGGCCCGAGGACCGTTCCTGATCGGTTTTCAGAGCCAGGAAGTTGACGGTAAAATGCAGAAAGAACCGGTTATTCATATCAATATGGACAATCCCAGGGTCGGTGTTGATGACGGCCAAGCGGTTTTTCTCCCCATGGGTGGCGATACCCCTTATCTGGAGAAAATAATGCGAACCCTACAGGTGATCCATAAAGGTGCAGCTTTTGACAAGACGCTCTTTTCAAGCCTGGAATCGATGAACTTGCTGGAACCGGTCTCGATAGAAGTGACTTTAAGCAACATCGATAAAATTAACTTTCACAATTATTACACCATCAACCGAGAAAAGTTGGCCCAGCTGGATGGAGAAAACCTGCAAAAATTAAATAAGTCGGGTGTCCTAAACCTGGCAATTTTTGCCCTGTCTTCTTTGGGTAACTTTAACAAATTGATTGAGCTGAAAAATATGAAATCGGCGATCGCTTAATGATTGTTTTGGGCTGATACTGCGCTTATGGCCGAGATAGCAAATACAGTCCGTGTTCTAGAAGGTGTGGTTCCGAATCAGATACCTTTCGATGAACTTCTGGAGGCAAATGAACCGGTTATTTTGAGGGGATTGGTTTCAAACTGGGAGCTCGTTAAAGCAGGCAAAGCATCACCGGAAAAAGCCATGGAGTTGTTGAAATGTCACTCCAGTGGTCGGCCAGTTGGTGTGTATATTGCGCCTTCGGATACCCAAGCTCGTTATTCTTATAACGACGAATGCACCGGTTTCAATTATGAACACAAGACCATCGAACTCGGTGCAATACTCGCACAGATTCGTGCCAATCAAGACGACCCTGAACACGCCTATTATTATATGAATTCCCTGACCCTGGATGAGAATTTTCCGGGGCTTCGCGAACAAAATGACCTGCTATTCAATCATCCGAATTTTGTTAATAACAAGCCCTTGGCGAAGGTCTGGCTAGGTACCGAGTCAATGGCCTCCGCGCACTATGATGTGCCGAGTAACCTCGCTTGTTGTGTGCTCGGTTCGCGCCGCTTCACGCTTTTTCCCCCTGAGCAGATCCACAATCTATACCCTGGCCCCATGGAGCCGACCCCAGGAGGGCAAGTTGTGACGATGGTGGATTTCAGAAATCCCGATTTTGAGCGCTTTCCTCGCGCTCGCCAGGCATTGGATGCGGCATTTATCGTGGATTTGGAACCGGGTGATGCGGTTTTCTATCCCAGTATGTGGTGGCACCAGGTAGAGGCCTTGGCGCCCTTTAACATCATGATTAATTACTGGTGGAGAACCGCGCCCGCCTTTATGGGTAACCCCATGGATATCGTAATGCACGGCATTTTGGGGTTAAGGGATCGCCCGGAGTCTGAGAAGAAAGCCTGGCGAGAGGTGTTTGATTATTACGTGTTCGGCTCAGCGGAAAAGCCGCGCGAGCACCTGCCTGAGGGTGCTCATGGGCCATTGGCTGATGTGGATGACAACCGGGCTAGACGTCTAAGAGCCCTTGTGAAAAACGGTCTAAACCGCTAGCAACGTAAATTAGGGCTTTGAGCCGGGAGATAAAAACAAATGATGAAAGTAGTTATCGCAGGAGGCGGCACAGCTGGCTGGTTGACGGCATGCGGTCTCGCTACCCGACTGGGAGGCTTACTTGATATCACCTTGGTTGAGTCCGATGCTATCGGCACGATTGGCGTCGGTGAAGCCACGATTCCTCCGATGCGCAACTTCCACCAGATTATGAATATTGACGAACAGGCATTTATGCGTGCGACTCAGGCGACGTTTAAGCTGGGTATTGTTTTCGAAAACTGGGGTAATATAGGCGACAGCTACATCCACTCGTTTGGGGAAATCGGACAGCGGTCGTGGATGGCTGAATTTCACGAATTCTGGTTGGAAGCCCGCTCTCAGGGATTTGGGGGCAGCCTGGAAGATTATTGTCTGGAACTCAAGGCGGCTAAAGCCGGAAAGTTTGCCACAAATGTGCAAAAAACCAAGCTGAACTATGCCTTTCATCTCGACGCAACCCGCTACGCGAAGTTTCTTCGCCAAATAAGTGAAGACGCTGGCGTTAGGCGCGTAGAAGGAAAAATCAGCGAGGTGAGAACGCACCCTGAGACGGGCGATATCAAAGCACTTTTACTAGAGGACGGCCAACTCCTTGAAGGTGATTTGTTTATCGACTGCACCGGATTTAGAGCGCTCTTGATTGGCGACGCACTTAACGTAGGGTACGAGGACTGGAGTCATTGGCTGACATCGGATAGTGCAATTGCCGTGCAAACCGAGGCGACTGAGCCGCCGCCTCCGTACACGAGATCGATAGCTCATGCGTCTGGCTGGCAGTGGCGTATTCCCCTGCAAAGCAGGGTTGGCAATGGGATCGTCTATAGTAGCCGGTTCCTGTCTGATGACGAGGCAAAACATACACTGACGAGTAATCTGACGGGAGAAATGCTCACCGAGCCGCGTCTGCTTAAGTTTGCTACAGGGCGCCGCTTACAGGCGTGGAGCAAAAACTGCATCTCTTTAGGCTTGTCCAGTGGCTTCCTTGAACCACTCGAATCCACGAGTATCCACATGGTAATGACGGGTATTTTTCGTCTGATCCGATTGTTTCCTTTCGGCCAGGATAGGGATTCATTGGCCCGCCGCTTCAATGATGAAACACGCGTGGAAATGGAATCGGTAAGAGACTTTATTATCCTGCATTACAAACAAACGAATCGTACGGATAGCGACTTTTGGAATGCCTGTCGTACTATGGACATTCCAGACAGCCTTGCCCATCGGATCGAACTCTTTAAAAAGAATGCTTATGTCTGGTCGGACGACACCAACCTTTTTCGCATAGCCTCCTGGGTACAGGTGATGATGGGGCAGGGGTTAGAGCCGCTCGAGTACCACGGCGCTGGCAAACTCATGAGTACCCAAGCGCTTCAGCAGTCCTTGAGCGAGATAAAAAATTCCATTGATAAAACAGTACAGCAGCTGCCGACACATCAGGATTTTATAGAGCACTATTGCGCGATGCCGCCCGGGTAGGAACACGGATCATGAATCAAACGATTGTTATTGTAGGTGGCGGTTCAGCGGGCTGGCTGACGGCGGGAATTATTGCGGCAAAACACAGCGCTCCCGTAGAGGGTGGCCCGGGTACGCGAGTAGTTCTATTGGAGTCACCGGACGTGGCCAACCTCGGGGTGGGAGAAGGTACCTGGCCCACGATGCGCGATACTTTGCGCCGAATCGGCATTTCGGAAGTTGATTTTCTGCGCAGCTGCGATGCCAGCTTCAAACAAGGTTCCCAATTTATTGGCTGGCGCAAAGGCGAAGGTGAATCCTACTATCACCCGTTTAGCGCGCCCGCGGGCTACCCGAATATTAATCTGGCGGCGCACTGGCAAGCGTCCCATACCGACATCAGTTTTGGTGACGCCGTCTCTTCACAGGGGCGCGTATGTGATCGAGGGCTAGCGCCCAAACAACCGCAAACTCCCGAGTACGCTTTTAGCCTCAATTATGGCTATCACCTGAACGCGGGCAAGTTTGTGGAATTACTGCAACGCCACTGCGTGGACAAGTTGGGCGTAGAGCACCAGTTGGGGCACGTTGAGCAGATTATCGCGGCGGAAAACGGCGATATCGAGGCACTGCAATTGGCGTCCGGTGAAACGATTGGTGGCGATCTGTTTGTCGATTGCACCGGTTTCGCCGCTATCCTGATCGGTAAACATTACAACATTCCGTTCGTCTCGCAAGGAGATTATTTGTTTAACGATACCGCGCTGGCTGTGCAGGCAGAGTATGCGACGGAAGATGCCCCAATTGCTTCTCACACAAAAGCGACAGCTCAGTCTGCTGGCTGGATCTGGGATATCGCATTGCCCAGTCGACGCGGTGTTGGCTACGTGTTTTCCAGTGCGCACACATCGACAGAAAAAGCCGAGAAAGCGCTGGCGGCATATATCAAGACCGACCCAAACCTTGCGGATGCACAGCCCAGCCCGCGCACAATTAAGTTTCAACCGGGTCACCGGGAGACTTTCTGGCACAAGAATTGTGTCGCAGTTGGCGTGTCTGCAGGTTTTGTCGAGCCGCTGGAGGCTAGCGCTCTGATACTGATTGAAAAATCTGCTGAATGGATCAGCGAGCAGCTGCCCCGTGATAGCGTCGCCATGGCTGTTGTCGCCAAGCGTTTCAACAAGATAACGAGTCAGCATTGGCGCGCTGTCATAGACTTTCTGAAACTGCATTATGTCCTGTCCGCGCGCGCGGACTCTGACTACTGGCGCGACCACCGCGAAAGCGAAACCATCCCCGAGAGTCTGCAGGAATCACTGTCGCTGTGGCGCACCCAGATGCCATGGCTCCATGAGTCGAACTACCGAGTTGAGCTGTTTTCTTCTGTGAGCCTACAGTTTGTGCTGTACGGTATGGGTTTTGTCACTGATATCAAGGACAGTCACTATCGCCATTGGGCGAGGGATGCAGATATTGCAAATCGGTTGATTCGTGAAAATAATGTACGAGCGGAAACTCTTATAGCCACCTTGCCGACAAACCGCGATTTACTTAACCGGGTGCACCGGAAGTAGCCACGACATCTCACTCTCAGCTCGACGGACGGTTTATTGTCAGACTCAGAATTCAATTTAAGTCAGTTAATACGTAATTTGGCATTGCAATCCTCCTATGTTGGTAAGCGGCTTATAGTCGCGCTACTTTCAGCTGCACTATTTTCGGGATGTGCAATTCACCAGCCACAAGATCGGTTGGATTCGATCGTCATAGAGGTGACGGGTGATGAATTTAACTGGTACTTTCGCTATCCCGGTTTCGACGGCGTACTGGGTACTGGTGACGACCAGTACTCGGTTCAAAATGTATTTCTCCCCGACAATTCCAAAGTTAATCTGAAATTAAAAAGTAATGATTACGTATATTCTTTTGCATTACCTGAACTTGGACTGGAAGAAATTGCCGTGCCTGGACTCAGCTTTGAGTTGCTGTTCACTACAGGCGATGAACAAACTTTGCAGCTACTAGGAGACCAGTTCTGTGGTTTCGCACATGAGACTCTTATCGGAAAAGTCTATGTTCGCGATCAGGATGACGCCTATTACGGTTGGTAAAACTATTTTTGACTAGCCGCATCGCTTCGACATCACTGTAACCCGGCCCCGAATATGTTGCAGTGATTTAGATGGATCCACCAGCTGAAGATTTATAATCGTAAGGTGTGTAGTGACAAATAGAATTAGAAATGTCTTTAAACTCTGTATACAGGTAAAAACAATGCGTTCCTCAAGGAAATATTCCCTCTCCGTTTATTCACTAATTCTGTTCTTCTGTATAGCGGTGACAGATGGCGAAAAAAGCTACGCCCAGAAACAATCGGCGAGTGTAAAAACTGCGAATGCCTGGAGCGAAACAGGTTCCAATCTTCCTGAGCAAAAAGAATCCGTGAGAATTCTGACGCGCCTGCCACCTTTTTCATTAACAGACCAGCGCGGAGAAGAGCTTACATCACAAGATCTTTATGGACACGTCTGGGTGGCAAACTTTATATTTACGCGATGTAAAGCTAGCTGCCCGGTACAAACCTCGTTAATGAACGAATTGCAAATGGACCTAAAAGAATCCGGAAATTGGAAGCACACACGTATCGTTAGTATCAGTGTTGACCCTGAGTACGACACGCCTGAAGTCATGTCCAAATATATTAAAGATCGAAACTTGGAGACATCACAATGGCATTTTCTCACCGGGACCAGAGATGCGATCTGGAGTCTAAGCAAAGACGGATTCAAACTACCGGTAGCTGACTACCCCCAAGATACTGATATGCCGATATTACACAGCCAAATGAGTGTATTGGTCGACTGGGAAGGCCGGATTAGGGGTTATTACAATCATCTCGACGAAGAAAGCGTAATGAATTTGAAACGGGATCTCTCCATGGTCACCTTAGAACGAATTATTCAGCCTCCGGATACAGCAAACCCGGACTGGGTGGAAAGTCGTATGCAAAAGCAGCTCGAATCAGCGACGGGTTTCGAAGTATTCCATGACTTTAAATTTAGTGATGAGACTGCCAACAGTGGAATTACTTTCCGTCACAAATTGGTTGATGATGCGGCGTCGCAGTACAAAGCGGTACATTATGACCATGGCAACGCAGTCGCTGTCGCCGACGTTGATCTTGATGGTTTCTACGACATTTATTTTACAACCCAAAATGGCAGCAATGAACTGTGGCGTAATCTGGGTAACGGAAAGTTTGAAGACATTACTGACACGGCCGGCTTGAACATTAATGATCGAATTGGCGTTGGTGCCTCTTTCGCCGATATTGACAACGACGGTGACCCGGATTTGTATATTACCAATGTTCGGGCCGGCAACCTGTTGTTTGAAAACGACGGCGAAGGTCATTTTAAGAATATTTCCAAACGATCCGGAACTGAGGTTAAAGCGCATTCCTCCGGCGCCACCTTTTTCGATTATGATCGCGATGGCTTGTTAGACCTCTATGTTTCTAACGTGGGTGTCTACACCACTGAAACATTAAACAATGTGTCGGTTTATACGGACCGGGGGCAGGTCGTTACCGACCAAAAATACTACGTTGGCTTTAAAGATGCCTTTGCTGGCCACTTAAAAGAAGAGCGAACAGAACACGGTGTTTTGTTTCGAAACAAGGGGGAAAACCGTTTTGAAGATGTCACAAAAAAAGTAAACCTGATCGATGCGAGCTGGAGTGGCGACGCCGAGGTGATCGATGGAAATGATGACGGCTGGCCAGATCTGTATGTGATCAACATGCAGGGCAATGACGAGTACTACGAAAACGTTGAAGGGAAAAAGTTCGTTCGGAAAAGCCGAGAAATCTTTCCCAAAACACCCTGGGGGTCCATGGGAGTTACATCGTTTGACTACGATAACGATGGCGACATGGACATCTATGTCACAGACATGCACTCCGACATGGCTGAAAATTTCCCAGTCGCCAAAGAGAAAATGAAAATGGAAAAACACTATCCGGAAAGCTTTTTGCAGACTGACGGCAATAGTATTTTTGGCAATGGGTTTTACCGCAACGAGGGGGACGGTAAATATTCAGAAATTTCAGATGAAATTGGTGCTGAAAACTACTGGCCCTGGGGGTTGAGTGCTGGGGACTTAAATTCTGATGGCTACGAAGATGTGTTTATCGCATCCAGTATGAACTACCCATTCCGTTATGCTGTGAATTCTCTACTACTGAACAACAAGGGGCGTGGATTTCTTGACAGTGAATATGTGCTCGGCGTTGAACCAAGAAAAAATGGAATCACCGCTGCACCATGGTTTGAAATAAATTGTTCCGGTAGAGACGCTGGCGGGAAATTGTGCGGGGAAACGAAGGGGCGCAGAGTTATTTGGGGCGCACTAGGATCTCGGTCATCAGCTATCTTTGACCTAGACCAGGACGGCGACCAAGATATCGTGACTCTTGAATTCAACCAGCCCCCGTTGGTCCTCATCAGTAATTTGAGCACCGAGAAGAAACTCAATTACCTCAATGTAAAACTCAGCGGCAAGAGTTCCAATCGAGGGGGCATTGGATCCAAGATTAAGGTTTTTGCGGGAGAAGATGTCTACACGAAGATGAACCATGGTAAATCTGGTTATCTATCGCAAAGCTTGTATCCGGTTTATTTTGGTCTTGGAAGTAACAGGAAAATCGACAAGATTGAGGTGACCTGGCCGTCGGGGAAAACCCAGCTAATTGATCGTGGAATCGCACTGAATCAGCTGCTCGAGATCATGGAATCAGAATGACCAAGTGCACGGAAATTATCTAGTGTAAGGTGCCGGGCTCTATGAAGGGGGAGATTAACTTCAAGCAGAGACATTAAATTGGATGCCCAGCGTGCGGATCTCTGCTTGGTTTTGGTTGCGTGAGGACATTGTCAACTTGACGACCACTTCCAAATATATGTGATAATCCAAACATGAAAAATAACAAAATGTACGCGGCTTATCGCTATCCAGCCGAAATCATCAGTCACACGGTTTGGCTATATTTCAGGTTCACGCTGAGTTTCCGCCGGTGTGCAGGACCATTCATTGAAGAGTTAATGGCAGCTAGAGGAATAGACGTGGCTATTAAACTATCCGCCAATGGTGCCAGAAGTTTGGACAAAAATATTCTGTCCCTGGCGAATTGTTAATTTTCCGATAATATCAGACAGTTGGCCCTTGCTGCTTTCATCAGTCATTACTACCCTCGGTAGGCATGAAAGATGTTCTTTACCTGCTGTTTCGCCTGCTCACCACCCTGGTTAAGCTGATTAGACCCGGTGGTAGCGGCGTGAATTGCGAATTCGCCATGGACAGGTAAAGCCATGGTGCTATGCTGCGATGAAGAACACTGGTTAGCGCTGATGTAAAAACTCGCCCCGGAGACGCCAATACCCAATGGTTTTTCTGAAGAAGAAATGATATTAAGAGTATCAGTAAGCAGACTACTGCCAGTTGCTTAACGGTGCCTATTTGCTTTAAGTTGCTATTCAGCCATCCTCACGTTATTGCTCTCTTAACAAGACTTGTGCTGTGAGAAATTCTTTGGCGGCCTCAGATAGGATTCTGTCCGATAAATAGTTCTTTCCGGCTGCATGATAGAGCAACCAACCCTGCGTTGTTTGTTCAATTTTTATGACATCTGCCCATAAAAATTGACTTTCAACAGAGGAAGATTTACTGCTGACGCCATCTTCATCTATGGTCAATTTCAGATCGGTATTGGCGGCATTACTGATCATTTGTCTGGTTAACCACCAGGACTTTCGAAAGCGGATGCTTAACGCTTCCAAGGCACCTAGACCAACGATAAACCATGCTGCATAAGGGTTAATCTCCGTAAAAAGAAGAAGAAAAAAGCCCAAAAGTGCGAATACAATAGACTTGGAATATAGTGTTTTAGCGCTGCTTACAGTAATTGATTCATCAAAGGTTTCGCTATAATGGCTTTTATCTAGTCTGTAAGTTGTCGTATAGGAGAAGGCTGTGGTCATTAGAATTTCAGGTCGGGTCAAAGACCCTAGTTTATCGAGAAGTGGCATTGCTTCATAGTTGTTTTAGTCAGTTCTATTGGCTTTTGCATGGCGTTATCGTATTTCCAAACCTAAAGCCTTTCATGGATTTATTTTTCTAGTTCTGCTCCGATGACTGGATTCCGCCGGATTCGAGCTGTTAATAAAACCTTTGTAGTGATTGTCTCTTTGCGTCAAAAGTGCTGTTCGGTCGATAGACCGAGGTCTTCCAACATGCCTAATTCAACAAGTTGATTGCATTGTCTTCTACCAACAACAAGCACGTTAGTTATTTAACTCTTAACCGTTACAAACCTAAAAGTAATTTGTTAACCTTATCGTCTGACACCACCGATGCGAAATCATCAAAGGCTTTTTCGGTCGGGTTAATCAGGTGTTTTTCGATAAAAACGGCACCTTCCTTTGCTCCATCCTCTGGGTGTTTTATGCAACATTCCCATTCCAGTACTGCCCAACCCGTAAAACCATATTGGGTGAGTTTACTAAAAATTGCATTGAAGTTAATCTGGCCGTCGCCTAGTGAACGAAACCGACCGGGTCGGTCTTGCCACGATTGAAAACCGCCATAAACTCCCGATCGCCCCGACGGATTAAATTCCGCATCTTTAACGTGAAAGGCTTTAATTCGTTCGTGATAGATATCGATAAAGCTGAGATAGTCGAGTTGCTGTAAAACAAAATGGCTTGGATCGTATAAAATATTGGCGCGTGGATGATGGTCAACCTCGTCGAGAAAACGTTCGAAACTGGCACCGTCGTGTAAGTCTTCGCCGGGGTGCAGTTCATAACAAACGTCAACACCAGCATCGTCGAAAGCGTTTAAAATGGGTAGCCAGCGTTTGGCCAATTCCGAGAATCCGAGTTCGACCAAGCCGGCGGGACGTTGTGGCCAAGGATAAAACGTGTGCCACAACAATGCGCCGGAAAAAGTCGCATGAGCTTTCAGGCCCAGTCGTGCACTGGCTTTGGCTGCAAATTTTAATTGATCGATTGCCCACTGCGTGCGCGCCGGAGGATTATTGCGCAGTGACTCTGGCGCAAAACCATCAAACATTTGGTCGTACGCCGGATGCACGGCAACTAGCTGCCCCTGAAGATGGGTAGAAATCTCCGTTATCTGCAAGCCCGCGCTAGCAACCGTAGCGTTTATTTCATCACAATATTCCTGACTTTGTGCAGCCAGTGATAAATCGATGAACCTGGGGTCAGCGGGTAATTGTATTCCCTTGTAACCCAAGCTGCTGGCCCACTGGCATATTGTCGACAAGTCATTGAATGGAGCCTCATCACCGATAAACTGAGCGAGGAATATAGCGGGACCTTTAATTCTTTCCATTGTAATTTTCCTCGGTTGTTATTGTGGTGATTGCTCGGTTGGTGTTGGTGATGTTGAGGGAGATGCTGTTGGTATCGGTAGAAGACTAAATGGGTGCCATTTAACTTCCGATTGACTGGCCGCCACCACGTTTTCGATGAACGCCATGCCGCGAACCGCCGCTTCTATACCTGGTACGTCTTTCATAACATCGTCCATTTCTGTGTTATAAAGCCCGGCTCTCACCTGGCGAGCAAACTGTTTGTAAATATTGGCAAAAGCTTCCAAATAACCTTCCGGGTGACCGGCGGGCGTACGT
>CAJVZD010000031.1 GCA_913019905.1 uncultured Cellvibrionales bacterium
TCTATGTTTAAAAAAATAAGTGGTAACCTGCTTAATAATTGTTATGAGGTCTATAGACCTCATAAAACATACTGTTAGGCACCAAAACAGATAATCAATATGAATAAAACTGCAATCATAACTGGATCAAGTAAAGGTATTGGCGCTGCAACTGCAATCCGCCTTGCATCTGAAGGCTACGATATATGTGTTAATTATTTGTCCAATGAGGTCGCAGCTAAGAATATCGTGGAAACAGTTAAAACTCACGGAGTAAATGCTATAGCGGTCAAAGCAGATATATCGTCTGAAAAAGAAGTGGAGATGCTTTTTCAAACAGTTGATCAAAAACTGGGAAAACCTTTTGTCCTAGTAAATAATGCAGGAATACTTTTCAAGCAGAGTCGCGTCGTTGAAATGACCGCCGAAAGAATTAATAAAGTACTAATGACCAATGTAACTGGGTACTTCCTATGCTGCAAAGAAGCGATCACCCGAATGTCTACTAAAAATGGCGGGCACGGTGGTGTCATTGTTAATGTTTCTTCCGCCGCATCAAGAATCGGATCTGGTGGCGAATATGTTGATTATGCTGCATCAAAAGGAGCAATAGATACATTAACTATTGGCTTAGCATCTGAGGTTGCAGAAGAAGGTATTCGCGTAAATTGCGTTCGCCCAGGTTTTATCTACACAGATATGCATAAATCAGGCGGCGAACCAAATCGAGTAGATCGATTGAAAGGTTTTTTACCTATTAAACGAGGCGGCCAACCCGAAGAGGTGGCAGCAGCAATATCATGGCTTGTTTCAAGTGAGTCAAGCTACACAACAGGGTCCTTTATAGAAGTGTCGGGTGGCCGCTAAGTACCTAACGTAGAATAACGAACGCCAGCGGTTGGACGGAATAAGCTACGTTGTTACCGACTGCTATTAAGGCGATAGACATAAAATCGACTCAATATATCAGGACAAATTTAATGCTAGATATTCAGACTTGGATACTATTTCTTTCAGCAGCTTTGGCTTTAGCCTTTGCTCCCGGGCCAGGAATGCTTTATGTGCTTTCTCGAACAATATCAGGGGGCAGATCTGCCGGGGTAGCTTCCACACTTGGCGCAGCCACTGGAGGAATGGTTCATGTTTTTGGCGCTGCATTGGGTGTTTCGGCTATATTGGCTACATCTGCAGTCGCATTCAGTATTGTAAAATACTTAGGTGCTATATTCCTTATCTATCTGGGAATAAAAATGATTTTATCTTCGTTCAAGAACATAGATTCGGAGATTGGCCTAAGCCAGGAGCAGCAACAAGTAGATATGAAATCGGCATTTTATCAAGGGATTGTTTCAGAAATTCTTAATCCTAAGACTGCGATATTCTTTTTGGCATTTATACCTCAATTTGTTCAACCGACAGAAGGCAATCTATTTGGGCAATTTGTGCTGTTAGGCGTGATTATCGTTATACTGAATACCATACCTGATTTTCTGATATCATTTTTCTCAAAGCCAATAGAAAATCTTTGGAACACAAGCGCAAGATTCAGAAAAACACAGCAAGCCACATCGGGAGTTTGTTTTGTCGGCCTAGGAGTCTATTTAGCGTTGTCTGGGTCTAGCAAAGAAATTCGCGCGACACCCGCGTAATTTCGGCACTACGTAAAAAAGGAGTTATCATAATACGTATGGCAATAAGTGAATTTGAAATCAGGCGGTGTGAAAAAGAGTTGGATGAATTCTTAGCTCAGCATCGCCCCCCTCCTTCTATTAGGCATGAAGTTGACCTCGCATATCAGCTAGATGGTCAAAGTGTGGTGATATTTGAAATACGACCATACTGGAAAAATACGGGCGAAAAAATTGAGACGCCCGTCGCTAAAACAACTTACATAAAAAAGCATAAGCACTGGAAAGTATTTTGGCAAAGGTCGGATCTGGCTTGGCATTCATACGATCCTGTACCAACCGTAAAATACTTTGAAGAATTTCGTGGCGTTGTTAGCGAAGATGCCAACGCTTGTTTTTTCGGCTAACATGCAATAAGAATACTTGGCGGTTGCGACTGTAGTCCACGCCGCTTAGCCGGGTGTTACGTTTCAAATAAGGATATAAATAGTGGATGATTTGGTCAATGATTTTGTTGAAATGAATCAAGCAGGTCTCGTCTTAGAGTTGTGCGAGAAGCACTACGATGAGAATGTTATCATGCTCAATAATGGCACTGTGTTCGCTGAATCAATGCTCGAGGCGTATGATAAGCAAAAAGGGTTTGTTGGTTCTATCATAGAATTTGATGTAAAGCTGGTGTCAAAAGTAGTTAAAGATAATGTCTCTGAACTCATTTTTCATTATAAAATGACGGGAGCCGATTCGAATTTAGTAGATTTCACCGGGAAGCATGTTCAAACATGGAAGAACAAAAAAATTGTCAGAGAAGAGTATTTCTCAGTTGATGCTACATAGCGAGGCTGCGATCTCGCCCAAACCTGTCACATAAACGTTATGATCGATTAACCAATAATAGGAACTCGAATATGTTTACTCTTACCCACGCTGGAGACAAAATTGGAACCACTAAACTTGAACGAGGAGACCCTTCAACATACTCAGTGTCTGGTGAATTCCAAAACATGGGGGGCGCCAAAGCCCTTTCGGGATGGATCAAAAGTATCGGGGGAGCAGAGGATGACGGGGTAGTATTTGTTGCTTTAAACACGGATTTTGCATTAACTGATCAGTCTGGAAACGTTATAAAATTTGCTGAAGGCAGCCTGATTTCGATCCCGGCGGAAGATGAAGTTTTTCTTGATTTAATTGGATTATCCGAAGAGGACTACAAAGAGTACTTCGCAGAACACATATCCGCGATGGATAATGACAGCTAATCCACAGACCCAAAAAGATCGCTTTCGACTTGCTGGTCAGCGTACAAATTTACGGCAAAATGAATAGTTGATCGCCTTTGGCTGGACGCACTAAACCTCGAGCCAACGGTAAAGGCGGTGAGGTCCACGAGTGGGGGCTTTGATATAGAATCTCTGACATTGGTTCGGGGGCAGATGGAGGCGGAGGTGACGGCGGTGGCGACTAGCCTCGCCATAATAAAAAAGTTAGCGATCGCCCTGGCGAGTGTGGACCTCCATACAATGCGTGCCGGCCCCCCCTGAACAGCAATAGGTATTTGAAATTATGGAAGAACCAAAATTATGGAAAAACCAACTAGACCAAAACACTATATTTTAATTTATACACTGATTTCAGTCAGCAGTCTTGCCTGTGGAATGACTATTATATTTCTGGGGCAAAGGCTTGGTATAAAATGGTTTGGTTCTCTGGGTATGATGCTGCCAGTTTTTATGTCAATTTTGATACCTAATATTATATTTAGGCGTTACATTGAACTTAGCAAAAGTTATTTCCAATATACTATTGAGCAAAAAACATCTGAGAAAGAAACGGAACGAATTCGTCTGGCGGGCGTAAGCAGTGTCAATAAAAATATTGAAAAGTATCTTGCTGCGCGGCGTAAAGAACAAGAAGAGGCGAAATGGTGGCAAATTTGGGTCTAGCATGTCACAAAGGCTTCTATTCAAAGTGGTTGTTTTGCGTTAAGGACTCATAGAATCTGATGCGTTTCTTCGGCAGTAGACACAACACTCTGTGCCATAGCGGGTTACTGACCTCTCCACCTCAAACCGTTTGCGGGTTTGTAGATTTGAAGCCGTTCGCTTCCCACGTTCGGACGGGTCGATCAGTCAATAAATCTGCTTGCGTAAATTCGTTACCGGAACGACCAAGTCGCTTAACTGGGTGCTGCGCATCTTAAAGAATGAGGTAATCTGGTGAATTTGGGTGGAAAGAATGAATACTGGTCAGAGAGCTTTAAAAAATTGGATTTTTCTGGGATGGAAATTCAGTCCAAAGAGTTCGATGGCTGTACATTTGAGCAATGTGATTTTAGCGAGGCGACTTTTAGAAGGTGCAATTTTGTCGATTGTGAATTTACTAATAGTAATTTAAGTAATGTCAAAATTGAGTACAGTAAATTCTCCGATGTTTCTTTTCGAGACTCAAAATTAATTGGTATTAACTGGACTAAAGTTGCATGGCCAGGGTTAGTATTTAGTTCGCCGATTAAATTTTATAAATCAATACTTAACGATTCTTCGTTTTTCGGACTGTCTCTGCAAGATCTAGTACTGCAAGAATGTAAGGCGCATAACGTAGACTTTAGAGAGGGTGACTTTAAGAATTCGGATTTTACCTATACTGACCTTTCAGGGTGCTTCTTCGTTAAGACTGATTTGTCGGGCGTCGATTTTTCAGAAGCGACTGACTATGACATTGACATTCACCAAAACACAATTAACAAGGCTAAGTTTAGCCGTTTTGAGGCCGTTAGGCTTCTCGATAGCCTTGAGATTGAATTAGTCGATTGACGAAGATCCATGAAAATACCATTGGTTAATGCGTCGCGTTCGTCTTTTCGAGTCGTTTACCGAATTAGCAAGAATGACGCCTTTGCAGTATGTTATATTTCTTCGACTACAAAGGGCCAGTCACCTATTAACTGATACCTCGACGTCTCTTAGTTTCGTTGCTGAAAGTGTCGGTTACCAATCGGAAGCAGCTTTTAGTCAGGCTTTTAAGAAACAATACGGAATGAGGCCCGGCGAATTTCGCCGTGTTCATGCTCAAATAGCAGCATAACAAGGCTCAAACAATGATAAATGATAGAATTAAAGCCAGTGAGTTATCGTCTGTATTGAGCAGTGTCCGTGCATGCCGGCTTTGTGAGGATTTACCACTTGGCCCGAACCCTATTCTTCAACTTAACCCTGAAGCCAAAATACTGATTGCAGGACAAGCACCGGGAAGGAAAACCCACCACAAAGGCATACCTTTTGACGACCCCTCGGGAGACCGTTTGCGTGATTGGATGGGTATTGATCGAGATGTTTTCTATAATGACTCGGTGATCGCTGTTCTACCTATGGCTTTCTGTTATCCAGGAACAGCTAAAAATGGTGATTTACCTCCTCCGATCAAGTGTGCCGACCATTGGCGAGCACAATTACTAGATCTGTTGCCCAATATCGAACTAACGCTAGTGATTGGGCAATACGCTTTGGATTGGCATCTGGACAAAAAACGTTCCTGCACGCTCACCGAAATCGTCAGCCAATGGCAAGACCATTGGCCCCGAGTTCTACCTATGCCTCACCCCAGTCCGCGCAATAATCGCTGGCTCAAGAACAATCCGTGGTTTTCTAGTGACGTTATTCCGATGCTTCGGGGAAAAGTAAAATCGCTGTTATAGATAGCTGTTTCTAAGTTTATTTTCTGACCTATCGCTCCCTTAATTATTGTTCATAAATGTTATGACAGCGCTGGACGCGCTGCGCATACATATAATAGAGAGTAAATATCAACCGATCACTCAGTACGGTTAGTTTGTGAGAACGGGGTTATTTGTCTTTCCTATGTTCTCTATTCATCTATAATCGATAGTAGGTTCTTTTTACAAAAATGCGAAGGCAGCTATGTCGGCACGGGAATTTCAGCACTCATCGATAGAGGCAGTTTAACTGCAATGATAGCCATTAAAATTGTCAAGCACAGGATTCTCGCTAGCGCCTTGCTGATCGTTTGTTTGGCCCATTGTGCTGCTTTCGCGGATGTTGGTGTTAGTGTTGCCCGTATGGGAATATACGCTGGCTATCTGGAGCGATTTTCCGACAGCAAAGGAATTCGGTGGTCTGATAATATTGCATATAAGGTCTTTGCTGATAAGGGATTGAATATTTCTGTCACTGAGTTTCCAGCAAAACGACTGGCGCTGTCGTTAGAGACTGGGAAGATCGATACCTTTGTATCCAGTAACGAGTCTCTTGGATCCTATGCCGATTCATTTTTAAGGGCGAAGTTCCCGGTTGCGATAACAACTTGGTACATCTACTACGATCATACCAAGGGCTGGGTGCCTGCCTGGCCACCGGACCCAATCTTCAAGGGAAAAATTGGGGAGTCGCAGCAATCGGCTGAATCTTTAACGCGGCTGTATCAGTTGAATATCACCCAAGCTGCCGGTTTTGATGCGATCGTGAACATGGTTAATCTCGGGAGGGCAGATTATTGGCTCGAAAGCCGAGTAGGACTCCGTTTACTTTCCCCCAATCTTTTGAAAACTACCGCAGAGGGGTTTACCTCTCGTCCGTTATTTCGACGTGGAATCTATATGTTTTTTCAAAACACCGAGCGCGGCCGATGGTTTAAGAAAGTATACGACGAGGGTTTCGAAAAAATATTAGCCGATGGTTTGTACGTCAAGACCTACTACAAAAACGATCCAGACAGTAAAGATACGTTCACAACAAATGAAACCATTCAATTCATTCGCACCGCGTTTCCAGATTTTTATGTTCCTGAACAAAACCCCCTCTGATTGCCGGCTTAATCGTCTCTTACTCCGTTTCTAGAAATGAAGCCCCGCGTGATTCGTGCCGTCGAGATTGCGAAGGTTCCTGAGAAAACAAGAAACCGTCGTGCTGCGGGTGAGCTGTTTTAGGGGTTGATGTTACATCGATGAGATTAGCTGTATTGTTCCGCCCATGTATGACGCGGCGTTTCTCCGCCGGCGCTAATTCGGGTTTCGATAAAATCAGTAAAAAGCCTGATTTTTACCGGTAAATAATCACGTTTTGCATAAATCATCCAAACGCCAAATTTTGGTGCGCGTAGGTAGGGTGCAATAACGCATAGCTTGCCGTCATCAAGCCAGCTTCGAAGGGTAAAATGTGGCAATTGAGCTAATCCCATTCCGGCTGCGCACAGGGAGGCCGACGCTTCTCCGTCGTCAACGATGAAATCTCTGCCGGGATCGGTATAGAGAATTCGGTTGCCTTTTTTCACCATTATCGGATTTAAGCGACCACTTTGGCGAAACCTGAAACGTATCCAGGCATGTTTGTCGTATTCGTTAGGCAATATCGCTCTCTTGTTTTCCAGATAATCCGGTGAAGCACAAATGAGAAAATCCATAGGGCTTAGTTGTCGCGCGACAAGGCTTGAATCTTCCAGAGTGCCACTGCGAATAGTGACATCTATGCTGTGTTCAATCATATCGACATAGCTGTCTTCAAAACTGACGTTTAGATTTATATTTGGGTATTCGGCACAGAAGTCTGTCAATAGAGGCAGGATGTATTGGCGCCCGTAAGATACTGGCAGATTGATTCTGAGCGTGCCATGCGCTAATTGGTTTTCTTCTTGCAGGCGATTCTCGCAATCGTCGAGATCACGTAACAAGGTACGCGCGTGATTCGCGTAATCATTACCGGCGGTGGTTAGCGTGATAGATCGTGTGGTGCGGAAAATTAATTGTATCTGTAGATCATCTTCAAGTCGGGTAATGGCTTTGCTAACGGCGGACGGCGACAGCCCGAGTACCGAAGCGGCATTCACAAAACTCCTCTGATTAACCACGGTGGCGAAAATTCTTAAAAGATTCAGTTTGTCCATAGATGTATATTAGCCGATAGATGAATAAATTTCACTAGTGATGTTACAAGAGTGCCATTTATGCACAAATGAGTTTACCTTAGAATTGCGCCTTCTCAACTCATACTGGATCTTCAACTTATGACTAAATTGATTAAGAAAGCGGTTTTCTTGCTAGCTATTTTAGCCTTCTCTGGCGCCTGTTGGTCGGCCAATAAAAGGATCGGCATTGTGGTATTTGATGGGGTGCTTACCAGTGATGTTACTGCACCCATTGAAGTTTTCGGGGCAGCGAGTAAACAGGCGTGGTTTTCAGACTATGACGTCACGGTCATCGCGGCAACAGCAAAGAAATCCATCGAGACGGAGGAGGGCTTGCAGATTGTGGCCGACGCGACAATCTATGATTCGGCTGATTACGATGTACTGATTGTTGCCAGTGCCTATGATATGGACAGGCCATTGGCAAACTCAGACTTGATCGATTTTGTTCAACGACAAAGCGAGCGGGCAAGTTGGATGTCGAGTAATTGTTCCGGCGCGTTGATACTCGCTGAAGCCGGTGTTCTCGACGGCAAACAAGCGACTACCTGGGCCGGTGGCGAAAAAAATCTCGCCACTACCTATCCCAAAGTAAAAGTACAGTATGACCGCAATGTTGTGGTGGATGCCGGGGTGGTTACTTCCAATGGAGGTCCGGTTAGCTACCAGTCTGCTTTTATACTATTGGCCAAGTTAAGTTCACAGGATTTTTCGAACGAAATCTCTGAACTAATACAATTCAACCGTTTAAAAAATGCCTTCTAGTATGGCGAAGAGATTGAATGGGAGAGTTAATCTTCTTGCTATACTGTATAAATATACAGTATATTACTCCTATGCCAGCTCTACGAGTCAAACAAAATGCCGTATTTCGCGCGCTCGACGATTATAATGTTGTCGAGAATCGACCGATTGATTGCCGTCTGAAAGACGGCGATTATCGGCCGATGGTGTGGGGCGGATTTATCGCCATGGGTGACATAGGGATTAGACAAGGGCGAATGGTGAAGTTACAGGTCCACGAATATACCGAAGGCAGCCGTTTTTCAGGATGGAGCAGGGTGCAAGCAGAACATCATGTTCTTGGGTGTGTGGTCGGGGATAAAGCCTACGGGGTTTTACGAGACGAGCATGTGGTCATTATTCCATAGTTTGTTTGAGTGTGGTCGAATCGGAAATTTTTGTCTCGATATATTTCTAACGAGATAAGTCAGCTTCATAACCGTCGTATTTTATGGTGCAAGGTTATGAAAAAAACCACGACTTAAGTTGTACTTCCTAATGGATAGTTTTCTCAGACAGATGCCAGTACTACAGTATTCCCGTACTACAGTTTCCTTATCTCATCATTTGACTGAAAAGGTAGTAACAATTGAGTTGCTAGTGATAATCGTCGTCCTGTGCCGTTTCCCAGCTGGTCAATATTATTCTTAGCCGAAAAGGTACCAAAAAGACGATCCCATACAATGACAGTACAGCCAAAGTTTGTGTTGCTTTCGGCAAGGTCACGCGAATGATGCAGTTGGTGCCATTCAGCGGTATTAAATAACCAGCCAAAAACGCCTGACTGCAAAGGCAAATTGGTATGACATATATGGGCAGTTACCATTCTGAAAACCAATGTTACTGCGATAACTTCTGTACTGGCGCCCAACAAAGCAAATGCGACAGCGCCGCTTAAATTTAGCCCAAGAAACTCAAGCGGATGGGTGCGATCTGCTCTTGCTACACTCATTTTTGTAATGTGGTGATGGGTGGCATGTATACGCCAAAGAAACATATACCGATGTTGAAGTCGGTGTAGCCAATAGGCAATAAACTCTATTGCAAAAATAGCGATCATTGCATTGAGAAAAAAGCCGCCAGTTGTATTTGCGGCTAGTTGGAAGTCAATGCCAATGGAATCTCTTAAGGAGAAAAATAATCGTGAAATGGGCGTATCATAATATTCACTATAAATTGGCAGCCATATTGCGTAGGTACCTACAACCCAAAAAGAATCTTCTAGAAGATCTTTCCAGTCAAGTAACCATTCTTTCTTTCGTGGTTTTATTCGTTCTAATATGAGAAATACCGGAAACGGTAGAAACATGAGAATTGCCGCTAATAGTGTGGGTTCCATCCACGGGTTTGCCATTGTATAAGCTGCTAGCAATGTGCAACCAAATGCATAGATAGGCTGCGGAAGCGACCAAAGTGAAAATAGTGGCGACTGCTGACTCATTTTCAAGCTCCTACGTTAGGTGTTTATTTCTTATATTTTTCAGGAAAATTGTCGCTCTCTGAATATTTCTTGTACCCCAGCGCCATTACCCGCGAGCATTCCTCGGGAGTTGTTCCCCCATTAAAAAATTTTTTACAGGGCTCTGAGACCAATTCGGGTAGTTCACTTCTGACCCATTTGGCAGCGTCGCGATAAACTTGTAAATCATTAGAACTGGTAGTCACTGAAATGATATTTCCATCAGCGAAGGATAACGTGAAAGTGTCTGTGACATTAAAGTCGATATTTAATGCTTTCATATGATCATCTTCGACTGTAATAGAGCAGCTGATTTTATCGGCATCTACTATTTTGCAGGGCATCCGATTGACGATTTGATAGTGACCACCTTTCGCCCAACCTTGATAATATGAAATTGATGGCACTGACTTCTCAGCGTTCACTAGCGCCATTGACAGTTGTTTGGAATCAAAAGAGTAAAAGGCATCGATAAATGCTCTAGCTATATCACGCTCAGTATCACGACTACCATTATTGCTATCAATGGAGTTATCAACTGCGTTACAACCAACTAATAGCAGCACTGCAACAGCATTAATTGCTCGGGAAAAAAACATATAAACTTCTCTATTTATTATTCTCTTGGTACAGGATCTGTTACCGAGTTTCATCTAACTTACTCTTATGCGTAATCAGTGGCAATACAATTAAATCATTTTCAGTGCGGGCTACCGATTAGGTGGCTCTAATAATTTGGGATTGAGGATTGATCTGGAAGGGCGCTGCGGGCCGGGAATGCTTCGTGAGCAATTCAAACTCTGACGCTGAGCGTTTGTTAGACTTGAATTTTAATAGCCTTCTTTCCGCCCACGGGGCCCATTTGAAAACTGGCGCAAAGGCCGCTGTGGCGAAGGCAATTGAACTTGCATTTGGCTGATCAATTTGTGAAGTAAACCAAGAGAATAAAAACCATTAAGAATCCTGATGTATGGTCTTTACACTAATGCCGACAGTCCCGACGCTGTTGTAGCTTGTTGTGGCCGATAGCCCCATTGGCGATCTATCTGATCCGGGGTTAATACATGCTTCGGCTGGCCTGTACTAATGAAACTTCCACGATCTAATATACCTACTCGATCGCTGTATCGCATACTTAGATTAAGATCGTGTAGTATCATTAACACTGAGTAATTTTTTTGCAGGCACAAATCTCTAATTAACTGCAGTAGTTGATGTTGTTGTGCCAAATCCTGCGCCGAGGTGGGCTCATCGAGAAGCAACAAAGGGGCTTGCTCTGCTTGGGATAGTTGAACTAGCACTCTTGCTAAATGGACACGCTGGCGTTCACCGCCGGATAAGCTAAGGTAGGGCCGATCTGCGAATCTTAATGTGTCGGTTGTCATCATCATGTTTGTCACGAGTAACCGACTCTGTTGGCGACTAATATTTAATGGTATTAGCCCCAGTGCAGTAACTTCTCTTGCCGAGAACGAAAAATTGAGTTGGCTGTGCTGGGGCAGTACGGCTAAATGCTGAGCTAGTTGTTTCCTTGGCCAATGTTCGATACGTTGTTGATGCAGTAAGCGGTTACCCGAGGAGCTAATATCGCCACTGATCGATTTAAATAGAGTCGATTTCCCCGCTCCATTTTTTCCGAGCACTGCAAAGACTTCGCCTTCATTAAGAGCGAAGTCCTCAATGTAGAGTAAGGTTTTATTCTCGATGGTGACGGTCAAATTTTTTAGGCTGAGCATACTATGTAAAATTTCTCCGCTGTTTGATTAACAAAATTATAAAAAAAGGAGCACCAATAATGGCTGTGACCAAACCCACCGGAAGTTCTGACGGTACCATTAATAAGCGCGCTCCAATGTCAGCCAGCAACAGCAACAGAGCACCGACGATGGCCGACAGCGGCAACAGTATTCGATGATCCGGTCCCGTCAACATCCTCACTAAATGAGGAATAACAAGTCCGATAAACCCGATGATTCCTGCGACAGAAACAGTAACGCCGATACCAATAGTCACCATTATGATTATCTTTATTTTTAGCCATTCCACATTAATGCCTAGGTGCCGCGCTTCAGATTCACCGAGCAATAAGGCATTTAGTGCAAGTGCCTGACGCTGGAAATAACAGGCGATAATTATCATCGCGATAAAACAGAGTAATAAGCTGTAGCTACGAACATGAGCCACGGAGCCCATTTGCCAAAGCGTAATATCACGCAAGGCTTGATCATCTGCAACCACATTCAAAAATCCCATCGCCGCTCCTGCAAATGCCGCGACTGCGACTCCGGCCAGTAGTAACATGATAATTGAGGTACCGTTTTCTCCCTGCGCCAACTTAAACACTAATAGAGTGGCGACCAACGCTCCAATAAATGCAGCAATCGGTGTGGCAATACCCTGTAACGCCGCAGGTAGCAAAATAATCGCGATGGCGGCACCGAGCGCCGCTCCGGAGGAAGCGCCAATAATTCCAGGGTCTGCCAGCGGATTTCTAAACAGACCCTGCATAACAGCGCCGCACTGTGCCAGCATAGCTCCAACGAACAGTGCCAGTAAAGTTCTGGGTAGGCGTAAGTCCAGTACGACTAATTGCTGAAACTGCGCTAAATCACTGTATCGTGTTCCCCACATTCCGTCCCAGAGTGTTAGTAGGCTTTCGTTTGTGGGTAGTGGCATTGCGCCGCGAGTCAGAGACAGCGCGATGGCTACGACAGTTAGCGCCAAACAGATTGGCAATACTATTGAGTACGATAAACGTTGCATTATTGCGCTGGTGTCTTATGGAGTTGCTTTGCTATATCAGCCAACGCGTCGATCGCCGTTAAGCTAATTCCAGCGACGAGTGACCGACCGTCGACAGCAATGATACGGCGTTGCCTACCCGCGGGCGTTAGTCGTAGTAAGGGATGGTGTTTCAGTAATAACTCAGTCGGCGATCGGCTCATGTCTCGGCTGGCAACTATAATAATGTCAGGTTCTAGGTTCAGCAGAGCCTCAGAAGAAACGGATTGATAGCCATTATTCTGGCTCAGGTTTTCCCCTCCCAGCAAGTTAATAATATCATTGCCAGTAGTGCTTGTGCCGGCGAGCCGCAGACCCCTACCGTCCATTTGCAAGAGAAACGCCACTGAGGTGTTGGCGGGCAGTTGGCGTTCATTGATAAAGGCCATTGTTTGGTTGATGTGATCAAGTAAAGGCTGTGCTTGAGACTGCTTGTCGATCGAGGTGCTGATTGTTCTGATGTTGTCTTTCAAGATCTGCTCGTTTCGAGCCGTTGGTAACCGTAGCAAAGTCAGCTGTGCTTTCTTAATAGCGGCTACGGTGTCTGGAGGTCCCATATGTTCGCTGCCAATAACCATGTCAGGATTGAGGCTCAAAATCCCCTCTGCCGAAAGCGAGCGATGATAACCTAATGTGGGAGCGCTTAGAGTCTCCGGTAGCTTGCTGGTGACATCAATACCAACGAGGCTTTCGCCATTTCCCAGGGCAACTAATACCTCGGTGCTACCTGCATCCGTACTAACAATACGCTGTTGTTGCGCGTTAGCGGTGGCTCCAATTGCGGTTAATAGCAACGATAGAAAAACTCGTCGACTGAATGCGTAGCTGATTTTTATAGGAGGGTATTGATTCATTACTAATAGCTCGATTGTTGCATGATGATCTTCGCGTTGGCAATTTTTTTCTGGTTTAACAGCGCCAGTAGTTGTAACAGCGGCTCACTCGGAGCTGCTTTATCTGCGGCAATGATAACGGACGTAGATTTAGTGGCAGTTCTATCATTAGTCCTACCAATCGCTGCACTGTTTGTTTTAAGTAGCAGCGCCCGTTTAAATTCATTCCAGTTATTAAACGCTTGCTCTTCCAGATGCCAATAGGGCCGTTCAGCGGTGATTGTCACGGTTAGTTCCGCCGTTTTTCCTACTTGCAAGCTGCTCTGTTGATCGCTGTTGGGTAGGTCTATCGGCAGAGTCAACAATGGCGAATTTGCTGTAATCAATAAGAATACGATGACAATAAAGACAATATCAATCAACGGTGTTATTTCAGGCGCGTCGAGTTCTTTTTCCGATCTAAGCTGGATGTTAATCATGATTCTTACCCATATCGACACCATCCATCAGCAGGTTCATTTGATTCATTCTGTGTTCTGCGCGCTGGATGATATTGTCAATCCACATCTGAAATCCGTGGGCGCCAGCTAGTGCCGGTAGGGCAATAATCAAGCCGGCCGCCGTTGTGTACATTGCTAAACCTAAGCCGTCTGCTAGTAAGGCGGGTTCGATAGGGCCCCGGTGATCAGCGAGGTCATCGAAAACCTGAATCAGCCCTAGTACAGTGCCAAGCAAACCCAATAGTGGGGTGAGCAATGCAACCGCCTGTAACATACGTATGCCGCTCGACAGTTTGTTACGCTGAGCATTAAGCCAAATTTCTGCGACTTCTTCTCGGAGTGGTTTTTTTTCCTTGCGGTGAACTAATAACAACTTAAGCCCCTCCGCAACTAACAAGGACTCGGTTCCGGGACTTAACATAGCGCTGAGCACGGGATCATTGTTTTGTATCGTTTGTTTTTTTAGAGACTCAATAGCAAGAATCACTATTTTTTCGATCACAAGCCCCAGTGTGATCAGCGAACAAAAAAATAGAGGCACTGTTAGGTGGCCTAAGTGACTGTGAAACAAGTTATACAGAGTTGTCATAAAAGCTTAATCCAATGAAAATTCAACAGGTATACGGATATAGGATGCAACGGCGACGTTATTGATTTTATGAGCAATAAATTGCCATCGTCTGACGGCCTCTAGCGCTGCTCTGTCCAGCGGCGAAACACCTGAACTTTTGTAAATTTCAGAGCGGGTTTGCTGGCCTTTTTCATCTAGTACGACATCAACCCATACTGTGCCTTGTTGGCCTCTCGAGCGAGCAAGGCGTGGGTATTGTGGCGGAATAGGTAAGCTAGAAAATAAGGGTTCGGTAATAATAGTATCGTGAATACCTTGCTGACTTTTTTTTGTTGGTGCTGATTTAGATAATTTTTTGGTGGAGATTGAACTGATGTCTTTTTTCGTTTTTTTAAGGTCTTGTTGTTCGGATATTACGGTGTGGCTTAGACTTTTTCCTGGTAGTTTATCGGTACTTTCCTGCACGGCCGGCGATTGAAAAAGATCGGGCTTTTCTATCAGTTGCTTTAACTGGTTTTGTTTGAATCTGTATTGGCTTGCATCATCAATTCGCCGCTCATCGATACCGTTTGAATTCTCATGATAGCTGATCGATAGAGTAATATTGTTGGTGTTACTGGCTCCACTGGTGAGGTCGATCGCTTTTGAAGTTGGCACCACCGCCAATAATAATCCATGTGCAGCCAATGCAATGATAAAGCCGCTAACTCTAATTATTGTCATTTCAGGTACAAGTATCTTTTGGGTTATCGAATAGTAAGTAGTGGCTATGTTAACAACTCTGTCAGTTTAATGCAAATGAGAATCATTAGCATTTACTTTTCAATTTATTAGATATAGGATCGCCGTTCTTGAAATGCCCCGGTGACCATCATCGCCTTGCCGGGTCCCTAAATGAGTTGGAGTTGATAATGACAAGCGTATTCCCTTTCTTGGCTATTGCAGGAGTTTCTATTGTGGTAGTGCTGCAGCCTGCTGTCGCCGAAACGACAGAAAAACCAGTCACACTGTTTGAGAAAATAGTGGTTTCAGCTTCGCGTGTTGATCAAACAGCACAAAAAGATACCCGTGCGATAGGCAGTGTTGATAGGAGACAGCTCGATGAAATTCAACCGCTATCGGTCGCGGGCGCCCTAATTTTTGAGCCTAACGTTACTATCGCAGGTGGCCCGGTACCTGGGAGCCAGTCAGTGAATATCCGCGGTCTGGAAGGTAATAAAGTGTTACAGGTTATTGATGATACTCGGGTGAATACTAACTTTGGCCATCGCCCATCGTACTTTCTGGACCCGTCTCTAATTAAAACCATCGATGTGGTTAAGGGTCCTGCCAGTTCACTTTGGGGTTCGGGAGCGATCGGTGGTGTGGTGTCGCAGCAAACGCTTTCTGTTGATGATCTAGTGGCTGAAGGTGATACCTTTGGTGGTTTCGTTAGGGGTGGGTATAGTGACAACGGTGGCCAGTGGATAGGCACCTCAGTGGTGGCGGGAACACAGAGTGTTGTCGATTGGTTGGTGGCGGGCAGTTACCTCGATAGCGAAACGATGGAGCAGGGCAACGGCGATACTTTGTATGGGAGCGAAACACGAAATACGACAGGTTTAGCAAAGATCAATTGGCAGATAAATGCGAACAGCAGCATCGGTCTCAATTATAGAAATGTGAAAAACAGCGGCCATCCACCGGTTGTTGGCAATACTAATGATCAGCGAAATGATGAAGGCAGTTTAATCGATAGGACAACGAAAGACGACCATCTCAGTATCAATTACAGTTTCAATCCGGCTACCGATGCGATAAATGTTGATTCCAAACTCTATCAAAACAGCACTCGGATTGATGAAACCAATTTAGATGCAGGTCAGGATGTCAGTGAGATTGATACTCTGGGTTTTTCGATAGTCAACCATTCGTTATTGGGCGACTTTAATTTTCTCAGTGGTATCGACGGTTACGAAGATCGCCTGGATACTGTCCGTCCCGGCGCCGGTGATGGTCGACCTAATCCGCCCACCGATGCAAAGACCACAACGGTCGGTGCATTTTTATATGGTGATTATCAGATAATCGACGCAATCGTCCTTGAGGCTGGTGTTCGTTACGATAGCTTTACATCAGAGGCGAAGGGATTTGATGACAGTGACGAATCGGCGCTATCGTCATCCGTGGCTGTTAGCTGGCAGGCTCAAGATTGGTTGGTGCTGTCCTTGCGTTACGATGAAGCATTCCGCGCTCCTGATGTTTATGAGTTATTTTTGGATGGTACTCACTTTGCGTTCTATCCCGGAGGACCGACCAACGAGTTTGTTCCCAATCCAGATTTAGAGCCAGAAACGTCGAGCAACGTTGAGGTTAAGGGCGAGTTCGAGTTCAGCAATTTACTGGCCACGGATAAGTTGCTTATTGTCGCCAGTATGTTTGATAACAACGTCGACGACTTTATTCAGTTAAGCGTTGCGGTCCCCGATTCGATGCCCGGCTTCTGTTTTTTCCCAGGCATGGGTGCTGGATGCGCCGGAAGTTCGATGTCAGAAAATGTTTCTAACGCTCGTTTAGAAGGCTTCGAGTTGGGCGCTGTGTATCAACTGGATGCACTCACAGCGTCGCTATCTTACGGACAAACTCGGGGCGAAGACTCTGATACCGGCGAACAACTTGCAAATATTCCCGCTGATAAATGGGTTGCTTCAGTTGACTATGGGTTTTGGTCAGTTGATACCAAGGTGGGTGTTAGAGCGATACAAAACCTCAATCAAGATCGCCTTCCCAACGACGATAGCCAAGGACCTTATAAGGGTTATACGACTGTTGACTTCTACGCCAGCTGGGAACCGGCCAACAAATTATTAGAGGGCGTAAAAGTGGATGTGACGGTTGCCAATGCGTTCGATCAAAACTACCGTACTGCCTGGAGCTCTGTCTATGACGTGGGTCGGTCAGTGAGAGTGGCAGCTCAATATCGGTTCTAACAAATCCATTAGGCAGTTCATACTGCCCGATTAAATAATCAGAGAGAACGACTTCATGAAGGAGCATTCAATGAAAGAATATTCAACGAAAGAGCGTTTATTAAAAGCGCAGGCTGAGGCAATCATGCCGGGTGATGCGGCGCAGCAACTACTGGAGACGATTAGTTTATGGAAAAACACGACAACGATTATTTTACATGGTGGTTCGGTATTTGAATTTAAGGGTGTCTTCCCCGCAGGTGAGCTTGCACATGGTTTTTACAATTTGAAAGGCGCAAGTGGTTTTGAAGGTCACTTAAATCTCGAGAAAATAGACGCAATACGTCTTCAAAGTAAATTGCATCGAGGTCGCGAAAGCTATGCCTTTGTGTTCGAAGACAGTAGCGGCGAATGCATCTTCAAAATATTTGTCGGCCGTGATTCGGAAGGTGAACTAATACAGTCACAAAAAGAACAGTACATAGCGTACCAACAACAATTCCGCCTAGGAGTAACAGCGTGAAAAACAAAGCATTGGAAGACCGAATAGCGGATGAATTGCGGGATTTTTTGCAAAGTCGACGCACCCTGCATTTATCTACAATCGATGAGAACAACCATCCTTATGCCTCATATGCTCCGTTTGCGATTGGCGAAGACTGCTTGTACGTCTTGCTAAGTGACATAGCCGTGCACGGTGTGAACCTAAAAAACAACGCCAAAGCCGCGGTGTTGATTGTCGAAGATGAGTCCGAGGCGCAAACTATCTTTGCTCGAATTCGTGTCAACTATCAGGTGACGGCCAAGTGTATTGCGTTTGATGCGGGCGAAGAATACGACTGTGCAATAGATTGCTTGTACAAAAAACAAGGAGAGCGTATTCATAATCTTTGTCAGCTGACCGATTTTAACGTTTTTAAGTTGACCCCCTTACGCGGTCGTTATGTGAAGGATTTTGGTCGCGCGTATACGATTGCCGGTAGCTCTCTAATTGGCGAAAGTATTGAGCATTTGCGGGATGGCCATCGACCAAGAGAGGTAGCGTCGAGGAGTAGTCTCCTATAATGTTAATATAGAATGTATTCTCGCCGAGCTTGTTCAGATCTATGTTCCGGACGGAAATTGTCGAAATCCGGGTTTTCTGCCCAAGGTGATGTGGTAACCTGAGGCTGGATCTTTTACAGTCATTTCTAGCGCGTTCCAGTTCAAGAAGTTCCATCGAAGAAATGAAGAGGGTGGATGACTTCTAAGAGGACAGATTTGCCATAGGGCTTGTTCATTCACCTACATAAATCACCAGGACATAAACATGGCAAGAGTGCTTATTACAGGAGCAGGCAGAGGAATTGGGCTGCAGTTAGTCAAGGAGTTCATAGAGCGTGGCCATGAAGTCATAGGCACGGTAAGAAGTCTTCAGGGTAAAGAAAATATAAATCGACTTTCAGAAGAATGTGGGAGGGAAGTAGAAGTTTACGAAGTAGAAGTGACTAGCAAGGAATCTGTAGAGCAGTTCAGTAATCATCTTAATAACCGGGAAATCGATATTCTGATTAACAATGCTGGAGTCATCGGTGGTGACAATCAAGAAGTCACGGGCTTTGACTTTGCAGAATGGTCTAAGACCTTCGAAGTGAATGCCGTTTCGCCCATGCGAATGACACTAAGCTTGTTGCCAGCTATTCGGCAGAGTCAAAAGCCAAAGATAGTCACCATATCAAGCATCATGGGTTCACTGGCTCGAGAACGTACCGGATCTATAGCGTACAGAAGCTCTAAGGCTGCAGTTAATAAAGCAATGCAATGCTTGGCACTTGAACTGAAGTCTGAAGGCATTGGTGTCTATCTCATGCATCCTGGATGGGTTAGAACGGAAATGGGTGGGCCGGAAGCAGACATTTCTGTAGAAGAAAGCGCTGCGGGCATTGCTCAAACAATACTGACATTTACAATCGAAGATTCTGCGAAGTTTTGGCAATACGATGGAGCTTTGCTCGAATGGTGAGGCTTTAGAGAGTATTAATCAGAGCAAATTTGGCCGCGTTCTGTTTAACTGCACAGCGAAGGTAAACAACGTTGAATATAGAATCTTTTAATTTTTTCTGACTAAGCTTCTCTGATTCGGCACCGATTATTCATTCAAGTGAAAGTAGTGAGAGCGCCGAGCCTAAATATACGAACTGCTGCTTGTTAGTTTGATAAGTGAAAACCAGGCTACCGAAAAATGAAACTGCTTAGGATAATTCGACATCTATAGATTATGGATAGGAATAATCGTCCACAAGCCTCTCCATAGTTAGAACCACAAATAGACCTCGTTATTAATTGCCTCATACCGGGCTATTGCCTATTATCAATTCGGCCCGAGAAAATAGTGAGCGGAGGTGTCCCATGCCAATCAAAGACATTATGAGCACAAAGCTGATTACGGTAAGTCCGGATGAAACATTGGGGCGTATGAAAACGATCATTGATAAACTCGACATTCATCATATTTTAGTTGTAATCAATGATGAACTGGTGGGCATCATTTCGGACCGGGATATATTGCGTAATATAAGTCCCTTTAAGGATACAGGCTCTGAAGCGCCGCGAGATAATAGTATTTTAATGACGAAGGCCTCGCAAGTAATGACTAAAAACCCCACTACCATTCACCAGGACGGTAGCATCAGAGAAGCGGGTAAAATAATTCTTGAAAAAAATATTGGTTTGTTGCCTACGGTCGATTCGGAAGGAAAACTGGTCGGCGTTATTAGCTGGAAAGACGTGTTGCGGTTTGCCATTAAATACTGAGATAAAGTAAAACTAAATGGCAGGTAATGTCAGGCTCTTTTCTTACATTAACGATTACGGTGAGTCCTCTCACGTATTTCCGTCAAATTCGACCGGATTCAATTTTTCAGATAGTAGTGAACCGTGATTAAACAATGTCCCAATCGTAGTAGAAGAATGCCTGAATAACTCGACATTTTCTGATCTAGATCGTTGTTTTCATTTATTCTTGTGCTTAACTGGTTTCACACTGCGGTCGGTAACAATATAAAAACGCATAGGTGAGATATGGTCGATAAGAGCACGCGAGCGAATCGAGGACGTCGAAGTTTTTGGACATGGGGTTGGGAGTCTGATGAGCCTACCCAAGCGCAACGGGTAGAAGCTGCCAATAGTCTGGCAAAATCATACGGCTGCGAAGTTACTGCACCGCCGATCCCTTCGATCGACAGTTTTGAGTTACGTGCTCCCCGGGTAAAGATACCGGAAAAACTGTCCGCAATTGTTACCTCCGACAAAACAGAGCGAGTCATTCACACTTACGGCGGCCATTTCCTTGAACTAAATCGAGCCTTAAGAGGTGATTTCTCCGATCCACCGGATGCCATTGCGTATCCCGAGACCGAGCAACAACTCGAGGCTGTTCTGGATTGGTGTGACAGTAAGAAATACGCTGCTATTCCCTATGGGGGCGGAACCACCGTCGTTGAAGGTGTCAGTGTTCCAGCTTCATACGACGGTGCTGTAACTATTGATATGGAGCGCTTAAACAAAGTGTTAGAGGTCGACGAGGTCTCGAGAGCTGCTCGAATACAGGCCGGTATTTTTGGTCCCGATCTTGAGCGTGAACTTAAAGCTAGCGGTCATACGCTTCGGCATTTCCCGCAGAGTTTTCCCTGGTCTACGCTGGGCGGTTGGATTGTTACTCGTTCCGGAGGGCACTATGCGACCAACCACACCCATATTGATGATTTTGTTGAATCTACCCGCATGCTTACCCCGAAAGGATGGCTTGAATCGAGACGGTTGCCAGGCAGTGGCGCTGGTCCCAGCCCGGATCGATTAGTCATGGGTTCTGAGGGTACGCTAGGTATAGTGACTGAAGCGTGGATGAGAATTCAAAAGAGGCCCATTTATCGCGCCACAGCGGGTGTCATTTTTTCTTCATGGGAACAAGCGTATACCGCTACGCGACACATCGTTCAAGCGAAATTATGGCCTGCTAATCTCCGCTTGCTTGACCCGAGCGAAGCGCAACGTGCCGCGGGGCTGGACGGCAAGAAAGCATTGCTAATCATTGGGTTTGAATCGGCGGATGTACCGCAGGGAGAATTTATTAAAATGGCCGTTGAAATCGCCAGAGATCACGGCGGTTTGATTAGCGATCGCGACATTGCGACTTCCGATTCTTCCGACGACGCCACCGGCAGGGCGGGCGCTGTCGGCAACTGGCGCAGTTCTTTTATCGGAGTTAATGCCGGAATCACCAATGGACTTGGCTTGATTGCCGATACCTTCGAGACAGCAACGACCTGGGACAACTGGCCGGAATTCGACGCGAAAGTCCGCGATCGGGTCGGACGAGTATTGAAGGAAGTCCTCGGTGACGCTCATTCACTCTCCTGCCGGTTTACTCATATCTATCCCGATGGGCCAGCGCCCTATTACACATTTGCTGGTATGGGAGCGGCAGGGGGAGAAGTGGAGCAATGGCAGGCAATCAAAAATGCTGCTAATGAAGTGTTAGTAGAGGCGGGTGGAACTATCACTCACCACCACTCTGTCGGACGAATGCACGCAAAAGGCTGGTCGAAACAACAGCCCGATTTATTTGAAACAGTTTTGCGGAGCGCCAAAAAAACACTCGACCCTAACGCCATCTTAAATCCCGGGGTTTTATTTGATCCGCGTTAAGCGTAATGGAGACACGGGGTAGTTCCTAAGGTGGCGCCATATATAGATGACCCCAATATCGCTATTGATTTCATAATGCTTTGTAAGAAATTCATTTCATTCCGGGGCCCAGTGTGCCTTTCACATCTCGAAACCCTAAGGGCTTGCCGTCTTGACTCATCACGGACATTTTCCGGATAGGCTTGCCGGTTTCGCGGTCAACAAAAACAATGCGGTCACCGTCTGGATGGGGTCGATGAACGTCGCCCCAATGGGTCATCGACAACAGTATCGGCTGAAGAGCGCGCCCAGCGTCAGTTAACACATATTCCAAATGGGTTGTTTCGCTCGATTCTTGCCTTTTCATAACTCCTTCTTCAACAAGAAAATTTAATCGTGCGGTCAGTATGTTTTTCGCAATTTCCAGGTTTTTTGCGAATTGACTAAAACGCCTTACGCCAAAAAAGGCGTCTCTCAAAATCAATAAGGTCCACCGATCCCCGATGACATTCAAGGTTTGGGCTAAGGAACAGTTCATGTGGTCGAAGGTTTTATATTTCATTTCCCCAGTATACCTTCGAAAACTATAGAATCAATGGTTGCATTAAGAAACCATTTAGTTTTATGATGAAACCATATTAATTCCTCCTGAAAAGATGGGGAATTGTCCTTAATCTCACCTAAAAGGAAATATCAATCATGAAACCTGTCTGTCTTGTTGTGGGTGCCGGTGCTGGTATTGGCGGTAATGTTGGTAAGAAATTCGCCAAGGAAGGCTATCATGCCGTCCTTTGTCGGCGTAGTGATAAAGAAGGTCTCGACAAATTGACTCAAGCGATTGAGGCCGATGGTGGCGCGGCAACGGGTTATCTGTTGAACGCTATCGAAGACAATAGTATTGAAGAGCTTATCGAGTCGGTAGAAGCCGACATCGGGCCCATTGAGGTTGTGGTATTCAACCTTGGAGCGCAAATCGGCGATCGCTCATTGTCAAATACCACACAAAAAGCGTTTGAAATGGGGTGGCGCCTGGCAACACTGGGATTGTTTCGCGTTGCCTCTGCCGTTTGCCCATCGATGGAAAAGCGAGGTCGGGGAACTATTCTTGTGACATCGGCGACCGCTGGTGTTCGCGGAAACGCCGGACAGCATTCTCATGCTGCAGCCATGGGCGGACGTCGTATGTTGTGCCAAAGCCTAAACGCAGAGTTTGGGCCCAAAGGCATTCATGTGGCAAACATCATCGTTGATGGGGCTGTCGATGCCCCTGATACATTGGGGAAAATGTTAGGGGCGGAGAAATTTCAAAAACTTCGCGAGGATCGCGGTCTTGAAAATGACGGCTTGATTGTGCCCGAGAAACTCGCCGAAACCTATTTTCATATCGCCCAACAACACCGTTCTACGTGGACGCACGAACTCGACATCAGATCATTCACCGATCTCGCTTGGTGGAACCATTAAGGAAAAATTATTATGACTAAAACAGTAGATTTTATTTTCGATTTCGCAAGCCCAAACGCCTATTTGTGCCATAAGGTTTTACCCGGCATCGAAGAGCGCACTGGGGCCACATTTAAATACGTACCGTGCTTATTAGGTGGTATTTTTAAGGCTACCGGCAACCAGGCGCCAATGATCGCGATGGCTAACATCAAAAACAAACCGGACTATGAACAACTTGAAATGAAACGGTTTATTAAAAAGCATCAGCTCAATGACTTCAAAATGAACCCCCATTTTCCAGTAAATACCCTATTGCTGGCTCGTGCAGCCATTGCCGCTGAAATGGATGGGGTTTTCAGTCAATATGTAGAAGCCGGTGTCTCACACATGTGGGAGCAAGGCTTGAAAATGGATGATCCCGAAGTATTCGTAAAAGCAATGACTGATGCAGGTTTGGATGGTGCAAGATTACTGGAGCGTACCCAGGATCCAGACGTAAAAGCACAACTCATCGCAAATACTACAGCGGCGGTCGAACGAGGTGCTTTTGGCATTCCGACCTTTTACGTTGGCGACGAAATGTTTTATGGAAAGGATCGCTTAGACCAAGTTGAGGAAGCCATTGCAAGTTAACTAAAAGCACCGTACTTTCCTTAGGAGGGTGCGGGTCTTTTTTTCGAATCTGCACGAGGTTACGTCTGGCAGTGCCTATTTTTTCAGATCCTCTTATTGGGGTTTTGTGATATTTTTCTGTAAACGTAGCCAAGCTTTCTTGTTCAATCTTGGAAGTCCGAAAGACCGCCAAATACTTGCTGGTAATCTACGTACCTAGCGATCGAAGTCCACACTACACGACATAGGGTCACACTAGACCACCTTAGCGGACAATTAGACATAGAAAACTGGAGTAATAAAATGAACTACGAATTACGGGACGATGGCATCGCAATAATTTCTTTGGATAACGGCAAAGCTAACGCCATCTCTCTGGAGGTAGCAACGGGTCTAATAGAGGCTTTGGACCGCGCTAAAAGTGAAGCCAAAGCGGTTTTGATTTGCGGCAACCCTGGGATGTTTTCCGCAGGCTTTGACCTAAAAGTTTTAGCACAGGGTAAAGACGCCGCACAAGAGATGCTAAGCCAAGGCATGTTAATGACCGAAAAGATATACTCTCACCCTCAACCGGTTATTACCGCTTGTGAAGGTCATTCCGTCGGTATGGGCGTATTCATCATGCTGGCCGCAGATTATCGTGTCGGCGCTGCTGGAGAGTTCGCTATCCGCTTACCTGAAACCGCGATTGGCATGCCTTTTTCAACTATTCTGAAAGTCATTGCCAAAACCCATATCAGCCCCCTACATCACGCGCGCGCAATTGTTCAATCTCGCCCCTATTCGCCTGAGCTGGCCGCCAAAATCGGCATGTTAGACGAAGTTGTTGAGCCTTCTAAGGTCATTGAGCAAGCATTGCTTAGAGCGAAAGAGCTAAGTGAATTGCCCAGTAAACAGTATGCAGCTAACAAATTAGATATGCGGTCTGATGATATTGACGTAATTAGAAAATCACTTAATATTTAATTGACTGCTATATCTTTAAAGGGCACAGAGTGGGTGCCCCTGTTATTTTCGCGATAGTCAAAGAGTCTAACTATTCAGTCTCAAATTTAATCGGTTTCTTCGAGCCCGTCTTTGCGGAGAAGCTATCTTTCCGGAAGAATAATATTTAAAGGGAAGCAATATTTACAGGGAAACAAGATTGCCTAAATGATAAGATACCCTCAGAATTTTTCTGAGGGACTACCATGAAGTTTTTTAGCATCCAAGTCATCACAACTCTACTACTTGTGATTAGCCTGATTAGTTGTGTACAGCCAGAACTACCACTTCAAAACCCGCTAAATGAAGATAGTACCACTACTCAGATTGCGGTCCCGCCAGACTTTGGCGAACCTCCCCAGGGAGCTCTTCCTCTCTTTGCGATGCCCTTACATTACCAATTAGATCTTAATATTGATCCCAGCAAGGATTCGTTCACCGGTCACGCGATCATCAGAATAAAATTGTCTGAAGGATTGTCGGGTATTTGGCTTCACGGTAAAGATTTGCAAGTGAATCGCGTTAAGTTAACCACCGCTAGCGGCTTGTCCAAAATAGTCAGTTACGAACAGAAACTGGATTCGGGTGTAGCGTTGGTTGATTTTGGCCAAAAGGTTGAGGCTGGTGACATTACATTGAGCTTCGAGTACCAAGCTGACTTTGATACTAACCTCTCTGGATTATTCAAAGTAGAAGAGCAGGGCGATGCTTATGTTTTAGCTAAATCAGAATCAATTCAAGCTCGTAAATATTTGCCGGGGTTTGACCAGCCAGGATTTAAATCACCTTACTTAATATCAATGACGATACCAAAAGGGTTGGTTGCTATATCTAACGCACCACAAATCTCTGCTACTGACATTAATGACCAATACGTCAAAATTCAATTTGCGGAAACTCGCTCATCCCCCACTTATTTATTATCGATTGGAGTAGGACCATTTGATGTTATTGATAAAGGTGTGATACCTAAAAATGAAATCCGTGATTTCGATATTCCTTTAAGAGCATTTGCAAGGCGTGGCAGAGCAAAGGATATGAATTTTGTTATGGATATAACCCCTCGGTACGTTGAGATTTTTGAAAAAGCATTAGGTCAACCTTATCCCTTCAAAAAACTCGACATTATTGCAGCACCTCAATGGCCGAGCGGCGCGACGGAATTGTCAGCCGCCATTACATATCGAGAACAAAAAGTACTATTAGGTGATACACCCGCTCCCGGCGCTCGATTATCAATCATGAATACTCACGCACATGAACTTGCCCATATGTGGTTTGGGAATTTGGTGACCCCACCCTGGTGGGACGATTTATGGTTAAAGGAAGGATTTGCAACCTGGGCTACGCCGGTCTTGCTCAATGAGTTTGAACCCGACGGGGGTCATCAGCTGAGCGCACTCTTGTCCAATTTTAGAACTATGAGTGCCGATGCTTTAGAAAGCACCCGAGCGATTCGTCAGCCAATTCTCAAAAATGAGAATATACGCAATGCGTATGATTCAATTACTTATCGAAAAAGCCAGGCGATTATCCACATGGTGGATCGTTATTTTGGTTCTGAAAACTTTCGTAAAGCCATGGGGAGTTATGTTGATCAATATGCGGATGGCGTTGCTGATTCAGCACAGTTTTATCAAAGTATTTCAGAACAAACCGGCGAGCCCGCTTTAACGGAAACATTTCGTCAATTTGCTGAACAAAAAGGCGTACCTTCCATGCAAACGGACGTTATTTGCGAAGTTTCTCAAGCAACTAGGGTTAACTTTTCTCAATCGCGATACCGGCCTTTGGGATCGAAAATCAACGATCGTTCCCAATGGACCGTACCAATGTGTGTTCGCTACGGCATTGAAGGGAACGCTAATCAAAAAGAATGCGGTTTAGTCAGCCCTCAGCAAAGTAGTCTTACGCTTAAAACAACTCAGTGTCCTACGTGGTTGATGCCGAATGCAGACGGTAGTGGGTATTATCGCTGGCAGTTGAAAAGAGAAGATCTAAATTCGCTGTTTGAAAATTATCATGAATTGAATAACGGTGAAAAGATTGCATTGTTTGACGCGGTATTATCGGGATTTGATGCCGGCGATATTAATCAATCAATCTTAATGAACGCCATCGAATTGTCTTCACAATCCAATGTGCGCCAACTTGTTGAATTGCCACTGGCTAAATTAAGTCACTATATACGCGATATTTTTAACACAAAAGAATCCGACAAGATAAGAAAGTTAGTGACCCCTTGGTATTTGATGAAGCTTGCCGACCTGGACAATAAGAAGGCGCTAAGCAAATTGTCAGAAAGTGAGCAGCTATTAAAAAATCATCTAGTTGCTTTTGTTGCGGATTCACTAAAACATCAAAAAACGCGTCAGCGATTAGTGAGAAAGGCGCAACAATTTATCGCGGAAAAAGGTGTTTCCGGGCAACATGAGCTTTCTTCCGATCTCTATTTAAGCGCTTTCAAAATTGCTGTACAGTCCTTGGGTAAGCCATTTTTCGATCAATTGATAAAAGCAAGAAGTGAAATTGATGATCCTCTATTCGATAATGCCAGCGCCGCCGCTTTAGGTGCAGTTACCGACCCTTCTCTTTCTAACACACTTTATCAGTACGTGTTAAGTGATTCTATTGGTTCTCGAGAAAGTTTTGGGATGATTGCTGCGATGCTTAATAACGATTCATTAAAAACAATGCATTGGTTATGGGTTAAGGATAATTTACCGGCGATATTAGAAAAAATTCCGGCCCAGTGGCGTCGTGCAAGCCCTAGACTCGCGGGCGGTTTTTGTGAAGAAAATCGAATGAAGGAACTGGATGATTTGTTTGAACTTCATGGTGATAAAGCACCGGGCAATGGATTGGCCTTAGCGCAAACTAAAGAATCTATTATGCTTTGTAGTACTTTAAGGCAGCGTTTTAAATAGTTGAAACAGGCTTATTAGAATTAATGGACTTAACTTGGCGCTTTTCGTTGTTGACGTTTCTTAAATGCAATTAACTCAAAGAGTGCATTGGGATAGCACTCTAGCTTCCGTGCTGAACGACACAATTTCTTCCCTTACTTTTCGCCCGATACAAGGCTTCGTCAGAATTTTGTGAAATTTGCTCCCAGTTTTCCATTCCATTTTCATAGCACGCAACCCCAAAACTCGCGGTGATAGCCAAGGGTTCATGAAGATCAATAGTGACGCGATGCGCCTCGATTTTCACTCGCAATTTTTCAGCGATTATTCCGGCCTGCACCGCATTAGTTTCAGGCAGCATGATGAGAAATTCTTCGCCACCGTAGCGCGAGACTATGTCATGTTTCCTCACATTCGATTTTAAGATATGGGAAAAGTCCACCAATGTTGTATCGCCCACTTGGTGGCCATAATCGTCGTTAACGCGCTTAAAATGGTCTATATCACACATCAAAATCGACAATTGGTGCCCTTTACGTATGCTGCGTGTCATCTCTACACCAGCTAAATCGTCCAGTGCGCGACGATTGAATACGGAAGTTAACGGGTCTATTCTGGATAAATCGAGTAGCTCTTTCTCGAGCATATTACTCGTAATCCAAAATACCGATAAGCTAGTAATTAGCACCATCGCCTGGATCGTGATAAAGGTAAACGCGTGGACAGTACCTGCTTCAGCAAAGTCGGTTAGCGCTTGTTCATTTAAGGTGAACATAATTCGATAAGCAAAAAATATTGCGAAAAGAAGAAATGCGGTCGGCAATATATAAGTGGTAAGAATGATGGTCTTGTTACGTTTTGTAAACAGGATATAGCTGCACCGCAGACATTCGATCACATAGCAAATAGATATGGTAACAATTTTCCCTTTGAGGCTTTCTTCGACATACGAGTGGTAGATAAAAGAGGGCAACATAAACAATAAAAGCAGGATGGCCACATATTTGCCTATTTTGTTCTCGATCTGGTTAAAAAAAATGAGTCCCTCGCAGATCATAACTAATCCAAATAGGAGCAGCGTATTGGCTGAAATGACGGCTATAGAGGCATCAACTATATTGAGGAAACCGAGTAAAAAGAAGCCAGCTGAACTAAACAAAAAACCACAACCAATGATAGCGATACCATTGAAACGCGGGTGTTTTAGGGAATAAACTATGAGTGTGACACCAAATATCAAGCACAGGAGAACGGACGTGAAGGAAAGTGTTGTAATATCGAGGACTTTGTCCATTGCTGCTCGAGTAAATTGCTAGGGAGTAAGTTGCTATAAGGTTGTCGGAATAACCGTTATGTCATGTACAGTACTTTACTGTAGTTGAATTAACTCAATAGTGCTCATGGCGCGTCGCGGCGAGCTAACAGGCCGTAAAAAAGATCGTCCTAATTACAAAGGCTGATCATCCACTAAGTGAAAATACAACGGCGCCCCAACCGCAAACAATACCTATCACTATAGACTCGAAAGCAGATAACTCAATTCCTTAGCAGTTGATAAGCTCACTAAATGTAGCAATATCTTAAAAACACGGTAGCTCAAGATGACAGCGGAAACGTGCAAAACTTGTATGCCTACTCCCACTGGCTCATCAAACGAAAATTGGTATTCGTTCGCGGACACCGTTCTTAAGGAACCGATAAGATTGTCGCAATAAGCCATTGGAGGGTACATTAATATGAGTCGGGCGAGGTCTTTGGTAGTGAATTACGATTTAGGACCTGGGACCAATTCCCCACAGCCTGTCCAGCAAATTCTGTTGGCACCGTGGAAAAACTCTGCAGAGAAAAAGGGCATCTCTCTGCATATGGGTATATCACGACGACCACAGAATGGATTAGAAAAGAGGCGATGTAGCGAATACCGGGAGGCATCTATCCTGTTTTTTCCACTTTCTTTACGAAAATGTGACTTGACGATAAAGTAGGGCTATTGTTAAGTCAATTTGAGAGCTTCTGGCTTTTTTGTTCTTTTTGTGGCTCTCTTAACCGTAAAGACGACGTATCAGGAATTCCTAGTTTACTGATACGGCCATAAGCATCTGCTGGATGCGTTGGAAGGATTGGGGCATCTGGGAGTATTGTTGTTTCCTATGCTCGAGGTCTTTAACGTCCGTTCGGGCTTGTGTTTTTCTGAAAGATATCAGCTTCCATCGCGGTCGCTCTATGTATGCGTTAGGACCAAAAGAATGTCGAGCAAAAAAAAGTCGAACAAAAGTTTGGATTTCACAATCGTTGAAGGAAACCCCGCGCCAACTGGGGGCACGGTCTCCTGGGCTGATTGCGGTGACGGCATTGATATTCGCACAGCTTATTGGCCCGTCCCGAAAGACGTCACCTTTAAAGGCAGTGTTCTGTTCGTTGGTGGTCGTACAGAATATATTGAAAAATACTTTGAAAGTTATCAGCAGTTATTGGATCGGGGCTATTCAGTCGCCGCATTTGATTGGCGTGGACAAGGTCTTTCCACTCGCGAATGCGATGATCATGACATGGGGCACATTGATGACTTTGACGATTATCTTGAGGATTTTACTAAAGTCTATGAGACGGTTTTGAAAGATAAAATGGCGGGCCCTCGTCATATGATTGCCCATTCTATGGGTGGGCTTAATGCCATTGGCTTTGTTCACGATCATCCTGATGTTTTTGCCAGCTTGATCTTAAGCGGGCCAATGGTTGGCATCGAAGTTCCTAAGCCACAAATGATGATCTTGGCTGTGCTAGCACGCCTGCGCGGATTGTTCGTGAGCAACAAAACTTATGCGTTAGGCGCGGGGCCATATGATGAAGACAACGTGAAATTTGACAACAATGGTCTCACTCACGACCAAACACGGTTTGATATTAATGTCGCTTTGAATGATGCGAATAAAGACCTAAGGCTGGGTGGCATTACTTTTGGCTGGGCTTTGGCAGCGCTTAAGTCCATGAAGATGATTAATAAAAAATCCTATATTGATGAGATAAAACTACCCATTCTTTGCTGCGTTGGTAAAAAAGATTTTGTTGTGTCCCAGCAACAAGTGGCAATCTGGGCAGATAACTGCAAAAATTGCCGCCTGGAAGAATTGGATGGCTGTGCTCACGAAATTCTGCGTGAAACCGATGAAGTGCAAAAGAAATTCTGGTCTTTCTTTGATGAGCATATAACCCAGTTTTAGTCGGCGATATTGTTTTTCAGTGTTATTCAGGCAACATCATCGAGGCAGTTTCCTTCAAATGCCAGGCTGTTGGGGAGTTGAGCGGTCAGCCGTCTTTAACACCCTTGTCCCGTTGCACCAGAATCATCACCAGGGCTAGCATTGCAGACCCGATCATCAACATCAAAGAGACGGCATTCAGAACCGGCGTTGAACCTTCTTTCAGGCGATCAAACATGGTGATGGTTAACGGTGCGTCCGACCCCACCAACATCAGGGTAGTATTGAAATTCTCAAAGGACATCAGGAAAGACACCACTGCGGCACCAATTATCGCGGGTTGCAGGTAGGGCAGGGTGATAGTTCGAACCGCCGCCCATTTTGTCGCTCCCAAATTCAGGGCCGCTTCTTCCAGAGACAAATCAAATTTCCGAAGGCGTGCTGAAATGACCAGCGTTGTAATGGTTGTGATGAAAGAAAACTGACCTAACACCACCAGTGTTAATCCTGGCCTGAGGAAATCCAGATCATAGTCCAGCTTATCTTCCACGCCATTGGCGATAGTACTGGAAAACACCAGAATGGAGATGCCCAAAATCACCCCTGGTATCACCAGTGGCAAGATCATCAGTACATAACATAGGCCCTTAAGCGGAAAATCATAGCGTTCAAAAAGAAACGCATTGGTGGTCCCGACCGACACTGAGATCAGAGTCGTACACAAAGCCACGAAAAGCGAAATACCAATCCCCTTTGTCAACGTACGGTCGTGAAACAATCCCAGTGTTGGTTCCGTATCATTAAAGAACCAGTCGAGCGTAAAACCCTCCCACGGTAGGGAGGGAAACATGGAATCGTTAAAGGCAAAGGTGGCTGCCACCGACAGCGGCAGGATCAAGTAAATGAAGAATAACCCCACATAGCTGGCATAGGCAATCTTGCTGATTCTCGATTGGGGGATGGAAGGTATCATTGGATTATCCCTCCGCGATGGTGGATGACAATGTCTGACGGCTGAGTTTCAGCCCCAACCAGACAATCAAGGAAGACACAATGAGCAACAGAAATCCAAAGGCGGAACCCAACTCCCAGTTAAATCTGGTAATGAACTGGTTATAGATCTGACTGGTGAACCATAAACTGTTCTTACCGCCCAATAGAATTGGCGTTAGATAGTTGCCGAGGGTTAGCATGAAGACGACGATACAGCCGGACACGATACCCGGCATGGCATGGGGAATGACAATTTCCCGCATTACGGTGAACCCATTACCACCCAAATCATAGCCGGCTTCAATATAACTGTCATCGAGGCTATCTAATGTGGTTACCAGCGGCACCACCATAAACAGCATCGAAGTATAGACCAGCCCAACCATCACAGTAGCGTCGTTGTAGAGCATCTCCACAGGACCATCTACCATGCCCGCCCATTGCAGCAAATTGGAAATAATACCGGTTTCTCGCAACAGGATCATCCAGCCGAAAGTTCGGACCAGCTCACTGACCCAGAACGGCAACAGGCATAAGAGGAACAGAATATTCTTAATCTTTCCGCGCGCAATTTTTGCGATGTAGTAGGAAATCGGAAAGCCGATCAACAGGGTCAGAATCGTCGCAAAAATAGACATAACAGCCGTGCGCGCCAGTGTATTCCAATAAAGCGGTTCGACGAAAAATTCCTGATAATTGGCAAGGCTGGTTTGGTAGGTTCTGGGCGCGATTTTTTCTCGAATGGACAACATGAACATGTCCACGTGGGGGAGGATCACCAGAGCGGTCAGCCAAATCACAAACGGCGCCAATAACAGAATCAGCGTCAATTTTGTCGTGGACCGGGTATCGATGGGTCAGCCCTCCTGTCTGGCGGTATCTGTGCGGAAACATTTCGCTTTTGTCCGCTGCCAACTGAGCGACAGGTAATTCCCCTGTTCCAAATCGCTAAATTCGCCGGTTTGCGGGAGATTGACGGTAATCTCCCCACCGGTTTTTGTATCTTTCAGCAAGGCACGGCTTGCTGCTCCATTGAACAGTAGGCTGCTAACGGAACCGGTCAGGTTGTTGTCATAACTGCTATCGACCGATGTTCCTCTGGTGAGGGTTACGGCTTCCGGCCGAACAAAAACGTCGACCCGATCTCCCTTGGAAATCTGATCCGGTCCGGCCGTTTCCGAGACAAAAACCAGACCGTCGCTGGTTTCGATTTTGGCCGAGCCGCTATCAAGGTCAATGACCTTGCCCATCCACCGATTGGAATCGCCGACAAATCCCGCCACAAACGCGGTCTTGGGCTGGTGATAGAGTTCTTGTGGTGTGCCGACCTGTTCAAAACGGCCATTATTCATCACGGCCACAATGTCCGACATCACCAACGCTTCAGATTGGTCATGGGTAATATACAGAAATGTCGTGCCGAACTGATGCTGCAATTGCTTCAACTCGACCTTCATATGCTCGCGCAATTTCAGGTCTAGTGCCCCAAGCGGCTCATCGAGCAGCAGCACGTCAGGATCCAGCACCATGCAGCGCGCAATGGCGACGCGTTGACGCTGACCACCGGAAAGTTGATCCACACGTTTGGGGCCCGCATCACTAAGGCTGACCTTATCCAGCGCCTTTTGCACTCGGGTGCCCATTTCAGCCTTGGCAACGCCTTGTCGTTTCAATCCGTACGCCACGTTTTCAGCGACAGTCATCATTGGGAACAAAGCCAGATGCTGGAACACCATATTCACTGGCCGCTTGTTCGGCGGTTCATCCAAAACCGAGCGCCCCTTAATAATAATGTCGCCGGATGTGGGGCCCTGAAAGCCTGCGATCATCCGCAACAAGGTTGTTTTGCCGCATCCCGAAGGACCCAAAATGGAGAAAAAAGAACCGGCGGGAATGGAGAAAGACACATCATCCACCGCAACAAAGTCACCGAAACGTTTCACCAAATTCCGGCATTCTAGATCAACCGCATTCGGTGCTGCCATTGCGTTGCTGTCTACCATCAACATCTCTCACCAAAGAAATATTCAAAAAATATTCAAAAAAATAGCAAAAGCCCAGCGGTCTAATGATAACGGGGCCCAATCAGGACAAACCGTGAGCGTGCTTACTTAAGGAATGTACGCGTAAATATTACTCACATCAGATTAGTTGGAGCTGGCAGCCTGGATTTTGTCTAAGGCTTTGCCTTCGATATCTTCCAGTCCGGCAGGCACTGTCGGATACCATTTTATATTGTCGATGTCCGCCGGTTGAAAGCTGGCCTGGAAGCGTTTTTTTAAGTCTGCAGAGACAAACGCATCAGCACCTTCGGACGCGGTAAAGTTACCTGCGGCATCGGTGATCATTGCCGCAATTTTAGGCTGCATGACGAAGTTGATCCATTGATACGCGGCGTCTTCTGCTTTGGTTTTGCGAGGCAGCACAAAAGTATCGGTCCAACCTAACGCGCCGGACTTGGGGGCAACGAAAGTTACATCCGGCAGATCTTTGTTTAATTTCCATCCGCCTGTATCCCAAGCCATCGCTGCCGTCACTTCGCCGGAACGAATCAGATTCATCAACCCATCACCCCCGGACCAGTAGGCTTTTATATTGCCTTTACAGGAAATTAACTTGTCAGTGACTTTGTTGATGATACCTTGGTATTTTGCTTTATCGGCATAGGCCGCGAATGGGTCCAATCCCATTGAGAAAGCAAAGGCAATTAATGTTGGACGTTTCAACCGATAAGAAGCTTTTCCTGCAACATCTGCTCCACACAGGTCTAAATAATCCTTAACCATAGCCGCTTTCCTGGTGTCGACTACTAGGCCACTTGTTCCCCAAACATGTGGCACACCATAAATTTCTCCATCTACGGTGGTGTTCGTTTTGGTCGCCTTCAGCATGGACGGAATGATCTGGCTGCTGTTGATTTTGGACAAATCGATGGGTTTGTAGATATCAAATTCAAGCTGGGCACTGGAGATTCTATCCTGGCTCGGTTGAGCCAGGTCGAACCCAGAGCCACGAGTTGCCCGTAATTTGGAAATCATTTCTTCGTTGTTGGACTTGGTCACTTCCACGTCAATGCCAGTTTCAGCTTTGAACATTTTAATCACTTTTTCCGGTGCATAACCGCCCCAGGTCAGCAGTCGTAGGGTTTCGGCCTGTGCAGTAAAAGAAACTGCAGCCAAGGTAGCAAATGCAGCTAGGGTCGAAAGCAATTTCGTTTTAAAATCAGTCATTATTATTGTTTCCAGTGTTGCAGGCTCGCTTTCGGGCCCGGTTCTCTCCACGCAAAAAAAACAGCACTTCGATTATGATCTCACTTTTGTGAAAAGAGAATGAATTTGAAATGACGTTTTCTTTTTACGCATTAGCGTATCAGAAACTGGATCAAAGCATAAGAGCAGAAATCGAATCTCGGGGAGGTCTTGGGCTGTGAATCGCGGTTTAAGTCCCGACTCTAGTTCCTTCGTCCGATAGTTGCCTTAAACCATCGACTACAGTTTCCCGCAACCAGGCGCGCGTGGACTGCGAGAAACTGAACGGCAACCGATTAGTCTGTATATCGTCGCTCAGGAATACTCAGGACATTTAACACATTCTGCAGCCGCCCTTCGCAGGCCTTAAGTTCCAGTCGCGCTATTGAACGCAGGTGTACCTCATCGGGGCCATCGGCATACCGCAGGGCTCGTGCGCCCGTCCATATGTCGGCGAGCGGAGTATCGGGGCTGATGCCCATTGCGCCGAAAGTCTGCATAGCGCGATCGCTCACATCTCCCATCACCTTGGGTACGATGGCCTTGATACTCGAGATTTCCTTGCGTGCGGCTTTGAGCCCGACGTTATCGATCATCCAGGCCGCCTGCAAAACCATTAGACGGGCCTGATCGATTTCCATTCTGGAGCGGGCAATCCAATCCGATACCGCGCCGTGCTGATGCAGGAACTTACCGAAGGTCTTGCGTTCCTTGGAACGTGCCATCATTAGGTCCAGTGCCACCGACACCATGCATATAGTTAAATTTATTGCATTAAGGCTATGGCATTCACCAAATCTTTTATTCGAGGAAAGTCTAGATGCGACTAAATCAAGTGGACCTGAATCTGTTTATCGTTTTTGATGTGATCTATGCAAAACGCAACTTGACCCGCGCGCCGAAGTTTTGTGCATTACCCAGCCATCGGTGAGCAACGCGCTGGCACGTATACGCAAAACCTTTAACGACCCACTGTTTATTAGCGCGCCGCAGGGCATGGTTCCTACGCCCGTCGCTGAAAAGTTTGTGGGGCGTGTCGGTGAGGCCCTGCAGCTACTCAATTCCAGTGTTCTGGAAGGTGATCACTTTCACCCAGCCACCGCCGATAAAGTGTTCAGAGTGAGGATGAGTGATATGACGGAAGCCTTATACCTGCCCGGACTGGGAGAAATTCTGCAGCGCGAGGCAGCCGGTATTCATATCGAATGTTATTACAGTAACCGTCAGGATATGCCTAACGAATTGGCAACTGGAGGACTGGACCTGGCTATCGATATCCCCTTAACTAACGACTTGCAACTCCGTCACTCGCCTCTTTTAAAGGAACGTTATGTGTGCATACTACGCAAGGATCATCCACTTGCCAGGGGGTCATTAACCTTGGAGCAATATCTGTCGCTGGGGCGTATTCACGTGTCTAGCCGCGGCAAGGGTTTCGGGGTGGTGGACGCAGCGCTCAACAAGTTGGGTAAGCACCTCAACATTCAAATGCGCGTGCAGCACTAATTGTTGCGCCTCTCATCGACCTGCCTACTGATTTTGCCCTCACTGCGCCGAGGCATCTGGTAAGCAAATACGATGCAGCGTTACTGGAACTGCCCTTCGAACTACCTCCCGCCGAGTCACATATCTATTGGCACCGAAGTGCTGATCAGGATATGGCCAACAAATGGTTGAGAGATAAAATTTTGAGCAGCTTACCAGCTTCGTTAGTGAGGCGGCCATTAAAGTTCGATCGCCGGTATCTTTGCGGTACATTTTATGGAAACCCAAAAGCCCGGTAGCTGTTATTGTTCATTCCAGTAGGCAATATACATAATAAGAGAAGCAATAGGGATTGAATAAGTTACGGGCAGATATCTGCGCTTAGCTTACTAGCCCTGGAATCGGGGTGCGGTCCTAGATTGTGAATCCCGAATCAAGACCTGAGCCCAATCCCGGTCGATGTAGAGGAGTTAAAGGATGAAACCGCGTCATTTTGCCAGGATATTGTGCCCTATGTAGAAAAGGTACGATTATAAATTGAGGCTACCGCGCGGGGAAAGTTTTGCACGGTAGCCTCAGCCTGCAGCGACGTACTTCTATCTAGAAGCGATATCTCTATCACCGTCAATTGCCTGGTAGATACCTCTGAACCGGTCGAGCCGAAGTAGATAATCCTGGATCTTTGCGGCATTAACTTCTCGTGCAAAGACGTACAAATTTTTGTCGTTACACCTAACTTTGCTATCGATCATCCTAAGGGAGTGGGTTCGTGATTGTTCATTGCGTAATGTTCGATCCAGCTTTCGAACCTGATCATAGACAATTGAGCGACAGACGGTCTTTGCCAGGCGATTGCCGGTAAACGAGTATTTTACTGCCTGAACATCTTCCGCACTGACTGCGGCAGTAAATGTCAAAGTAGCGGCTATAAAAAGCGTTGGTTTTATGAGTGGGTGAATTTTCATATCAATATGTACTCCGTTGGTTAAAAAAGATCCCTTCGGTCTGCCTGGGATAATTTCAGTGGCAGCTGTTGGGAAAAATAAAACACTTGTCTTACGAAAGTATTTTGATTGCGTAATACAAGTTAAATGCTTTGCTTGTGTAAAGCAAGCAAATTTGTTAAATTAATTACCATGAGCAAAAAACGATTCAATGAAATGAACTGCGCTGTCGCGCAAAGTCTAGAAGCCATCGGCGATTGGTGGAGTCTGCTCATTATTCGAGAAGCGCTTTTTGGCACGACGCGGTTTTCGGATTTTTCCAAAATCCTTGGGATATCGACAAATATTCTTACGAATAGACTCGCTCATTTGGTAGAGCATGAAATTCTGCAGCGGGTCGACATTGGAGCAGACGGAAAACGTTATGAGTACCGACTAACGCGAAAAGGCGCGAGCCTGGGAACGGCTATACTTGCGCTGCAACAGTGGTCGGATCGATGGATATGTGGCAAGGGGAACGAACCGGTTGTCCTGTTCGATGCGGAATCCGGTGCACAAATCCCACAGCTCTCCTTAAAGAACGCCGATGGAACCCCATATAATTCTTCCAATATTGTTGCAAAGGCTGGCCCTGGCGCCAATGACGCTACAAGAAGACGCTATGAGGCTGTTCCTTCGCCGTGGAAGATTTTTCCTGAAAATTCGGACAAATGATAAAAGAGGGTTTGATGTTGGTATTTTCCGTACACTGATTTTTCGCTTACCTCGATACACCGAAACCGTCTTCCGGACGGATTTGGTACCAATGATTCTGAAGACAGTGCTGATAGTTTCAAATCGTTAGCTCGCAAATTGCGGCGAAGATCGTAGATACAAATCGAGCCTTTATTCTATGGGTTTTCGTCACCCGTATTTCTTTGTTTCCCCCAAAGCTCAGTTTGAGCCTGGCGAGAGTGCAGGTTTACGGCCGTTACAATTAAAACTGAAATCGAACTGTTGAAATAGATGCCTACGTAGACTCTGTAGGCATTATTAACTGGCATGACAAAATTACTGAGGTACAAGCTTTTTCGTTTACCTAAAGAGAAAAACTAACCAAGAATCAATTCAGACAATACGTTAACTTCTTCCTCAGATTTTGGCCAAACCAGCAGACCGGTAACAGCGCTTTCCTCCCATACTTTTAAGCGGTTTTTAATTTGATCTTTGTTACCAACCAAGGCAATTTCATCAACTAATTCATCGGGAACCGCCGCCACTGCTTCTGTTCGTTTTCCGTCGAGATAGAAATCTTGTATTTTTTTGGCTGCATCCGCATAGCCCATCCTCACAATTAACTCGTTGTGAAAGTTTCGATCCTTTGCTCCCATGCCGCCCACGTACAGCGCTAAATTCTTTTTGATTGAGAGTCGTCCCGCTTCGATATCATCGGTAATATTGATTGTTATCGGATACATAATTTCAAAATCTTTGGAACGATTTGCGATGGACTCGGCGTAAACTTCCTCTCGATAAGGGGAATAATAAAGTGGGTACCAGCCGTCGCAAATTTCAGTCGCCATGGCGACATTTTTAGGTCCTTCCGCACCCAAATAAATAGGCACAGTTGGCCGATAGCTATGGGTAATTGATTTCAACGGTTTACCCATGCCCCAAGAACCGGGGGCGTCCTCAGGATACGGAATAGTATAGTGTTTGCCGGGGCTCGTAACCGGTTTATCTCGCGCCAGTACCTGTCGAATGATATCGATGTATTCACGTGTTCGTGCCAGTGGTTTATCAAAGGGCTGCCCATACCAACCTTCAACCACTTGCGGCCCGGAAACACCCAGACCCAAAATCAGCCGGCCTTCGGACAAATGATCCAGAGTAAGCGCATGCATCGCAGTGGCCGTTGGAGTCCGAGCCGACAGCTGTACAATGGCCGTTCCTAATTTTATCTTGCTGGTATGAGAGCCAACCCAAGCCAGTGGAGTTAAAGCATCCGAACCATAGGCCTCGGCTGTGAAAAAGCCCCAATATCCTAATGCCTCGGCCCGCTTGGCCAGATCCACGATATTAGCTGGAGGCCGAGCACCCCAATATCCGGTCATTAAACCTAGTTTTAAAGCCATAATACTCACTCCCGTCATTTCTAAAAATTTAAATTTTCGCTACCGCAGAGGCGATTGATTAGAACCAATGAAATTAGTCTAGCAATAACTAAATAAGTGTCGATATTCATCGACATAATTTTTGAGAAAAAGTACTTTATCAGAGTCAGTCACAGAAGTAGTGCTTGTATCCACAGGAATATCGGTCAGCCAAGCGATCAAATCTATGATATCCGGTCAGTGGGTATGTTCTCCCTGGTTGTGGCTAACGCAGCGGCGGGCATAGTCAGGAAAGAAGCATTGCCTAATCCCTACAGGAGGCCATCGATTACGGATCGTAAATGTTGTATTAGTTTTATCGACCTTTATCTAACGCTACTGCTGATACTCAACTTGAGGAAATCAATGGTCGCGTCATCTTCCTCAGAGTTTGTTCATTGCTTGCGATACGCGAAGTTTGCTCCAGGCTTGATCACAATCAACGTAACAACCACGTAGTTTTCTAGAGCCGCTATTAGGGTCAAACTCTGCACGACCATGCAATACACGACGATTGTGAAAAACCATCACGTCTCCTGGCTCCAGTTTGAACTTCAACTCGAGTTCTTTGCGACGTAAAATTTGCGTAAACGCGCGTAATCCGTCATATAACTTTGTCATATCATCAAAGCCTGTTTCGCGCGTGGCAGTTAGTGCATTGTGATATCGTATTTCTTCCAGACGTCCCTTCTGATCAAGGCGAATCGTAGGGCTATTCCACCGCAAGTCCCATTCTTTATCGACGAAACGAAAATTCACCGGGATACGGAGTAAGTCTTCATAAGCTGACGGATTTTCTTGGCATAGTAATTGTACCGCTGCAAAGCCATCAACCAAGAGACTTTCGCCACCAGTGGCATCGGCTAACAGGCAATGCAAAAACTGGATGCCGGGGGGTGTTTCTAGATTCGGTAAATCCGTGTGCGCCTTAAGCTCAATCGACGTATACGCCACGTTGTTTGGTTGCGGCTTAGATTCTACAGTGAAATCAATACCAAAATGCGTATCGCGTAAATAGCCGACTCTCTGCGCTAGCTTTTCTACCATCCCGATTTCAGGGGGCAAGTTTTTCACGATACTGAATCCAACTTCCTTTAATTGATAAATAAGTGTCGAGACACCGGCCTCCGTTTCCATCACTTCAGCGGCATCTATTGATGGCTTTTCAGGCAAGCTTTCTTTGGTCCAAACTACAGCGTCTGGCAAACCGTCATTGACGTCGTGATTGTCATAGGCGTGTTGCAATAACCAACTCGCCATATATGCGGTTATATGGCCATCGGGCCAGACTAGATTCAGCATTTCTCCGGAAGAAGAAATTTCGATTTGTTTTGCGCGGATATCGCGATCCAAAAGAAACGTATCCACAGTCCGTTCCCACGTTTGGGGATGGTGACATTTATTACACACGCAATTCTCCCGTAGCCATAACCAGTGAAAACGACTCGTAAAACCGGAGTTAAACTCAATGCTAAGAGCAACTTCATTGGCTGAAAAAGATGTCAGGGAAGCCTGATCATGCATGGAACAATTCCTTCATTTTGATGACTTCTGCCGGACAATTATGCGTTGATAGAGTCCTATTTGGAAAGATTCCATAAGACAATAGTTTTTCTTTTTCGCCATAGAGCCCCAATTCTTAATCGATTGAGGAGTCAATAGAAAAAAGGAGTCGAGGTCAGGTCTTGGGTTGTAAGTCACGATTCAAGACCTCGCCGAGATCTCCTAGCCCAGATATCCTAACCCTGATCTCTGCTCAGTGATTGGAGTCGGGAATCGCTTGAGCTCAGGAATCGGATTTCCGCAATTTTGAGAAGTTAATAGGCTAACGCTCGTTGGCACTATAAATGACGTGCTTTTCATCTGAGAATTTTATTTAAGTATCAGCTTGGGCTCTGGGAAAATCCATCTACCCTCCTGAATGTCCTTCGAAGGCAAATAGAGTCGCGCGACATAATTCCACCCTTCCATAATAGGCAAAAAGTTTTTGCGACCCTTTTTGTGCTCGCCAAAATTGATTGTAAAAGACCCATCTTCATTTGGCACGGCGATCACATTGTTAATACTATAAGCTTTATATTCATTTTCTTGAAAATAGCCTTTGTCATTGTAAATACTGATGGACCAAAACCCCTTGACTGGGACATCTTTCAGTCGAAGCTGATAGTCACCCAGGGCGTACTTGTTTGGATTCTTTGCGTAGACAACTTCATAGGTTGGCAGCCCGCCCCAGCCAATTGCGGCGCAAATCTTATGGCGCGTCTCTTTTACTTCCTTCTGTTTGCCATTGCAGAATGATGCATCACCGAGGCCGTCACCCAACAGTCGAAATAATTCGCGTGTCGTCTTGCGGCTTTCGATGTCGTAATCGGCACGCTGATAGGTGTTCGTAGAGGCGGCTGTTATTTCAATTTGATCCTGCAGGTCATTAGCCATTTTCAAGTCCTGCGGGTCGTTGGCATTTACCAGAACACGAGCGATCAAAGCGACAAAAGGCGTGCCATGCTCTTCCATTGTCAATTCAATGGCATCACCTGTGTGATAGACGGCAGTGGTGTAATTGTCCTGATTGACGATCGCGATAGACATGTAACGATCACCGCTGTTTGGAAAGGATACGCTGGCACCTTTGGAAATATCGACAACGGCGGAGCTATAAATTGTATCCCGGTTCATCTGCATATTCCGTTGTCTGTCCAGTGGAATGGGCTGTCGCACATGGACCAGTTTATTTATATCACCGCTTCTTTTGAGCATACCTTCGAATTGAAAAGCTGCTTCTGCACGGGCATAGTTGTCTGCATTTACTAGGATAGAGGTGTCTTCTGCTGTCGCTGTTGAGATGCCTAGAATGAAGCTGATAAATGCAGAAATAAGAACGCGTGGCATAAATGCCCTCCAAATTGGTGTTTTGTAAAATCGGAAAATCAGGTATTGATCAGAGCAACGCAGGGCGTGGTGTCGCATTATCGTTAAACTGGTGGCTCGGTTGCGATTATAGGCCGAATACGCATCCTTTTGCATCTATTCAATTCGCTTAGCTGGTCTATAGTTCCCATAATTCGACTATGGCTGTCCGGCTTTGGATAAGCGTTAGTTTGGTGGTCTGTCAGTCTGTTTGACTGATCAGGTCTGGCGGGGGCTAATTTGGCGAGGTATGGAAACGGCGATCATGTGATATGATCGTATCTAGCCAATTAGTTTTGATCTAAAGCGTATGGGCGCTGGTTCATATCTAATTTTGTAGCTAAGTAAAAACGTTATACTCTGATTCTGTCATTAACTGATGAGAAGCTCGTGGTCGCCAGCCGTTCTGAAGCAGATCCCATCTACCAGCTCGACCTTACGCTCACTTTTGAAGATGGAGGATCAGATCTTGCAAATAGAAGGGTCGAAAATAGAAGGGTCGAAAATAGAAGGGACAGATCTTGGATGTTGACACAGGATTCAAGATCTGACCCTAATCATTTTTCTTCAATTCCTTCTAATCTTTGGCAGGGTTGCTATGTACTCTCGGTTAAAGTCCAGGGACATCAAACTGAGCACAAAATTGATTGACCTGCCGGCTGATGGTTTCGAGGTGGTTTGCATCATTTGGATTATTTAGTGTGTCGGTAATCCAATCCGCTATTTTCATCATATCCGGCTCCAGCATTCCTCTTGTCGTAGCCGCCGGTGTTCCAATACGTATACCACTAGGCCGTGCGGGTGACAATGGATCATCGGGGATCACCTGTTTGTTGGTCGTGATTCCCACCTGATCCAGTAGTTCCTGAGCATCGTGGCCGTTTATATCGAAGCTTACAATGGTGTTAATAACCAGTAGATGATTTTCGGTACCTCCAGTCACTAATGTTACTGCATGTTTATGGAACTGTTCTGCTAGTGCTTGAGCGTTAGCTAACACCTGTTGACAATGTTCTTTGAAGGCGGGTTGCTGGGCTTTCAATAAGGTTGTTGCGATGGCAGCTACAGCATTCATGTGGGGCCCTCCCTGTAAGCCGGGAAAGACAGATTTGTCGATGGCCTTGGCATGTTTTAGTTTACTTACGATTAAACCGCCGCGAGGACCGCGTAACGATTTATGGGTGGTTGTTGTAATAACATCAAAGCCAAAATCCATTGGGTTGGCCATCGCGTTACCAGCGACTAGTCCACCGTAATGTGAAATGTCTGCCATGGCCAACGCGCCTACCGAGTCGGCGATTTGTCGAAATGCTGCGTAGTCGAGATCGCGGGGATATGAGGAGTATCCGCACAGTACCATTTGGGGCTTATGTTTTTCCGCCAGCTGTGCGATCGCATGATAATCCAATGTGCCGTCCGGCAAGGATTTGTAGCGAACGAAATTAAAAATGGTGCCCATGTGTGAAACGGGTGCCCCATGAGTCAGGTGGCCGCCATGTGATAGCTCCATGGCCAATATCGTGTCGCCAGGTTTTAGCAGACCGAGGTAAACGGCTTGATTCATCGCTGAGCCGGATAGCGGTTGTACATTGGCATGCTCGCCGCGAAATAGTTTTTTTGCGCGTTCGCAGGCTAAAATTTCGATAAAGTCGGTATATTTCTGTCCGCCGTAATAACGCTTGCCGGGATAACCTTCGGAATACTTGTTGGTAAAGACTGACCCTAATAATTCAAGTACTTCCGGGTAGGTATAGTTTTCTGAAGGAATTAATTCTATGCCGGCTTGCTGGCGTTTTTCTTCGCCAACGAGTGCGTCATGAATTGCGGGATCAGAGGATTGGAGTCGGGTTCTATAGTTGTGCGAGGGGCTGCCATTCATGGGCATTCTCCTTTAGTTAAGTAAAAGAAAGTGCCCAGGCGAACGGCTTTTAGTAGGAGACATTTGAAATGCGGCCAGCTACATCTACGCTCCCTTGTGGTTTGCTCCACATTTTCGCCAGTTACGCAGACATTTAAAGACTAACTTAAATCGGAAATAATTGTAAAGGTTTTATATTTGCTTTTTTAGCGACATAAAAAAATACAGTAGGCACACAGCGGATTTTAATTTTCCCGTGTTGTGCTTAAAGGTGCAAATGCGTCATGGTATCTACCTGTGCAGTTAATTCAGTGTCGACATAGGTGGGGGTCCTACCCTGGTGTCCGTCTCGATCCCTAACACATCAAAATGGCTGTCAGAAGCTGTCATCATTTGGTAATTACCACTGATTGCCAGCACAATTGGCGATACTAAAAAAGTGGTACCTGCTCCATTTTAGCACTGTCTGAAGATCTATTGGCCCCTGATGACCCGGTTTAAATCCTGACACCTCTGGCATATATAATTCTGGAGTGAAAATCGCTTTTGATTGTGTGACAATGCGCACCGCTCCAAATCACGACGACGTTGCAATGTACCTGATGCAAATAACTTCAGGCGTGTTTTTATTCTTTTGTCCTATGTCAGTTAACATACCGGGTATGTCAGAGACCCACCAAACGCGGAGACTATTTATGGCTGGTAAGATCATCACGATCGCACAGCAAAAAGGCGGTGCTGGTAAAACAACACTGAGTGCACATCTTGCTGTGGGTATGTCCCATGCCCTTAATGGCCCCGTTGCCATTCTCGATGTCGATCCACAGGGTAGCCTCGGCGAGTGGTTTGAATTGCGTGAAAGCTGGCTTGGTGAGGATAAAACCGGGCTCTCGTTCAGAACCGCAAGTGGTTGGGGTGCACGCCGGGAAGCACGATCGCTGGCACGGCAATGCGCCTGTGTCATTGTTGATACGCCTCCCCATGCCGAGCGGGATGCCAAACCCGCAATCGAAGCGGCAGATCTGGTCGTCATACCCGTGCAACCTACGCCCGTTGATATTTGGGCGACTAGTTCAACGCTTGATTTAGCGCGCGCCCAGAAAACCCCAGCACTGGTGGTATTAAACCGTGTGCCTCCTCGCGCCCGCCTGACGGGTGAAATGGAAGAGTTACTGATTGGATACGAGGCAAACATCGCTGCTCATCGTCTCGGCAACCGCGTTGCTTTCGCCGAGGCTGTGGGTCAGGGTGCAACCGTTATAGAAAAAAATTCGACCAGCCGCGCCGCTGAAGAGATCACCGGCCTGGTTGACGAAATCGTCTCGCTGATCTGGTAATAACAGGCAATGATTGTCTGAGTAGATGGGGCCACCGAATCGGTGCTCCCGACCTCGTTAGGTTTGTCGTGGGGCTCATTTTGACTTGAGGGAAATCGGTCGAATCCAGGATCACCGGTCTTTGTTCAACTGTCACCTTTAGCCAGAGAGAAGTAATTTTACCTGACTAATTTTATAGATTGCTTACTAATTAATAGGGAGCACGACTGAAATACTATCGGTTTTCCGGCTGGATTAACTCTCCCAATTCGTACGAATTCCTTCAATCACACCCTGCTTATCGTTTTCCAATTGTTTGAGAAACTGCTTCGGTGTATTGGTTTTTTTGTAGTATTTACCACTCCACAGCGTTATTTCCATCAACATGGGTAGAAGATCTTTTCCCTTTTCCGTTAAGGCATAAATGGATTTCGCGCGGTTGTTCTCGTCCACTGTTTTGGTGACTAAATCTCTTTCCTCCAAACGTTTTAAACGATCCGCCAGAATGTTAGTGGACATCTTTTCGTTGGAACTTAAAAAATCCCCGTAGTAAGTCTTTTCCTTAAACATAAGGTCGCGAATAATCAGCAAGGTCCATTTGTCGCCAAAGGTTTCCAGGGCGTAGTTAATGGGGCAGTCCGAGCGGCGGGGGAAAAGGTCAGGTTTCATGAGCACGATAGTAACATAAATCTACTTGCAAAACACAAGAGCTTGCTTTATTGTGAACTTGCATTTTGCAAGTAGACTGCAGTTCGATAACTTTCAGAGACTTTAGTAATGAGAAAATGGCTCAGGCCCAGTGTATTTACAATGTTATTCCTTTCCGCAGGACTGTTGTTCTTTAGTAGTTGGTATGGTGGAAATGATCCTCTAAGCGACGTGGAGATTAATCGGTTCCTGAACTATGTAGAAACGCTGGATCAGCCAAGGAAAACGTTTATCCAACAGAACGACGTGCGGCGCTTTTTAACAGCTGACGATGGAAAAACTTTTTATGTAGTTAACTTCTTTCAATTTAAAAAGCTGTCGGGAGTCAGCGACTTTAACGAGTTCAGCCGACGTGTTGTTCCACTTTGGTTGCGTTATGGAACGCATCCGGTTTTTTCAAGTACTGAGATACTAAATGAAAATAGTCAGTGGGACAGGTTTACAGTGGTCAGATATCGCAGTCGTCGGGATTGGGTGGATATCGTTAGTAACCCAAATTTCAACGAGGCCCTACCATTACGTCTGGCCGCGACTGAAAACAATAGTCGCTTTACCGTTACTGCTATTCGAATTCCTAATCTTTTTTTGTTATTGCTTTTAATTACAAGTGCGGCCGTATGTATCACATATGGTCTGAAAAAATTTGCATTCATGATTAAGCGAGGCGAACAGTCGTGATTTTTGTCGTAAGCGAAGCCGGGTAAGGAGGTTCCAGTTTGTTGTGCGTCGTATCCTTACAGCTTACAGCTTACAGCTTGGGGGTTGTGATCACGATTCAATACGTGGCCCAATTTCGGACCTCGATCCCGTGTACAGCATTACAGAATTCGAACCAGTGTTCTCGTTTTCTGGAGCGACTACATAATATCCGCTAACGGTGCTCGTCCATGGACAAAGGCTCCAACAGCTACGACGAAGGAACACACCCGTTGGCGGGATTTGACTGGTCACAGGCATAGCCGTAGGGACAACAGCAACAGGTGTCGCCGCAGGAAGAGCCTGTTTCACTCGGGCAGGCGTTGGTTGATATGCAGCAGGAACTCTCAGTACCACAATTCGACTCGTCGTCACCGCCCGAACAGTTATCGCTACCATTGCATACGTGTTCACGCAAAATGTCGGAGCCGTCGTCGCAGGTGTACATGTCAGGCCCGCTATTGCAGGCGTTGTTGTACCAGTAACCGTTTGCAACCGCGCAGCTGCTTGCGTCCGCACACAAGAAAAGGTTGCTGCTGTTGCAAGCCGATTCTTCGGCGTTGCACACACTGTTGAACCAGTAGCCACCGGCATTTCCACAGTCGTTGCTACTGACACATTGATTAACATCTGAGTAGCACGCTTCAGGAGAAGCATTGCACTGTTGATCGTACCAAAAACCGCTCGCTGACTCACATTCTCCACTGCCGGCACAAAGGTAAAGATAGTCTCCGTTGCACGATGGCTCGGGCGTACTGTTACAGGTATTTTCGTACCAAAAGCCCCCCACACTCGAACATGAGGATTCGTCACTGCAGCGATCGAGATCCGAAAAGCTACAACTGGCCTCAGGTGTGGCGAAGCAGCTATCGTTGCGCCAGTAGCCGCTGGCCTGTGTGCACTGATTCAAATCGGCACACAGGTTCAAGTGATTGCGATCGCAGGAAGTCGGCACGCTGGCGCAGCTGCCGCCCTGCCAGTCTCCGCCGGCCCGTGAGCAGTCGGCATAGCTTGCACAGAGGTCGTGGTTTGCGCTGTCGCAACCCAGACTCGGTTGTGGTACGTCCGCAGGCAGTGGATTACTGCGCGTGGGTCGATCCGGGTTCGAGCGACGATCGACCTCGTTGCTAATTACGCCGCCAGCGTAAGCAGATACCACACTGCCCACATCGGGATTCACATCGACAGCAACTATAATATTGGCGGCCGCGTTAGCTACCCGCAAGTTGTCTAAGGTGTTTGTACGGGCGCGATCAAAGCGCTCGTTAGAGATGTCGCGCCCCGCAGCGAGGTCGTCATAGACCTGATTCGTTGCTTCCTGATTCTGCATTATGACTCTAATGGCAAGACCACCTGTGAGCGCTGTGAGTGCCGTAATTACTGCAACTGTGAGAAAAATGGCTCCGCGTTGTGGGATTTTTGCTGTATTGACCTTCATAATGCGCTCCCTATTCACACAGGCTAATGTTGCTTTCGTTACTATCTGTTAATCCATAGCCTGCGGTAATTGCCAGGAATAACCCGTCCTCAAGCGCAACGCTTGCAGCGGGACTGTCCTCTGTCGGATCGTACCGCAGCAGTTGATAATTGCGACCCGCCAGCTCATGGTTTTCAACACAACTAGGTTCCCCCATCAGCTCCTTGATGTCGTTTTCGTCGCTACACAAGCTAAACTGGTCTGGCGAGTATGGCGTGGCCAGCAAGCTGACTCCCAAACCGTAGCTGGTCTCATTCACGAAATAACCGTTCTCGAATACGGATGAAGTAAAGCTTCCTCGGTTGTAGACCCAGCTTTCCACGCGGGTCGGAATCTCGAGTGGAATGACCTGACCGTTGTCGTCAACTTCCTCGGTTGTAAAACTCAGAGTGAAGATCTGAGGATAACCACGCCCGTCTACGAATGCTCTCTGGGCGAGTGACTGACCATCGAGCATGCCTGCCGGTACGCCGAATATGACGCCTCGAGTACGGCAAAACATTGCGGGCAGGGAGCTAGCATTTACCGACACTTCGGCAACCAGCTCGGCCATCGCATCGGCGTCAACCGCGTCGATCACCTCGTCTGTCGCCCCCTCCATGGCACTGGTAAAGTACTCAGACACAGCCAGCTTGTTGGTAATGACGGACTCGTCGTCACCGGTCGCGCCGTAAAGCACGTCCAAAGCAATGGTCTGTAGAGATTTTCTCCCCGCCTCAAGTTCACCCTGGTAATATTCAAGCCCAGCACGCTCGGGAGTGCGGTTGAACAACTGCTGGTAAATATTGGAAATCAGCTGAACGGTTCCCAAATCACCAAAGCGGTCATTGAACTCCTGCGATTCTCCAAATGCCTGGATGATAGAGTTGAGGTTACCGCTCTCGCTGTCAAGGCGGCCTGCCCAGTATGCAAGACCGCCAGGATCGGCAGCGCGGCCGTAGTAGGCGATATAGGAACGGGAAACGGTTTTCTCGGCCTCGGTAAATGACCTGGATTCGTATTGTCCGGCAACCGCCTGGCCGGCAATGAATGCCAGAACGAGGCAGCAGGCCGCAAATGGACCGGCGCGATAGCGCTTACTTTGTGCCAAATTCATCAGGAACCCCTCAGTAGCTAAATAGAGAAATCTCTCTCCCATTAAGCTACAGCTCACTGCTGATTTGCTTTGATCTGCATCATACTGATGCCTCATCCATCATTTTCTCACTAAATTCCAACTCGGCTTTGACAAATATCCCAACGCCGTTGGCGCGGTTCTTTCATCACATACCTTAGAGGGCGAGTACTGGCACTCAGGCTTTACACAAAAAATGTCCCACCTTGATCCATCCGAAACTTTAGTTACACGGTGCTGCCGTCCCATCAGGTGGAGCAAATTAACATGCCAATATTCGTGATAATTGGCTCGATTTTTTATGTAAATCTACGGAGATAGTTGTCAGATTTATCGGTTGAAGAAGTTGCTAGTTTCCGAGTAGATAGGGTTAGGTCTTGGGTTGTGAATCACGATCTAAATCCCGACCGCTGTTCTTTCGTCCGATATATGGCAATAAAAATCGGATGCGGTTTATGTCGTCGGAAGTTGATAAGCCGACAGCAGCAGATTATCAGGACTCGCGTGTGATTCTCGATTCATGACCTGACCCCTATCTAATCCCATAACCCCGATCCTATACCTCGTTACCCCGGTCTGGTACCATGTTTTTCACCTAAAACGCCTAATTGAATAGATATAATTAGGCGTCTGTATAGTGATGTCTCTATGCTAGTGCAGATAAAAGCCACTGATCTATCGTGAACAATATCCCAACTGCAATACCATGCTTTTCATTTAATTAATCGCAACACTACTAAATCGATTGCGTAATTAACTTGATGTCATCTTAGAAAAACTAACGCTCGGAAGCGATGCCATGATCACAAAGTTAAGAAAAACTCTATGCGCTCTTAGCATTTTAAGCCTTATTACGGCGAACCCGTCTTTAGCGGTCAATGAGCAAGATATTATCAATGCGGATAAAACACCCGGTGTTTGGTTATCACACGGTCGCACCTATGATGAAAAGCGGTTCTCTCCCTTAGAGCAGATCCACAGCGACAATGTCGATGACTTGGGTCTTACTTGGCAATACGCAACCGGTAATACGAGAGGTATGGAAGCCACTCCCATAGTCGCTGACGGCGTTATGTACATAACGACTGCATGGAGTCGCGTCGCAGCATTGGATGCTAAGACAGGAAAATCAATCTGGACATTCGACCCTATGGTTGCCGGTAAAAAAGGACGGGACGCCTGTTGCGATGTTGTCAACCGAGGTCTTGCCATTTGGGGCGACACAGTCTTTCTAGGAGCGCTCGATGGCAGGCTTATTGCGCTCAACAAACACGACGGCAAAGTTATCTGGTCACAACAAACTACCGACCCGAAAAAACCCTATACCATAACCGGCGCACCAAGAGTCGTAAAAGGTAAAGTGATTATCGGCAATGGTGGCGCTGAGTTCGGCGTACGCGGCTACTTTAGCGCTTACCATGTACTAACAGGTGAGTTGGCATGGCGGTTCTATACTGTGCCCACTCAACTTCAAGAGGTAAACGAAGGTGAACATTTATCTAAAGCTCGTGATAGCTGGTCACCTCAATCTTTGTGGAATACTGGACTTGGCGGTACCGTATGGGATTCTTTTGCTTATGATCCGAGCCTGAATTTACTTTATGTAGGCGTGGGCAACGCATCTCAATACAATCGTAAACAACGTAGCCCTGGAGGCGGTGATAATTTATTTGTGGCATCCATTTTAGCAGTGAACCCCGACACGGGTAAATTGGTTTGGCACTATCAAACGACACCCGCTGAAAGTTGGGACTATACCGCAACCCAACATATGATCCTGGCTGATATCAACATCATGGGGCAAGAACGAAAAGTACTCATGCAGGCACCGAAGAACGGATTTTTCTATGTCATAGATCGCGCGACCGGTGAACTAATATCGGCGAAAAATTATGTCCCCGTAAATTGGGCGAGCCATATCGATGTTGAGTCCGGTCGGCCAGTTGAAACTGGCATTGGTGATTGGAGCAATACACAAAGAATGATATCCCCCGCTATTATAGGCGGTCACAATTGGCACCCCATGTCTTATAGCGACAGCACGGGCCTCGTCTACATTCCCACTATCCATACCACCTATCCCTATAAACCTAACAGTCAGTATCAGTATGACCCAAAAGGTTTTAATACCGGCGAAGATTTTGCTGGTTTGGCAGCCAGCTCGCCTGACATAGTTCCTGGCTTTTGTTCTCCCACCCGCCTTACGGCATGGGATCCAGTAGAGCAGAAACAAGCCTGGCAGGTGAAGTTTTCTCGTGGCGTAAGCGCAGGAATACTCTCTACGGCTGGAGGGCTTGTATTTCAGGGAACAACAGACGGAGCTCTGCATGCGTATAATGATAACGATGGAGACCTGTTGTGGTCCCAGAATGTCAATGTAGGCATTATGGCTCCGCCGATTTCATATGCAGTAGACGGCGAACAATACATCGCAGTTCTTGCAGGTCTTGGGGGGAGTCAGGGAGGCCACGGTGACGAATTGGAAAACGCTAATTCAGGTCATGTATTTGCCTTCAAGCTTAACGGCAATTTAACACCGCCCAACATTGCCTCCCGAGATACCCTGGTTAAAGTTCAAGCAACTGCACTTGATGAAGAAAGTTATTCAAGAGGCAGAAGTTTATATGCAGTACATTGCTTGAGATGTCATGGTTTCGCCGCAAAGAGCTCAGGTCTTTACCCAGACCTTAGACATTCAGAGCAAGGTGTACATAATATTTGGAAAGAAATCGTTATCGACGGAGTATTCGCTGACAAAGGTATGGCAAGTTTCAAAGATAGCCTTAACAGTGATGATGTCAACGATATTCACGGCTACGTTATCCAGCAGGCGATTTCATCTGATGCTTTGACTCATCGACTTTTAAAGCGTGTTGTCAGTCAGGTTTGCATTCCAGCTGAATGGTTGGCTGACTGATTTCAGCATGAATCAGGGGGTCAAGTCTTGAACCGTGAATCTTCAAAACTTTTGACAATCTTACTCACCGACGAATAATGGAGGCCAAAGTAATCCGATAGGGCCTTCATACTGTAACAACCACTCTGAAACGCTAGATAAATGACTTCATTCCTATCCTCTGAAAGAGATTGATAATAACTCAATGGCTTTGCGACGGGGCGTTTCTGAATGGAGGGAATCTCATCTAAACTAACAGCCTCTGCCATCCTACACTGCATTTCATCAACAAAGTCATCATCACCCAAATAGATCTGATTTTTAAGT
>CAJVZD010000032.1 GCA_913019905.1 uncultured Cellvibrionales bacterium
AGGATATGCAGGTTGTGGTAAGACTTATGTCATTAATGCGGTTATTGAAACATCAGAGAAGCAACTGGTCGGCCTGACTCTATTGTTACCTTTATTTAGAACCGTGCAATTAATGCAACAGCATAGGGGACTTTCGTCTGGAGTACTTGGCGGAACGACAACATTTAAAGAGCAGCGCTTATCAAAGCAAAAACAAATTGACGATGCATGGACTGTTTTAGTTAATACCTTACCACTAACTATTATTGATTCTGAAGAATGGAAAATAATAGAAGATGAATGGGGGGTAGTAAAAAAACAAGGGATGACCTGGTCTGTAAAAGATAATTTTTCGAAGCAGACCGTTATTGTCGATCAATTGTTAATTCTTGCACAAGCCATTGCAGATAGCCATGCCTTGAGCAATCATCCTGATTTAGATACTTTTTATTTACTTGATACAACTATTCATCAACTTGCTTCGACACAAGAGTATTTAGGTCAAACACGTGCTTTTGGCACAGGCATGCTGGCAGAAAAAAAATCATCTAATCTGCAAAAATTACAAATCAATACGCTAATTGCTCAAGCCAACAAAGCCGTCCATTTACTGCAGCGTAATCTTAAAAAAACCGCTCTCTATAACCCCTCAATTGAGCAAGTTATTATGGCGTCTTCTCAAGAAACCTTTAAAAATTCACATTATATTTTTGACTTAGTGGAATCTGATATTATTCAAGAACATTACCTTACGTCTCCAGAAGAATTTTTTCAGGTAACTACAGAAGCTATTGATAATACATATGAGGTAATGTACAGGGTATTGCTACCTACCACTGAATCACTCATAAAAAAACAAAATTCAAATGCAACACAGACTCTTATTAGCAGTGCAGTTATTGTTTCGCTGGCATTTTTAATTATTTTATACTTTGCAATTGGAATTTATATAGCAACGGTTAAAGGCATAGATTTAATTGCAAAGACTACGCTAGCTTTTGCTAATGGTAATTTAAACTCACGATTGGCATTAAACTCAAAAAGTGAGCTGAATACTTTAATCAAAAGCTTTAATCATATGGCTGATGAATTAACACGCTTATTTAACATTGAAAAAGAAGATAAGGCCCGTATTAATTCAATTATTGATTCAGCTCATGATGCCTTAATTCAGATAAACGCAAAAGGTGAGATTACTGGTTGGAGTCATCAGGCGGAAGATGTTTTTGATGACTTTAAAATTCCATTTTGCGATGAGGAATGCCGGTGACGGGCCTGGGCCCCAGTAGTCATTCATATCGCCGAGACCACAGTCCTGGGCTTGATGCTGCTCATTTACCAGATCAGTGTCGGTCCAATGTTCATGGATAACCCCGAAAGGACTCTTCCAATAGTCGAATATCTGACCGCCCAGTAAATGTCGTCCGATGCCCCAGACATTTTTCCGTTTGCGGCGCTTTAGGTATTCATGTCCTGACATCAAATCATCGAGGTTACCGACTTCGAAAGCGATGTGTTGAACCCGGATGGCCTCATCAAGAGCAAACTGGAATCCTACGACATGGTGATCAACATATTCGTCGCCTCGATCGAGCCTTGAGAAAACCATTTGTGGCGAGCCGTCTGGTAAGCGAACTGCATCGGAAATCGTCAAACCGAAATGCTCGTGATACCAGTGATAGACGGTTTCAGGTTGCGCGCTTTCCAGTACCAGGTGACCAATTCGCCTGATGTGAGAAGGGCCTCGATCAATTGCGGGTAACAAGCCCACACGTTCGCGTTTACCATTCATATTGAAAGCATGAGCGGGTGCTGCCTCTAAAGCTTCTAGCGAGCTGCGACCGTGGCAAATCTCGACTTGCATGCCCATAGGGTCTTTTAGTCTCACGACTTGACCGCCGCAAGGGCCGTCCAAAGGTTCGATGGCCGATGCGCCATCGAGTGCCGCTATTTTTTCTAAGTCTTCAGCATTATCAGCTTCAAACGCGATAGCACTCACATCGCCATTGCCCTGGCTCAATACGTAGCAGGTGGGTTCTGGGTTGGTGCCTCGAAAATACACGGCCTCATCGGTGCGCTCAGCAACCGCCAGGCCAAATTCAGTTAAGAATTTTTCCGCTACAGCTTTGTCGGGAGCTCGGACACGCACGTAGGCAAGTTGTTTAACCTTGATAAGGGGTTCCGTCATTGTGAGATCTCCTATTGATTCGATTGGCTGCCGCTTCGTTCGCTAGCCGTCCTGGTTCAAATACGTTTTGAAAACGCTCGCGACCTGTTTGGTTGCTCGCGCTGGCGTCAAGCCGAGTAGCCGCAAAACTGCCTCGCAAGTCTGGATGATGGTGTCATCGCTAATTTTAGCATCGTAGAGTAGGGCAGCCTGGATTAGGGCTAAATGTTGGTTGACCAGTAGTAAGTTGATTTCAATGTTGAAATGTCCCTGCTCGATGCCGATCTCCAGGTCCTGGCGAAAGTATTGAATCATGTCCGAATGCATCTCTGGCACAACAGAAGCGCCGTTTAACAAGACTTCAATCCATTCAGGTTCCTGTCGCGCAAATTGCAGAAGTTTTGCCGTGGCTAATGCAACCCTGGTAGGTCCATGAGCGATGTCTTCCATTTCGGTATTGATGCGTCCAGTCACTTTGACCGCAATTCCATATGCGACATCACGGAGCAGTTCGTCTTTGGTTTCGTAGTAGTTGTAGAAGGTGCCGTTTGCCATGTCAGCATGATTGGTAATGTCGACAATTCGCGTGGCTTCAAATCCCTTGGCTGAAAAAACGCTGATAGCGCTATCCAATAGAGCGCCCCTGGTTCTCTCACGTTTCTTTTTGCCGGTGGTTTGGTCGCGAAATAACTTATGAACTTTTGACGACACGATGACGTTTCCTGATGAACTTTGAATGCAATTTAACGAATAAGTTGACATTTGGCAAGAAAAATGAGGAAATCCTCAAAAATGAGACTAAGCTCAATAATAAAGTTAGCCTAAAAAAGATTCAACGGGTGAGGCGGTATATGAATACAGAAACGAAATCAAAAGTGTTGGTTGTGGGAGCTGGACCGGTTGGTCAGATGGCCACCCTTTTACTGGCGTGTCATGGAATTCCGTCGTTGCTAATCGATAGACGACAAACGACCTTAACGGCGCCAAAGGCTCACGCTGTGAATGCCAGAACCCTGGAAATTTGTGAAAGCGTCGGTGTTAATGCAAGTCATTTACGGGAGTTAGGTGCGGCTGCTAATGAGGGCGGTGAAGTGAGATTTGTTAGCACACTCACAGGAACGGAGTTTGGTTGCCTGCCTTATGAAAGGCAGGACGACGCGGCCCTCAACGCGACCCCGTTCCCGCTGAGCAATATTCCTCAGCCTGTGTTTGAAGAAGAGCTAATTGCGAAAATCAAACAAGAGCCTCTGATCGACTTTCGGCGTGGGCTGGAATGCCGAACTCTGCAACAGACGATTGAATGCGTCGAAGCCACGCTGGTGGAACTAGAAACCGATGAGAGTGAGTCATGCAGTTTCGATTATGTGATTGCGGCTGACGGCGCTGGTTCAAGAATCCGACAGTCTCTTGATATCGAGATGGAAGGACCTGAGGTGTTATCTAGCTACCTGATGATTCACTTTTCGGCCGATTTACGTCAGTTAACTGAGGGACGGCGCGGCGTATTGTATTTCTTATTTGAACCCGAAGTGAACGGCGCGTTGATCGCTTATAACCATGCGAAAACCTGGGTGCTGATGCATCCATGGAATCCTGAGGAAGAAAAGCGCGAAGACTATGACGATGAAACCTGCTTGCGTCTGATTGAAAAGGCGGTAGGCCAGGCATTACCCCAAACCACCATTGAGAATGTCAGTCCGTGGAATATGTCTGCGCAGGTGGCGCAGCAATATCGTCAGGGCAGAATATTCCTGGCAGGGGATGCAGCTCATCGAATACCACCAGCTGGCGGGCTTGGTTTGAATTCCGGGATTGGCGATGTTCAAAATCTCGCCTGGAAATTAGCCGCTGTGATTCGTGGTGAGGCTGGAGAGTCGCTGTTAGAGAGTTATGAAGTTGAACGCCAGCCAGTGGCCAAAAACAATAATGAACAGAGTCTCAACAATGCTGCCAAGATCTTTGATCTTATAATCGCTTTGCATGGCCTTGAACCGGAAAAAACTGCTGAGCGCTTTGCGGCTGTGTCTGCTAACCCGGAAGCCTATCCAGAGTTAGCTGAAGCAATCGAGGCGCAACGTCCCCATTTTGATAGTTTTGATCTGCAAATCGGTTATCGCTATTCAAGTTCAGCGATATGCGAACCGGCTGCCATTCCTGAGATTACTGATGTATCTAACTACCAGCCCAGTTGGGATGCTGGTGCGCACTTTCCGCACCGCTGGATCGAAGTAGCGGATCAAGCAGTGCCGCTGCAAAATTGGTTTGCGCCAAATCAATTTACTTTGTTAGAAGGTCCCGGCGTTCAGCAACTGGAGGGATGTTTGGGTGCGGCGCAAGTGCAGTTTGGCAAGGACTTCAGTGATGCATTGTCATGGCGAGAGTTAACGGGGCTAGCCGACGACGGCGCAGTTTTAATAAGACCCGATGGTCATATTGGTGCCAGATTAGATTCGCTGACTAAAGAGCGTGCGGAAGCGGCGCTGAATCAAATTCTAGCGAGGGGAGCGTAGTCATGGATCTTGGTATTAAAGACAAAAAGGCGATTGTTTGTGCCTCCTCTCGAGGTCTCGGAAAGGCCTGCGCCATGGCACTTGCGAAGGAAGGTGTTGATGTTGTGATCAATGGTTTACATGAAGATCGACTGCAAGAGGCAAAGGATGAAATTCTGGCCCTGGGTGGTGGTGACGTCACCGCAGTGTTAGCGGATTTGAATACCGAACAGGGTCGATCAGAGCTCATCGCCGCTTGCCCTGAGGCGGATATCCTGGTCAACAATAATGAAGGGCCCCCGCCGGGACAATTTGAACAATGGCAGCGAGAGGACTTTCAAGCGGCGATGGAAGCAAACTTTCTAGCACCTGTTTTTATGATCCAGTCGGTATTGCCTGGTATGAAAACCCGGAAGTTTGGCCGCATTGTAAATGTCACTTCTGCGATGGTGAAATCACCCAGAGCGCTGATGGGGTTGTCGACCTCTGCACGATCGGCTCTTACTGCGATGTGTAAAGGTCTCTCACAGGAAGTCGCGCCGTTTAATGTCACGATTAACAACATGCTGCCCGAACGATTTGATACCGATAGGCAAAAGTTTATGGCCCAGATGGCCATGAAGTTCAAAGACATCACCCATGAGGAAGCCATTGCCGAGATACATGAGTCTATTGCGGCCAAGCGCATGGGTTTACCCAGTGAGTTTGGCGATGCTTGCGCCTTTCTTTGTAGCTCTCAGGCGGGTTTTATCTCGGGCCAGAATTTGCAGTTAGATGGGGGTTCTTATGCCGGGTTGGTCTAGGGGTCGCAGATGAAGACGCTCTCGAAAGGATCAGTGTGTTTTGGTTTATTGCTTTGTACTTTTGTTTTCTCAGACAGAACTCTGGCAGAGCCGCCCAATATTGTATTGATTGTTGCCGATGATATGGGCTGGAAAGATGTGGGTTACAACGGCAGTGAAATTAGAACCCCAAACATCGATGCCTTAGCCGCGGGTGGTGTCAGGTTGAACAATTTTTATGTTCATCCCACCTGTAGCCCAACCCGCGCTTCTTTGATGACCGGACAATCACCCAGGCGTCATGGGATTAATCATGCTATCGCTAAGATCTCTGAGGGTAGTTTGCCGCTGTCGCTTAAGTTGTTGCCTGAGTATATGGCTGAAGCGGGTTATGAGTCCGTGATGGTTGGCAAGTGGCACCTCGGACATGCCACGACTGCGATGCTGCCGATGGCTCGTGGTTTTGAACAAGTTTATGGACACTACACGGGTGGTGTCGGCTACTGGGATCATGTTCATGGTGGCGGTTTAGATTGGCACAGAAACGGTAAGGCACTTAGAGAAGCGGGTTATGCCACACACTTACAAGCTGAAGAAGCAATTCGCTTGATTCGTGAGCGAGATGAACAGCGACCTTTGTTTCTCTACACCGCATTTAGTGCGCCACATTTACCGAACGAGGCTCCAGCGGAGACGATTGGCAAATACAAAGACATCGAGAATGAAAACCGTCGAATACATGCAGCAATGGTTGATGAGTTGGATCAGGCAATAGGCCAGATTGTGAAAACCCTCGATGAAGAAGGTATGTTAGATAACACTCTGATCTGGTTCTTGAGTGACAATGGTGGACTCAATCCAGCAGCCATGAGCGATGGGATGCGGGGTCTCGTATCTAATCTCGTTGCGGTGTTTGACCGACCTTTGCCAACAGATTTTTTAGAGTTTATGCGTCACAACACTGAAGACGGTGGTTCTGACAATGGCCCCTATCGACGTGGTAAGGGGGCTTTGTATCAAGGCGGCATCCTGGTTCCTGCTATCGTATCCTGGCCTGGCAGGCTCAAACCGGCATCAGTATCGAAGCAGATAACAGTGCAAGATGTCTTGCCGACTCTGGCTGATTTCGTGGGTATTCAATTGGATTCCAATCAGCAGTTGGACGGTGGATCACAATCGTTAGTTTTTAGTGGCGAGACGGATAATGAAACAAAGGATTTTGTCACCGTAAGCCTAGATGGCAATGCTGTGTTGCGTCAACCATGGAAGTTGGTGCTGATTGACGGAGAGTCGGAGTTGTACAACCTTGAAGAGGATCCCTACGAAATGCTGAATCGTGCGACGGAGTTTCCCGAGATAGTCGCTGACTTAAGGGACGCCATAGATCAGATACCTGAAGGTGAAGCCGTTAACCCACCGTTGTTTAGGGTTATGTTGGATATGGATCGGTTCGGCGGTGAGGAAGACCGGGCTCCCTGGGCTGATGTGGTGCAAATCGTGCAGTGAAAGGGATTGTGTTACGAAGACTAGTAGAAAATAATGTAACGACTATTCCTTAAACCGTCCGCTGCATGCAGCGAACAACGTTGGTGGTAGTTTACATGAATATTGAACCACTTGAACTTAGCTTTGGCGCGACAGTGACCGATGTGAAACTGGCAGCGATTTCTGATGACGACTTCACTCAATTATCGAATGCCTGGTTGGACTATGCGCTGCTTATTTTTCCTGGCCAAAACCTAACCAAAACGGAACAGATCTATTCCCTTTGACTAATCTCACCTTCAAGTGTTATCTATATTGATCGGCAATCAATTATAATATGAACCGGGGTATTCAAACATGTCCGACCAGCTGCCAAAAGTCACGCGCACCTACAAGAACCACCATCTGGATTCAACTCGCTGGGATGAATACCAGCCCAGACCCAGTGATATAATTGTAACCACTTCCTACAAGGCCGGCACCACCTGGATGCAACAGATTTTACACGAATTACTCCATGGTACGGCCGATCCAATGCCGGGGTTTCAAGAGGTCACCCCCTGGCCAGACGCTCGATTCCTGCCGATTCCTAAAGAGGACCTGGGTCTGTTTCTTGAGAACGTGCCGGGGCGCAGGTTCATCAAGAGCCACCTGCCCTTGGACGGCCTACCCTACTACCCGGAAGTGAAGTATGTGATTGTGGGTCGCGATTGCCGCGATGTGTTTATGTCTTTCTTTAACCACTATTCTAACTATACAGACATCGCCATGGGCATGATGAATGCACCGGATATAGAAGGTGACCAGCTGCCCCGTTGCCCTGAAGATCCTCGCGAACTCTGGCGCGACTGGATTTCTCGTGGCTGGTTTGAGTGGGAATCAGAAGGCTATCCATTCTGGGCTAATCTCGGTCATACCCAGAGCTATTGGGACTACCGTCACCTGCCCAACTTTTACTTTATTCATTACAACGACATGCTCAATGATTTAGAAGGTTCCATTAAGAATCTGGCAGAATTTTTGGGAGAGAAACCCAGCGCTGAACATCTGGCGAAAATTGTTGAAAACACGACATTTAAGAACGTCAAAGCCAAGGCCGCCAAGATGGATGCCGAGGGCGACCCACGCGGCGTCGTATTCAAAGGTGGCGCAGAAGGTTTCTTCTTTAAGGGCACAAATGGCCGCTGGCGCAATGTGCTGACCGACGCTGACTTGGCGCTATACGAAGATGCGAAAAATCGCGTCCTCACGACAGACAGCGCAAAGTGGTTAGAAGAAGGCGGGACTGTTAGCTAATTTCATGTGGTCGGCTAAGAATAGTGCGATAGTGGTTCCTTGGAAATCGTTGTTCGCGTCTAGCGTTCTTTAGCCATAGATGACAGTCAGGTGATGGCGCTTTTTCACCAATGTAAATCGAGTGGATTGATTATACGCTTTACCGTGGGTGAATAAAAAGCGTTTCGGGAAATCCTTAGCACAGAAGTACATCGTGTTGTAATTCGATGTGCAATATTGAGTTCGTATCTTGCGAGTGGTTATAGCGCCATTCACGAAAAACTGCCTAAGAACTATATGATGCCGATTATGAAGAGCTTGCTCTGACCAAAGAAACAAAGTCCGAGACTTGATAATGAAACAACGTAGCCAAACTGGCTGTTTTCTATCAAAAAGCGTATTGATCGAAAAAATAACAGGGCTATCATGGAGTGTGATACCTTCTCGTCCTCATACCTCCTAATTTTAGTATTTATATCGACTTGATTTATGTTTTCCGATTCAGCCAGCAAATCGACATACAAAAACGACGATAATAGTCGTTCAAATAAGATATGACCCTTTATCGGGAAAAGAATACCCACATCGGAAATCAGTTCATTATGACCTTATTAAAGAAAATATTGACTTACGCGTTCTCGTTGACACTTGGTGTTGTTATCGGATTATACATCTAGTTTTGGGCGGCTCCCGTTGGTCTCAACAACTATATCAACAAAACGTCAGTTCAGGTGTTGCTCCGTTCGCCGGAGCTAATTACGACGATCGGACTAATCGACAATTCACCTCTGGATTTCCATAGCGGCAAACTCAACTCCTATGTCCGAGAGTCAGAACGAGAAGTACTGGGCTTAGTCCGCAAGAATCGCAATGGATTAAATAATTATGGCCCCGAGGACCTCGAAGGGCAGGAACTACTTAGTTGGAAAATATATGCCTGGTACTTAGATGACATCATTCGAAAGAGCGAGTTTGAACACGGCAGCTATCGAGTGAATCAAATCTCCGGAGTCACGGTCAAAATGCCGCAGTTTTTAACCGATAGTCACAACATAGTGAATGAAGCGAGCGTCCAACGCTACATTTCCCGGCTGATAGAATTTGCTCGTGTTATTGCGGAAGTTAAGGAGCGGGTGATGGATGACCGGGATAATGGCACCATAGCGCCAGACTTTATTATTGAAAAAGCGCTGGTTGGCCTGCGCTCTTTTGTCGCGCAAGGGGCCAAAGAAAATCCATTGGTCACGACCTTGCCTGCCAAACTCAAAGCCCTATCTGATATAAACGCGACTCGTAAGGAAGAACTGTTTCAACAAGTTGTTACTATAGTCGAGAAGCAGGTTCTACCACAGTACAAACAAATGATTGCGCTACTTGAACAACTGCTACCGATGACTGATGGTACGGCGGGTATTTGGCGACTGCCCCAGGGCGATGCTATTTATGCAGCCGCGCTGCGCTCTAATACGACCACGAGGTTAACTGCCGATGATATACATGAGTTGGGACTCTCTGAGGTAACACGCATTGAAGTAGAAATGGAAAAAATCCTTACTGCAGAGGGAATTGATGAAGGCTCTATTGTAAGCAGACTGCGGGCGTTAAGGGCAATGCCGGAGCATCAGTTCGCCAATACGGATGAAGGCCGAGAGGAGCAGATTGCCTATCTCAATGAAATCAACGACACATTGATGTCAAAAGTATCAGATTATTTTATAACTATTCCACCCCAGCCATTGGAGATTGTCAGAGTTCCCAAATATGCGCAGGACTCGTCGCCAGGAGGTTATTACAGGCCTCCAGCTTTGGACGGTTCGGTGCCTGGACGATTCTATTTAAACCAAAAAAATACCGCTGCCTATCCGCGCTGGACGTTACCTACGTTGATGTACCATGAGGGGTCACCGGGACATCACTTTCAACTATCGGCAATGCAGCTGATCGAAAACGTTCCTATGATACGAAAATCCCTCGGCTTTAATGCGTTTACCGAAGGCTGGGCACTCTACGCCGAGTACCTGGTTGCCAAAGACATGGACATTTACCGGAACGACCCGCTGGGTGATATGGGCCGGTTAGTGGATGAAATGTTTCGGGCCGTGCGACTGGTTGTCGACACAGGCATGCACGCTAAACGTTGGACTCGAGACGAGGCAATTGATTATATGTTGGACAAAACAGGGAAGGGAGAGGCGGAAGTGACTCGAGAGATCGAGCGCTATGTGGTTTGGCCAGGCCAAGCTACTAGCTACAAGGTCGGCCAATTGTATCTATTGCGAATGCGGGCGATGGCTGAAGAGCAGTTGGGAGATCGCTTCGATATCAGAGAGTTTCACGAAATGGTGTTGCTCAATGGTGCTATGCCTTTGGAAATTCTGGAGGAATCGGTAAGCTCCTGGATCCAGACTCAAAAAGCAACGGCTCACTGAATCGGCGGGATTCTTTCACATAGCGACAAAAGAGCGAATAGACAACTCTCTTTACAGGCAACATCCATTCGGTGATCGCGACGGATTAACGCCGCTGGTCATTGATTTCCTTGAACGGAAATTCGTCCATGAAATCGCTAAGGCCCTCCAGGGCGGCGTCTGCATTTTTGTACTGCGGACTTTGAATTTGAATAATGGAACCGTCATCTAAAGAAACCATAATAGAGCCCTGAGCGTCTACGGTAGCTTTTAAACGCTGCACTCGGAAACGCTTGCCGCCAGCAGCCCCCATAATACCCATCTTCGCCAAACCACTGAGTGCTCCGCCGAGAATTCCTCCCGAACCCTGATCGCCTAACAAGGTGACGGTTAAGGATCCATTACCCTTTTTGTAGTTAGCGGTGATAGCACCCATGCCCATCGTATTATTTTGTTTGACATCGACACGTTTCCATCCGGCGACACTATCCGAAAACAATTCGCTGGTGGAACCCTGCAACAAATTTTCCAGGGCCGTGACACACCAGCGTGCTTCTTCCAACGCTTCTTTATAAGCTTCGTCCTTAATCAAAGCGACCGCCTCCTTACAACTGGATTCCGGGGTATCTGTTTCAATGGCCAAGGCCATGGGGGAGAAAAATGTCATTGTAAAAGCAGCGATCAGTATTTTGTTCATAGTGGCGCCTTTTTGACCATAAACGATAACTATTCTCTTAATATAGCTCATGTTTAAAAAGAGGGGAATCTAGGCAAACGTTTGAGGCGACACGTTTAAACGTGAGTACGGTAATAGGGGTCAATTGCAACGGAGGGGTAAATAAAGGGCCTGTCGTCTTGATGATGCAGGCAGTAGTCTGAGCAGCATTATCGATGGGTTTGGCAATCCTGAAAAATTTAGCTGGCTTTACGGTGGGCTAAGCGATGACCAACTCATCGGACCCATTTATCTTTAAACGTTCAATCGCCATCCGAATACAGGCGGCAAGGTGCTGCTGCTATAAGCTTCTTCTTAATTGGACAATTACTCGTAAAATTCTGCGCGAGTAATTACCATGATGATAATTATTGGCATCCGCCGCAACTGCGATAATAAATAACCATACTTCAATTGCTTAAGGATAAGTCTCCAAAGGAATGACGATTATATCTTCTGTACCCGATGCATCGGTCGTCATGATGCCGTAATATACCCCGAGCTACGTTGTCAGAAAGGCGACAACAATGCTCGTTTATTACGTATTCACCACAAACCTATTGAAATTGACAAACGGACAATGAAATGGCACATCTGATTCGATTGATCGCTGAACGAAAACCCGAAGAACATGCACTGGTGGATGAATTTGGGGAAACAAGCTGGCGGGAATTTAATCTGCGAGTTAATCGTCTGATCAATAAATTCAGGGAGATTGGACTCAAAAAAGGCGATGTATTTGCTATTTTAAGCGGGAACCGCAGAGAATACTTCGAAGCCTTCGCCGCAGCCAGCCATGGCGGATGGGTGCTTGTGCCGATAAACTGGCATCTGGTCGCTTCAGAAATAGCGTATATGTTAGCAAATTCTGGTGCAAAGGTATTATTGACTGACGAGCGCAACGCATCATTAGCCGAGACTACCATCAATCATCCCGATACCCCGCCGTTGGTAGCAAAAATAGTAATGGCGGGGGAATCCACTGGATTTACGACTACCCATCTCGAAAACTATGAGGCATTTCTTGCCAGCGCTGCCGATTCGGAACCCGACGATCAAATGATGGGTGGGCCAATGTTCTACACTTCGGGTACGACAGGTAAGCCCAAGGGCGTACGTGGCAGTATTACTCAAGTTGGGGCTCCGGTTGAAACCATGGGGTTTATCGGTACCGGTCTGCGAGATATGTTGATGATACCGCCCGATGGCAGGACCCTGTTGGTTGGACCTGTTTATCATTCTGCACAGTGGGCATTCTCCTACTTTCCTTTGGTCGCCGGTAGCGCCGTTATAATGCGCGACAAATTTGACGCTGCTCAAACGTTGGCATTGTTGGATAAGTATCACATAACCAACACTCACCTTGTGCCAACGCAGTTCGTGCGCATGTTGCGCTTGCCAGAGCCCGTTAGAAAATCCTTCTCGGGTGATAGCCTCGAGGTCGCCTGGCACGGTGCTGCGCCCTGCCCTCCAGAAGTCAAACGGCAGATGATTGATTGGTGGGGACCGAAAATATCCGAATATTACGGCTCAACCGAAGGTTCAATTGTAACGACTGTTAATTCCATCGATTGGCTCGCTAAACCCGGAACACTGGGTAAGCCTACGGCGATAATGGAAATAATTGTGGTTAAGGACGACGGAGAAATCGCGGCTCCCAATGAATCCGGACAATTGTATGTGAAGAATCTAATGGGGTCCGATTTTGAATACCATGGAGATGAGGAAAAAACAGCCAAGGCTCATTTAGAGCCAGGCGTATTCACTTTTGGCGACATGGGATATTTGGATAAAGAGGGCTACCTCTACATGAGTGATCGCAAGATCGACATGATTATTTCCGGGGGCGTCAATATCTATCCCGCTGAGATAGAGGGAGTCCTCATTAACCACCCGGCCATTGTCGATGCAGCCGTTTTCGGGATCCCCAACGAAGAGTTTGGAGAAGAAGTAAAAGCTGTCGTTGAATTGGTAGAAGGGATTGAAACCGAGGACACATTTGCTGAAGAAGTCGTTCGTTTTTGTCGCGAACACCTTGCCGGATACAAGGTTCCGAAATCAGTCGACATTATGGAAATATTACCGAGAAACCCTACCGGAAAGTTGCTTAAACGCTTGTTACGCGCGCCCTATTGGGAAGACAAGGAACGCAGTATTTGACGGTTTATTTTCCGAATAGGCAATCTCGTCAGGCGGTTTGTTCATCGAGAATTGGGAATGAGAATCGCATTTCCCCACCTGTTCTCTTATTACAAGCACCGACCCCACTATAGTTAGGCGTCTGACAACACCGGGCTAGGAACACCAACTCATAGCTTCATCCATATTGTGGAAGATTTTCGCCTTCCCAGGATAAGACCGCATTTCCGCCTCGAACAGATTAGCCATAGTTTCCGCAAAATTTGTAGAAGTAATAACCGCGATTTTTATTCTCGGGTTAGTTTTAGCTGCAGCGTTTTCTTGGGCCGCAATACGGATACACTGGTCCACCGTTAAGTCTAACTCCGTAACACTACTAAAATCCCATATTGCAGCGCGTACATCGTCAAACCTTGAATCGCCCTGAAAAGTATTGACACATTTCACCATTTCATCAAAATCTACGGCCCCAAAATACTGGCAAATATAGAGAGGGACATTCCATTCTATTTTGTGGGTCATTAACCGCCCAAGCGCCCAGCACGTCAACAAAAGGAACAAATATGTTTAACTTACCGGAAACAAGTCAGTAAGGTTAGTAAAAAATAGAACTTTCGCCTGTTGTTACTCTCCCGTGATAGAAATCCCGTCTCGTTCATTATTTCCCTATGTTAGGCTCGAGTTGAATCTTAAATGTCCGTCTCGCAAGCAATATTTACCTGCGTTTTGTTATTCCTTGCTAGGTCCAGAGGCAAATTCTCCCTGTTACTGAGTCCAAAAAAATAGTACCTGTAAAGGATCATTGACCCAGCGTTTTAATCCGCTCCATCAGATAAGCTAACAATACCGATTTTTAGGTATTCCCGCTTTGTTCGCAGAATGTCTTATACTGATATTTTGTGCCGGTAAATCTTGTGTTTTCAAAAGTAACATTACTGCTGATATTCCTTTCGGTCGTTCTGTGCCCTTCCCAAGTCTGGTGTGACTCATCAAACCCAAAGGTAGTGCAGGGTAAGCTGGACCTCTCGGGCTGGAATTTTGATGAGAGAGGAACACTAGCTCTTGATGGCGACTGGGAGTTCTATTGGAATCATCATTATTCTCCCCAGGAGTTAGATGAACTACAGCCCCGTCCCGAATTTATTGTAGTCCCTGGCCTGTGGTCAAATACCCGCCTTGGTGAGATAGATCTCACGCCTCAAGGGGTAGCGACCTACCGAATTCGACTTCACCTACCCGACACGCAAAACCCGCTAGGTATACGAATGCAGGAAATGCCAATGGGCTATCAGGTTTGGCTCAACGGACGTAGTGTTTTGCTACATCGCAAGGTGGGCCCAGATGCAATAACCTCAGAACCTGCCCCCAGTGGCTCCCTGATTGAGTTGCCTGCTGGACTCGATTATGCTGATTTGGTGATGCACGTATCGGGCTTTCATTACCGAGATACTGGCTTTTGGAAAGATGTTCAGATAGGCCCCCTAGACATGATGCTGCACCAGCGGATGTTGGAGCGATTAATCGATGTCTTTGTCATAGGGGCCGTTCTGGTTATAGGCTTATACAACTTGGCCTTGTATGTACTGCGGCGTGAAGATACGTTCACACTCTTTCTTGGCTTGGCCTGTTTAGCCGTAGCCGTGCGTTCTGCAATTGTGGGCCAAGGGGTATTGTATTTATTTTTTCCAAATATTCCATGGGGGTTCGCCAAATCCTTAGAGTTCAGTGCCTTCTTTCTGAGTGTGCCACTGTTTTTGAGCTTTCTTGCGGCGCTTTACTCCTATCAATTTCTTAAGATATTCAATCGAGTATTTTGGTGCATGTCATTCCCATTTATTCTATTGGTATTGACGACTCCGGTCATATTTTTTTCTGACTATCTAATCTTTTATCAGATTTTGATGCTGCCTTGGGGAGTCGTTGTATTATGGACATTGTTCAGCGAGTTACGAAATAAAAATGATGGTGCTCTTATTCAACTCGTTGCCGTTACCGGTATCCTGGCGGCGGTGCTTAACGACATTCTGTATAGCCGACTGCTGATAAACTCGATACCTCTAATCCATGTTGGCCTTGCCGTTTTTATTCTTTTACAGTCAATATTGGTGGCAAAGTATTTTTCTAATAGTTTTGCTCGTGCAGAATTCGCTGAACAAAAAGTTCGGCTACTAAACAAAGACCTAATTCAAAAAATACAACTGAGGGATATCGCTGCGCAAAAACAATCTGAAGCGGAGCAAGCGTTAGCAGTTGCACAGAAGGATACTATTAGGGCCTACGAATCCAGTTTGAAACTAAAGAACGATTTTATTGCATCGGTTAGCCACGAATTGCGTACACCAATGAATGCCATTGTTGGCGGCCTGCAAGTCATGCAGAAGCACTCGTCAGAAAATTTAAGATCACCGCTGGATATTGTGCAAGGGGGGGCTGCCGATATGATGGCACTGGTTAATGACATTCTCACTCATACGGAAATTCAGTCCAGGCGATTAACCGTTGAGTCTAATGATCTAGCTATTTATCCACTATTAAAATCACTTAGGTTGCGTTATCAACGCTATTGTGACGATAAAAATATTGTGTTCGATTGGCAGGTGAGCGATGAATTGCCCGAGTGGATTCGTACTGACCAGAAAAAGCTACGCATCATTCTTGCTAAGCTACTGGATAACGCGACTAAATTTACCGAAAAGGGACAGGTGTCATTTTTTATAGAATGTGACCAATCTCGATCGCCGTGGCTTCTTTCCTGCGTTGTGAAAGATAGTGGGATTGGTATATCGGCGGATGCGAGGGAGAATATATTTGACTCGTTCACTCAGATGGAAAGTGGCTTTCGACGACGCTATGGAGGTCTGGGAATTGGATTATCTATCTGCAAGCAACTGACAGAAGCTCTGGGTGGTCAACTAAATTTAGAGTCGATAGAGGGTAAAGGAAGTTCATTTATCGTCGAACTACCTATTAGACCCGGCGTTGCCTCCAAGATCGAAAAACGCTCTGAATTGCTCTCTGCTGATCTGCCTATTTTGGTGGTGGAAGACAACTTGGTAAACCAAAAAGTGATACAGAAACTGTTAGAAAAATTGGGTTATTTTTCTGTTGTTACGAGCAATGGCAAAGAAGCACTCGAACAATTAGAGAGGGAGTCGTTCTCGGTGATACTAATGGACTTGCAAATGCCAGTGATGGATGGTTTTACCTGCACTGAGGATATTCGTCGGCGCACCGATGCGATACAGACTATACCGATAATTGCCGTCACGGCAAACCTAATGGATGCAGATAAAGAGCGATGTATTCAAAGTGGTATGAATGATTTTTTGAAGAAGCCAGTTAAATTGGCCTTATTAAAGGCCAGTATGGAGCACTACGTAGAACCAGGAGTCACTTCTGTAGAGTGAGAGCACGACGGGATTGATTAACTCACACTACGGGCTGCGTCGCTCCGCTCCTTGTCCAAATTGCTTCCACAATTTGTCGAACAACAGGTTCTCATCGCCAGACTATCCATATACAAAAAACCCGGCAAGAAGCCGGGTATTTTGTATATGGTGCGCCCTGAAGGATTGATGATTTCAGCCTAAGGGCTGCAACCACCCCTAACGGGCTGCGTCGCCCCGCTCCTTGTCCAAATTGCTTCCGCAATTTGTCGAACAAAAGGTTCTCGTCGCCAGACTATCCATATACAAAAAACCCGGCAAGAAGCCGGGTATTTTGTATATGGTGCGCCCTGAAGGATTCGAACCTTCGACCCACGCCTTAGAAGGGCGTTGCTCTATCCAGCTGAGCTAAGGGCGCTCAATTTAGTACCAAGGTATGAATTTGGAGCGCGATTCTACCAGCTTTCGCGATGAATTAAAGGTGCTACATAAAATAAATCCGATTGTTTGGTAAATCGAGGGAGATAATCCAGTATTTTTCCAATTCGAAATATCTCAGCGCAGCCCTCATATACAATCCTTGAGAGGAATGATTTTGCAAACCGAAATCTAGAGGTTTTTCCACGGCCTTTTCTAAGGAAAAGCCTCCGGGTTCTGAAAGGCAAATTCGAGCACCCTGCGAGCAAAACGCCAACCGGTCTCCGTCCGGATAAACTCATCGCTATAATGACCCACACCAGCAGGCCCTGCCACCAAAATTGGGGCAAGCTCGAGACTCTCAGCCCCAATGTGACGATACAACGTCAGGTAGGTCACTCCGGTCGCGTGATTTTCATCGATCACGTCGATGAGAATATTCGTTAATACATGCCTCGACCGCAATGTGTCAGAACGCTTTGCCATACCACGTTGAATGCCCTCCTTACCCTCTAGTGCAACACCCGCATACAAATAGGCATTATCATCAAAAAGCTCCACAAAGGCGTCGTACTCTTTAAAATCGACCGTTTTCGCATAGGCAATTGACAGATTTCTACAGGCATTTTCTATAACTAGCCTTTGTAACTCATCCATTGAAGCTTTCCCTCAAAACCTAAATGCCAACAAGGTCGTCTTTTAAACTTAATACAAACGCGACGACTTCATCACATTCTTCTGGAGGTACCTGCAAGACTTCCATGGTGTCTCCAGCATGTCCCAAAAAAACATTCCAGTCACTTTCGGTTATCCCCATACCAGTATGTGATAACTTCATATCCCTGCCGGTATAATAGACCGGCCCGCCGGTATTAAAACAAAGAAAATCGACCAGCAATTGCTTTTCTCTTTCTACTCCGTCGCTCCCTCGATTTTGCCAAAAACGACCTAACTGAGAATCCGACTGAAGTCTCGTCAGTAAACTGTTAGCAAAACCGCTAATGCCGTCGTAACCGCCGAGACGTTCGTATAAAGTGTTATCACTCATCGACTAATACCTCATAATAATTTCATCAAGAAAGAATTCTCAAACACCCTGTGGCAGTCATTGCCGCCACCGATTTTCGAGACAGCTCTAATAGACAACATCATTCCTTCGAATAACATTAAAACTGTGCACTATTGCGGCAACTATTTTCGGGGGACAGTATTAGAGCAACTATGTTTCAGCTTGCCTCGCGCATATACAGCTCACGGGGTAAATACTCTCTTTCGACCGGGAAAATCCCTCCGGCAACTTCCTTATTTCGTTACCAATGCCAAATCTGCTTTTACCGTTTTACTGGCCATCCAATAGTGAAAAACACACCATAAATTGAATACAAGCACGACCGACATCAAAGAGTACTTTATGCTTTCATTGCCAAATTCTGGTACTAGAAGATCAGAGATCCACCCGACGACTAGCGGCCCCAGTCCCAGACCAATAATATTTAGAATAAAAAACAAAACTGCGGACGACATTGCTCTCATTCTAAGACCAACCAAAGAGTGTGCTAAAGCCAAATTCGGTGCCAAGTACATCGAAAAAGTCAACGCGGTCACAAATTGCATTGCGAGTGCCAGTGATACATTGCCTGTATTGTAAATTATCATATGGATCGGCAAGGTTAAGATGGTTGACAAACCAGGCACCCATAAATACCACCGACTGTCTTTGAGCATCAACTTGTCAGTAACATATCCTCCTAAAAAGGTTCCGATAGCACCGGTAATGCCCGCTGCCGCTAGCCATGTCCCGACCGGACCAATTTCCATGCCGTGCACACGCACATAGAAACTTGGTGCAAAGTTGGCCGCGCCATATCCGATAAACGCATGCAGGCCTGCTGCAATTGCCATATGCCGAAACGTTGCTCTCGATATGAGCACTTTTACCACTTCCATCATTGGCGGACTTTCTTCAACCGTGGCAATTTTTTCCGCGTATCCGCGCGGCGGTTCCTGCACAGTAAAACGCACTAAAAAGGCGTAGGCAATACCGGGGATTCCGACAACAAAAAATGCCAAGCGCCAATCAAAATACTGGGCGATCCAACCGCCGGCCAACAGACCGATCAGACCACCGAAATTGATTCCCGTCGAATAGATCGATAGAGCGGTCGCTCGCTCCTCCTTCTTAAAAATGTCTGAAATCATCGAGTGAGAGGGAGGACTACCTCCAGCCTCGCCAGTTGCCACACCGATTCTCGCTAGCAAGAGCTGCCAGTAGTTTTGGGTAAGACCGGATATCGCCGTCATCCCACTCCAGACAACGAGCGCGACGGTCACGATATTCCGTCGGTTGCCTCTATCTGCCATTCGAGCAATTGGAATCCCAGCAAAAACGTAAATAGCTGCAAAAGCAAACCCCGACAAGAGTCCCAACTGGGTGTCAGTCAAATTCATATCGGCTTTGATCGGCTCCTGTAAAATGACAAGAATTTGTCGATCAATGAAATTAAAGGTGTAAAGACCCGTTAAGATCGCTAACACATACCAACGATACCAATCTTTATCATAGTGACCCACATCACCGGCAAAACCGACACTGGCGGTAGAATCTTGACTTCCTCGCGGCGGTGAATTTCCTTCAGCGCTACCAACGGTCTTTTCAGGTTCGGTCACATTGTCTCCTTTTATTATTTTCGTGATCGCTTTGCATAAAATCAGAAAGAAGAATAAGAGTCTGCTCGGTAAATGTCCAGCTCCCTCGGTAAGGTAAAACATGACCTTTATCTGCAATTAACCCACAATAAACCTCAATGTCGAGAAGGATTCTTGAAGGTCAAATGGAATAAATCACACGAATATTTACCGCTGGAAATCCCTAACAGGTGATGCCCTCAAACCTTCAATCTCTATTTTGGTAATTTTCTGACGCATCGTCCTCGCCAGACAAAACCCACCATACCGGCTCTATCGCTGCATTTAAGGCCGCCTCGAATTGACTGGATATTGCCGCAAACTAATACGCTGCAACCTGTCAAAGAAAAATTCATAGAGGAATCGAATACTTAACTATGTTAAATTTTAATCATTGAGAGTTAAATATATGGATACGTTCTTCGCCGACTGAAGAACGATTGTTTATTAAAAATAATTAATGACAGCACACACAGAGGAAATACGTCATGACCAGTACTGAAGCTACGCTTTACGATGTTCGAAAAGGAGCAGCCTGGATCACCTTAAACCGACCCAACAACCGAAACGCGTTATCATCAATACTTGTCACTGAGCTCTACGATCACCTAGTCGCCGCTAATGAAGACGACAACGTTCGTTCCATTGTCATTACCGGCTCGGGACCCGCATTCTGTGCTGGGGCTGATTTAAAAAGCCCTCCGGGTCAGACGATCGAAGGAGGCGGAAAGGCAGTACCCTACCCCGAGGTACTGAAAGCTATCATTGACAGTGACAAACCGGTCATAGCTGCAGTAAATGGCGCAGCTTTTGCGGGAGGGTTAGGTTTAGTGGGCGCAGCAGACATAGCCATTACTGTCGACAATGTCCAGTTTAGCTTCAGCGAAGTACGTATTGGCGTTATTCCCGCGGTGATTTCCGTGGTATGCCTTCCTAAGCTAGGGACCCATCACGGGATGAAACTTTTTTTAACGGGCGAAAGGTTCTCTGGAACTCAAGCTGTCGAAATGGGATTTGCGCATCGAGCAGTCGCTTCTGAAAATCTCGTTACTGCCGTTCAGGAAGAAATAGACATGATCAACCTCGGCGGTCCCAATGCAGTTGTTCAGTGTAAAAAACTTGTTCGAAGAGTTCCTCAGCTTTCGTTAGAAGAAGGCTTTGCTGAAACCGCGGAATGGAGTGTCCGCATGTTTAAATCCGAGGAAGGTGCAGAGGGGATGTCAGCCTTTCGCGAAAAGAGAAAGGCTTCCTGGATAGTCGACGATTGAGCTTGGCACGACCCTATCGCAATTAATACGGAGGGAATGGTGCCTTAAGGAATTAAGGCCATTAGTACCACAAGCCCATTTTTCAATAGTGACCAAAGTCCGTCAAAAAAAGTGACTAATGATTATCTGGCACCACCCCAACCTGAGGCATCTCGGCCAAGCCGATATCTTTCGCATGTTGTTCGAAATCTTTGTTCTTCCAGAAAAACGCACCGGGCATTGTCGTAGGAACAACCAGTACATAAAAGAGCGCGCGCCCGACAACTGAAACACACACTGCAGAAAGAATAAGCACTACCCAAGCGATCACTCCCATCACACCCTGTGGGCTGGTCAATAACAGGGTAGTCGCCAACAGTAGATTTGCCGCCAACACGATATTGCGAGTTACATAACTCTTTCCGAAGGTAGTGCACTGAATATAGTGTGAGGCAGCACCTTCGTTCTGAATACTATTCATATCCTTAGAATGTTTTAATAAACCCAGCCCTTCAAGAGTAAAGCCTACCATCAGCATCAACGCTGTTAGGTCTAACATGTTACCCAATGTTTCTCCATCGACCAATGCTGTCGCCACGCCGATAATCGTAATCAACACGCCACCGAGAATGAGGCAGTTACCGACAAATGCGAATCCCGTGTGCGCATGATCCCAGAAAGGACGTGCAGGTATGCGATAACAACGATACATATAATATAAACCTGTCGCTCCGGCAGGAATCGCAAATGCACCAAAGAAATTCGCCGTACCCAACAGCATGCCGGAGGGAATAAGCTCAGAACCAAATAGAGACTGAAACAGGCTATTTTCGGGTAAAACACAGAGCATGTGTAATCCGACACAGGTCAGAAATATACAAATACCTAATCCTTCCCGACAGACAGGTGAGTGGCGTAAATTATTGAAACCGCGATAAAATCGATGCGGCTTACCCAAATGTACCGTGGACATAAGTAAACCCAACGCTGTTAACCCCAACACTACCAGAAGCAATGGAACATACATTACCGATTGAACCAGCGAATTAAGACTGTCGATACCTAGCCGGCTACCGATGAAAACCGTAAAGAAAATGCCGAGCGCTGCCTGCGTTGACAGGGTAAAAAGAACCAGAGGATTTTCTCGCGAGCTAAGTTTTTTGATATTCCAAAAAGTTGCTTTTCCTTTTTTCTGATCCACCACGGGCTGATAATTACCATCTTCTTGTTTATGATACTTGATCGGCATGCCGTCAGTGCGAGTCATTTCGTCAGCCATTTTTTTGGTTTGCTGAAATCGAACATTGGGTTGGGTTATTTGTGGGTCGGGAAAACCCGGGATCTGAATTTTCGCCTGTTCTCGATTTTCAGGGGTATTTTCTACCACACCAAAATTCAAGGCATTGCCCAGACAAGCTGAAACACAGGCGGGTTTCAGACCTACTTCCAAACGGTCAACACACATATTACATTTGGAAACCTGGCCTTCGACCGGGTCTAGTTGAGGTGCGTTATAGGGACATACCCACGTGCAATAACCGCAACCAAAACAAGTGTCAGGGTCTTGCAACACGGCACCGTATTCTGCATGTTTGGTATAGGCTCCCGTCGGACAACCTTTTAAGCAAACCGGATCATCACAATGGTTACAGGCCATTGATATGTTCATCCGAGTAAAGTTCGGATAGGTCCCGCCCTCGACGTAACCGACTGAGCGAAAACTAATATGGGGAGGATTGTCATTTTTTTCACTACAGGCTGCTTCGCAAGCGTGACAGCCAATACAATTATCTGCAGTGAAATGGAAGGCATGTTGCTTATTACGGTTGGGATTACAACCGACACCCGGCTCTTCGTTAATAAACATCTCTCGTTCCAGCGGCGCCGCTCCACCGGTGCGCGCGATCAAGTCAACAGGAGCTTCATAATAATTTACTGCGGCCGTTTCTTTGTCATTTAGGAAAGCATACTGGGGTTCATCGTCTCTAACATTCCACATACTGTTTAAACCTATATTATTTCTTGAAATTGACTAACATTGATTAACATTGCGCTCCAGGGACTCGACATTGCGGTCGAATAAAATCCCCGTGAGAAGATTCCTCCGCTTTATCTAGGTCGATCAAAAAGCCCTTCGCTCAACATTCAGCTGTGCGGCTTCAGACTGGTCGATGTCCTCGATGCGAACTGCACATTGCTTAAATGCCGGTTGACGCGAGTATGGATCTAACAGGCCAAGCGATAATCGGTTAACACAATCGTGGTAATGCATTGGAATAAACACCATATCTCTGGGCACTCTATGAGTCGGCTGCACCATCACTATCGCGTCTCCACGCTTGGAAACTAGCCGCACATATTGCATGCTGGAAATGCCCAGCTCTCTAGCAGCATCAGGGTTAATCTCCATATACGGCGTTGGGCTAAACTTATTTAAATTGCCTAGTTTTCCAGTTTTAGTACGGGTATGAAAGTGTTCGATAACTCGCCCCGAATTTAGCCAAAAAGGAAACTGTTTATCGGGAGTTTCGTTGTTTTCGACATAGTGCATCGCCATCAGATTAGCCCTACCGTTAGCTGTCGGATATATTCCGTCGGAGTATAAACGCTGATCTCCCGTTTCCTGGTTTTCCCGCATTGGCCATTGCAGGCCCTTATGCTTTTCAATCAGATCATGACTCATGCCGGAAATATCGAGGGTGCGTCCGTCGCCTTTGGATAGCTGTTTCATCTCGTCAAATATTTCTGAAGTTGTATCGGGGAATTTGATTTTCTTTCCATTATCAAACCGTTTTGCCAATTGATTGAATATCCAAAAATCAGGTTTGGATTTGCCTGGCGGCTCTATAAATTTGCGTACAATATTGACTCTTCTCTCGCTGTTAGTCTGCACGCCTTCTTTTTCGCCCCAACTGGCGGCTGGCAAATACAGATGGGCATAGTCCACCGTTTCGCAATCGCGGTAGATATCTTGTACTACCATAAACTCCAGCTTTTGTAGGGCCTTCTTAATACGAGGTTGGTTCGGCATGGACGTTAATGGGTTAGTTGCAACGATCCACAAGGCTTTAATCTGTCCAGATTCAATGGCTGGGAAAATATCCGTCTGTTGCAATCCGCGTTTTGCGGGGAAAAATTCCTCATCGATACCCCAAAAATCTGCGACTTCCCGGCGATGTCGAGGTTTTTCGAGCATGCGATAACCCGGTAAGCCTGAACAGGAAGACCACTCGCGCGTGCCCATCGCATTACATTGCCCGGTAATTGAAAGGCTCGTGCCTCCTGCAACCCCTATATTGCCAGTGATCAAATTCAAATTGTTAATACCGCAAACTCCATCGGAACCGTGGGTACTTTGGTTAATGCCCATGGTCCAAATACTCATTGCAGATGGCGCATTGGCATAAATACGCGCAACGTGGCGAATCATGTCTTCATCGATTCCGCAGACTTTAGCAGCACTCGCTGGGTCATATTGTTCGACCGTTTTTTCGAAATCTTCAAAATCATTACAGTGAGCCTCAATGTAGCCCCTGTCTTGCAATCCCTCTTTCAAAATCACGTGCGCTAATGCGTTTAAAAGCACCAAATCTGTGCCCGGGGTGATGGGTAAGTGGATATCGGCAAATTGCGCCAGCATCGTCACACGCGGATCAACGACGATAAGCGGAAACTTTCTTTTCTCTAACGCTTCTTTCAAGCGCCAATAGATAATGGGGTGCTGCTCGGGGAGGTTCGATCCAAAAGCGATGAGACAATGAGTACTATCGAAGTCATCATAACAGCCGGGCGGTCCGTCCGATCCAAAAGACCGCTTGTACCCTGACACCGCCGACGCCATACACAAGGTCGTATTTCCATCGTAATTATTTGTTCCGATAACACCTCTTACAAGCTTGCCAAGCGTGTAGAATTCTTCCGTAAGCAATTGACCAGTGGATACAATCGCGACACTGTCACGGCCGTATTTTTCCTGCACGCGCTTTATTTCAAGTGCCATGTGGTCGAGTGCACCATCCCAACCGACAGGGCGAAACTCTTCGTGGGTCTTTTCTCTAATTAGCGGTTCGTCCCCGCGCCCTGCTGACGAGGATAACTCATGTTCAAAAATCCCCTTAATGCATAACTTACCCCTGTTAACGTGGGCACTTCCCATTCCACGGCTACTAACCGGTTTACCCTCATTGTTTAGTCCAACTTCCAAAGTACAACCGGTTGAACAATAACCACATACAGCGTATTTCCAATTCTTAATTTGCTTGTCAACAATTTTTATAGGTTTACGGTTTTTACGACCAAATAACATCCACTACTCCAGAAACAACAATAACTAACCCCACCCTCAAGCCACATCTCTAGAGGACGCTGTCGAGCCCGAAACTTATCGCACCAAAACAACGCAGGACTCAAAATTTTGCCATTTATTAACGCAACTAAGCCTCGTTTTCTTAAGGGTTTCGCTTTCCTGAGTAAATTAGTCAAGATTTATGCCAGCTTTCATACAACCTTGCGATCCGCAATTATGTCTTGATAGTTAAAATTGCCGAGAACGTACGTCTACGTGCTTTCTCGATTGAACAGAGTGGGAAGTCTGCGGTTGAATAACACGGCCGATCGAAACCGTTTCCGCGAGCGGCGCAGGAGGAAAAATGGTATGAAATGGGAGGTGAAAATACGGTCAAGAAATTGTGAAATCGATAAACGATGTCAAGGTATCGCCGCCGCTTGGACAGGATGCCCAAGCGGCCTAATCAATGACCGGAGGTATCGTCTGTAAGACGATTTTTCCGTACAAAATCTGTAAACTCTTCGGCAGGGAGAGGTGGACTAAATAAATAACCCTGGCCGATATGGCAACCATTCTCAAGAATAATGTTTCGCTGACTCGGTTTTTCTACCCCTTCAGCAACGATTTCTAAACCAAGCACATTACCCAGACTGATCACTGCCTTGATAATCGCTATATCGCTAGTATCCTCGGGAATTCCCATGACAAAAGATCGATCAATTTTCAATTTATCAATCGGTAGTTGCTTTAGATAACTCAATGATGAATAGCCGGTGCCAAAGTCGTCGATAGCAAGACTCACACCCAAGTTACGCAGCGAAAGTAATACTCCCTGTACGTCTTCGGTATATTCCATTATGCTATTTTCAGTTATCTCCAACTCTAGCATACTCGGATCAATTCCAGTTTCTTCAATAGCCTGTCTAAGGGAATCAACAACATCACCTCGCACCACCTGAACTCCTGACAAATTGATAGCTAGCTGTTCAATTGTTAAACCATCGGCCTGCCAATTCCGGAGATGTCGACAAGCCTCTTTGATCACCCAGTCACCGACCTCCACAATTTGACCAGTAGCTTCGGCAATGGGAATAAATTTTATCGGTGAAATAAGGCCTTTATCGGGGTGTAACCATCGTACCAGAGCTTCTGCCCCAATAATTTTCCCGCTCCTGAGATCTACCTGGGGTTGAAAATACAATCGTAATTGTTTTTGTTCTACTGCACGACGTAAGGCAGTTTCTAACTCCAGCCATTCTGCAGAAGAAGCTGTCATAGCCGGCCGATAAAACTCATAAGCCGCACCGCCTTGTTTTTTTGCAGTGTACATCGCTGCATCGGCATGTTTAACGAGGTTCGCCCCCGTTTCACCATCTTCCGGGTAAATACTAATGCCCATACTTGCAGCTATAAAGAGCTTATGTGGGCCAACATCGAAGGGTTTTTCGAAAAGGGCGAGTACTTGAGCCGAAATCGCTGCGGCCATTTCCACTCCCTCTATCCTCTCTAACACTATTGCTAATTCGTCACCACCGAGGCGAGCCAAAGTATCATTGTCGTGAATTGTATTCTGAATGCGAGCACATACACTGCGCAATAACGCGTCGCCAGTTTCATGGCCCAAGCTATCATTAACCTGTTTAAACCGATCTAAGTCCAAACACAACAAAGCCAATTTTTGATCCTGTCGATCCGCTGTCTTTAGAGCATGATCCAAACGATCGTTGAATAGACGGCGATTAGGTAGACCGGTCAAAGTATCATAATACGCCTGGTATTGAATTTGTCCTTCGGCGTCTATTCGTGAAGTTATATCGAGTAAGGTACCAATAACTCCGGGAGTACCATGATAGAGTGAGCGGTTACCGAATAATTCGACATCAATCTTTGTGCCGTCCTTTCTCAAGCCGCGAATCATATAGTGGATAGACTCCACTTCTCCTGAGATACGTTTTTCGACATTAGTTTTGACACCGGTTCTACTTTCGGGACTGGACAAGTCTAGGGGGCCCATTTTTCCGATTATCTCTTCGCGCTTATAGCCAAAAATTTCCGCTAAGCGCGGATTGACATAAGTAAAAATATCCTCCTGGATAACGTAAACCCCCACCAAAGAATTTTCCGATAATTCGCGGAACTGACTTTCCGATTCTTCAAGGGCACGCCTTCCCTCTAATTTCTCTGTTATATCGTGGAAGGTAAGCACAATACCTTTTAGGCTGGAAGAAACAATTAGCGGCCTCGCCAAAAACTCAACGGGAAATTGCGTGTCGTCACTGCGTTTGAATGCGGCTGTCCCGGAACTTAGTTGTATATCTCCATCCATTATCTGCTGGATAGGCAACTTACTCCAGTTATCAACTTGCGGATAACAATTCGATTGAACCCAAAAATCTCGTGCATCGCGACCGAGTAAGTCCTTGGGTAACGCGCCCAATAACTCAGCTGCTGCCGGATTAACATAGGTAAGAGAACCGCGAGCATCGAGGCTGACAATGCCCTCTCCGGCGGTTTCGAGAATACTTCTATCTAACATCGCACACCGTAAACAAAGGATGCCTAATCTTAAAGATCCTCAAGGGAAATGGCCCTGCGGGAGACCAAAACTTCGGTCCCGACCTAATGTGATAGAAAAGAGATACATCATTCAATAAACTGAACATAACTACCCGCCTCCTTTTTCGACTGATACATCGCGAAATCTGCACGTTTTACAAACATTTCAGAGGCCTCGTCAGAATTGAACTCTGAGATACCGACACTTAACGAAAATGGTAAATCTGCGCGATTATAATCAATTAAAGCAGCTGGTTTATTGTCCTCAAATTGTTCCACTACTCTAGCCGCGACCGCAAGAGCTTTTTCTCTATTGGCCTCGGGAAGTAATAGCATAAATTCATCGCCGCCATATCGGAAACCATGATCATTAGAACGGGCAGCAGTCTTTATAACGTCCGCAATATAGCGCAGTAGATTATCTCCCTCTATATGCCCAAGGCTATCATTCACCAATTTGAAATTGTCCACGTCGATACAGATCAAACTCAATGGCCGATCATGGCGCTGGCAACGAGCGATTTCCTGTGAAAGAACCGTGTAAAAATGACGTTGATTATAAAGGCCTGTCAGTCCATCTGTGATGGCCAGTGATTTCAAAGACTGTTCAAGTTCCTTTTGCAGCGTCAAGTCATGGAAAAAACCAATGCTTCCGATTTCTTCATCATTTTCTGTAATAAGCGTTGCGGATATCAATATAGGTAGAATGACGCCGTCATTAGTCCGCAACTTCGTTTCGTGTTGCTGAATTAAACCTCGACCGCCACAACTCTCACTATGAATAAGCTTCTTAATTTCTTTGCCTGCGCCCTCAGGATGATAGAGCTTACTTATGTGCAGCTGATTAACCACCTCGTCAGATTTATAGCCCAGTAACTTTTCAGCGGCGGGATTAAAAAGTGTAATTCTCCCTTCTCGATTTACACCAATAACCGGGTCGGGGCAAATTCTGGCGAGCTCATTGGAGATCAAATCTTTCATGTTACAACTTCACCTTAAATGGAATAACAAAAAGTTCTATCTTGTATTCGAAATAGAAATACCGGCCTAAAACTTTGATAAAAATGTGTTGGTACGAGTATCGTGAGAAGACTCAATGCCTGCAAATTATTCTCAATATGAATAGAAGATCCATCAATAATAGCGCAAAAATACTTCTAATTGCGTAGTATAACAACTTTATTTTGACTACTTTTCACTTCAGAATTCTTTTTTATCTTCATGCCGCCATCAAACTAAAGCATTTTGATGTGTCTTGGTTTTTGGCCAAAATCGCTACCATACGTAGATTTCTCTAAATTTTCCACTTGGCTTTTGACCACAAAAATCTTTTACCTGATTAGCTAAAACTCATAGATATCTCGCTGCCACACAACCATTACGATAGATTTCCAAAGGAAGTCGTCTGCCCAACAACTCCACGACTTTGAGAAATATCTGAGAACGGCGAAAATCTTTTTCTTCCTCCACCACCATCAGTAACGGTATTCCTATCCTGAAAAATCCAAGCCACAACGAACAAGAGAGAAGAGGAAAGGTTTCGGAGATAAAACAAAGGATGACCGCCCATTTTTACATTGCCACTTGTTCCAATTTCGAAGCCGGAAATGAGCTGACGGGAAATACAATAGGCAGATGACGGAAATACTTGCAGCTTCAACACAAATCTTGAAAGAAATGATTTGGAAATGTGATTAGGCATGAAGCGCGTGTTGTCACGCGACCGGAAGAATGACCTCGGCTTCAAAAAAGTCGCTTAGCCCAGCTCATCTTTTTTGAAAGCGATTCTATTACGAAACGAGGAGATTTATTAGAAACACGTCCATAGGTTGTTAAAATCCAGACGTGTAACCAAAGAACTTTTTCATCGTAACATTCTCTCTGCTAAGCTCGCTCGGAACAAAACCATCAATAGATCATGCCCCTTCACGTCCAACTTAGACCTCTCTTTCTAGAGCAAGTCCGACCTGCGAATAGTAATCAGCTATTACAATACTATCGCGACAATACAGTCGGGATAGTACAACCATCAAGCGGTCACTAACTCCTGATTCACAATTTTTTCTCAATCGAGACAACCCTAAAGCAGCGCACCTAGTAAACTGTCACAAAAAAAACAGTTAACTAAACTGGACTTTTGGAAAAACATTAATTATAGTTCATCCGCTTTTTAAAAAATGATAATAAAAATAACGCACCAAGTTACAACTCAGCTCCATGTCAGGGATTTCAGGTCTGATTATTTTTATGCTTACAGTCCGCGACAGTTTCGGCGAGTTACGCCCCGAAAATCGTAAAATGAAGCAATAAAAATCGCAGTAACTTGTTATGCTCACAATGTAGCGAGGCTTTGGAATATGCATTATATCCAACCGAAAAAAAATGCAAACGTAACGATAACAAGTGCCGATGGTGCTCGAATTCAGACTCGATTTCACCATGCCGTAAACGGGCGGTGGACGCTGGCGTTCAATGTAACTAAAGCCCAATTGATGACAAGCTTCGATGTTGTCGAGATCAATTTTATCTTTGATGAGCATATTTATACCGCGAAAGCTAACGTCAGCGGGGTCAACAGTTCAATTGGGTCATGCTTTATTGATAGTATTCAGGAATATCAATCTCGTCCGCTACGAGGCGAGGATCGCATTGCCGTTAGTCTTCCTTGCTCAATCATCACGAAAGACAAAATTACTTCCCGCAGTACCTTCATCGACAATCGACAAAATATAATATCTAATCTCAGTTACACGGGAGCTCTGTTGTCGACAAATATGTTAAGTGGTAATGGAAACAGCTTACTCATGTTGTTCGCGTTGGATATTCACGCGGAATTAGATCCGGCCCTTCATAGAATGTATATTCGAGGACATATCGTACGCGAACAAGAAAATTCAAAAAGCCCTTTCGCCCACCATTACGGTATTCAGTTTGGAAATACTAATCCTTCGTTTCAACATTTACTTAAAACTTACCTGGAGAACATGAAGCTAAACGCCGCGGGGAAAACAACAAGAGCCGCGTGATGAGAGTTATTAGCCTTGATTGATTTCTAGATGACGACGCAACCATTGAGATGAAACACATCAATGGTTGGCCGGAGAAAGAGGAAGAATGATATTTAGGAAGACAGAGTAAAACTAAACCGCGTACCCTCTCCCAGGCGACTCTGAACCGATATAACGCTTTGATGTAATTCGACAAGACGGCGAGTGATAGCCAATCCTAAACCGCTGTTTCGCCCTTTACTCTTAACACTGTTGGTTGCTCGGAAGTGAGGCTCGAAAATATGCGCGATCTCCTCGTCGGGAATGCCTATACCACTATCCTCGACTGATATATTAACTCCTCCATCAACACGGGTGAGTACGACTTGTATTCGGCCGCCATCCTTACAATGACGAACGGCATTGTCCAGTAGGTTGGTTAACAATCGCTCCAACTTTTCTATATCTGCCATAACTAACAGAGAAGGATCTTTGGGGGTAACGTCCAACGCCAACTTTCTGCCATCCTCGATGTGTAACTTTTGAAATAAATCCTGAATCAACTCCGCCACTGCTACCGGTTCGCGGTGCAATATCACATCGTCCCCCTCGAGATGTGCTAACTCAAAAAGCTGTTCGATCAAATGACTGATTTGAGTGCTATTATTGATCGCCGTCTGAATTATCTTTTCATTTTGTTCGGGACTTAACTCATGGTTTTTAAGCTGCCAGGTTTCGAGATAACCTTGCAAAGATGCCAGCGGCGTTCGCAAGTCATGAGACACGTAAGAGATGAGTTCACGGCGCAATTCATCCGTATTTTTTACTTTTTGATACTGCTTCTTCAAGGTGCTGGCCATTTCCTGAAAAGTGACACCGAGTCGACTCACTTCATCTTGCGCGGTACTTTGCCATTGACTAAGTTCCAACTCTCCCTGCTCAAAACCTCTGGACTTGAAAGATTGCATATCGCCGGCTAACCTTCGCAAAGGACGAGTTATTAGAGAAAAGAACAACAGCATGGCGCAGCCGACAAACAACAATATCGCGACTAAACCCCAAAAGCTAATCTTCACTATGTGACTCTTTTGCAATAGGTCCACGACATTATCGTAAATCTCGCCGCCAATAATAATATATAGATAGCCAATTAACTGATCGTCATGATGGATTGGTGCGGCGGAAAAAATTTTCTTATTGGAGGAAGAACGCGGATCGTCACCCAGTACCGGTAACATTACCGCTCCGTCGATCAGATCTCTTACCGGCACCAGGTCTACCTTATCACGTTTGACCTTGCCGGGATCAGCGGAATATGTCGTCACGACTCCCTCGGGATCGAGAATATAGAATTCAAAACTCGGCCCCAAAATCATCATCGAGTGAAACGCGTGCTCAAGCGCCTCTTTATCTATTTTCCCGTTCTTTAACAGTGCGTCATCGTGTGCGATGTGTTCCGCCAACTCCAGGTGAAGTTTTTGTTCAACCTCTTGTTGATAGCTACGAGTAAGTTGCAAAGCGAGGCTTAGAAGCAATATACCGACCAAAACAAAACTGGCGATAATAGCTAAGGCGATTTTGCTGTAAAAAGTATTAATCTTTCCAAGTATCACTGAACTTATACCCCACACCCCAGACCGTTAAAACAAACTGCGGTTTAGCCGGATCAATTTCCAGCTTATTCCGCAAGCGATTGATATGGGAATTTACCGTATGTTCATAACCACTATGTTTGTAACCCCAAATGCTATCCAACAACTGCGCACGGCTAAACACTAGTCCGGGCTGGCGTGCCATATATATCAAAAGGTCAAACTCCGTACTTGTCAGATCTACTAACGAGTTTGCTATACTCACTTGCCGCTTGCCGACATTAATACTTAGAGATCCGAAGTTCAGCAGATTGGATTCCGCTCCAGCTACCGGCTGAGTTAACATTTGAACCCGACGTAGCTGCGCCTTAACTCTCGCCTTTAGCTCACGCACGCTAAAAGGTTTCGTTATGTAATCATCGGCCCCCATTTCCAAACCAACCACCCTATCAGCTTCTGAGCCGAGTGCGGTTAACATGAGAATGGGAGTTGTTAGTCCTGCCGATCTAAGCTGCCGACAGATTTCCAGTCCATCTACCCCTGGCAGCATAAGATCAAGAACCAACAAGTCGTAACTGCCCGATAGGGCCATCTTCAGCCCTCGCGTGCCGTCATTACTACTATCGACTTCATGATTGATATCGGAAAGGTTCATTGTGATCAAGGCATTAATGTCTTGATCATCTTCAACCACGAGAATACGATTCTTCATGCGTGTAGGTTGCCTTGTTATATGCTATTCGGTCCGAGTGACAGTCAATGTCGCAACCGGTGCATCAAATCGGTGAGACTGGTCCAACGCTGAATCCGGATTGTTTCCATCGATGCTTGCAATTCCAGGGTGTCGCGCTACTTTATCGAGATCATCACGCAGCGCATTAAAACCTTCGCCGCCATCAGCGGGTCCGGGAATACTACCAACGGCTTCGCTATTAGCTTCAGTGCCCGCATCGTAAACCGCAAGCTTCCGGCTGAGACTTTCTCCAACGGCTAAGCCGGATAAGTCAACGCCATTCAAACCGGTGAAGGCATCATTAGTATTGACCAACATAGTCACTAATGAAAGCTCTGAAAACGCCGTATCAACTTCAAGCTCCACAGTACTAGCTTCACCTGGCCCAAAAGCTGAATCTCCACTACCCGACACCGTCATACTTACCGCGTCAGCCTCCTGTAGGAGAAGTGCATTGTCGCCACCCTCTGCCAACATTTCAAGTCCCTCAGAAGCAGAGCCCCCAAATTGCCATGCACTGTAGCCACCATCGTGAATAATAACCGCTATCGGAGATAATGGCTGATTGTGGGTGTGATTACTTACGGTAACGCTAAAACTATTAGTCTGTGGTTGCTGCTCTTGCTCTTGCTCTTGTCCAACATCATCGTCATCATCGCTATCGCCATCAAAGACATTGCAAGCTGACAAAAGACCGGACAAGAACAGCGCTAACAAAACGGTGTTAACTGGCTTGCCTTGTTTAACTCCGTGTTGCTTAATTTTATTTCTTCTAACGTGGTTCTCATTCATAACACTCGCTCCTTTTACTCGTTTGTTATTTGACAGTTACGACAACTTTGGCGACTGGGTTTAACCAGCGATGTACACGGCTGTCGAGATCGCTCGCGCCACCGTCAGTATTGGTATCGCCGATATTGCCACGATGAATGTGAACCAGTGTATTTTGTTCTGTATTGGTCACTCCGCTGGCCGTCGTTGTGACATCCATGCCTGGGATGACCGGAATTCCCGCAGCACCAGGGGCACCGCCTCCGTTCACTATTTCGTCGTTCACTTCAGTGCCCGCGTCGTATGCATTCAGGTAAATAGTATAGGTATCGGGTGTTGTCGGAATTTCCCAGCCGTTAAGACCAACGAAGCCATCGTTAGTTGGTAATATCATGCCTACGATACTTAAGTGAGTATTTTCGGCAGTATCGAGTTCACTGACCATGGTGGAACTCGTTGGCGCCAAAAGACCCGCCGCTGGATTACTCGCAGTACTGGCACTCGTACCACTTAAGATTGATTCCAAACCAGAAATATCTCCACCTTCAGCCATCGCTTGTAATTCGCTACTGGCAGCTTCACCCGCAACAAAAAGTGATGTTTCACTGTCGTGCGCCGTAATAACTAAGGGAGTAAAGTGCATTGCGTGAGTTAAGTTAGTTATTTCGATATCGACAATCTCAGCTTGCACCGTTGCTACTTGTGAGAATTGCATAGTGAGAGCGAGTGTTATTGAGGTGTAAAGCGCTTTTTTGGTCATGATAATTCCTCGAGTTATGTGTTATTAGTTTGTTGAGTTGTATTCTTGGACAACACAATAGCGAAGAAAAATTGCGATAGTTTCACAGGAATGTCACATTTCTATCACAAACAAATCGTTCGAAATGTACGATATAATCTGTCAGACAAACGAGATTTTGAAAACCACATCAAAATGCTTTTTAACGGGCCAAATAGGCGCTTTAAAAGTGCGACTAGTCCAGATGACGTTTCCGGGCAGATACAGCTCGGCTTTTATGAAACACGTTTGGACTTACCATTAACGCTTAAGTGATGAGAATTAAGTCAGATAAGGTGCGATACAAAGACCGATTTTCGATCAGAAAATACTAAAAATAGTTCAAATCCACTTCCAGTTAAAAAATTTTCACCAAACAGGAAACGTATATCTTATGAAAAAAATAATAATCATTTTAACAGTCTTGATATTGCTGTTAGTCACCTTAATAGTGGCAAGAACGCTGTTACATCAACCCTTGTCGAAAAGCACTGCCGACACCGTCAATATAAGCGTCGACGAAAAGCAATTGGCGAAACATATGTCCGAAGCCGTTCAATTCAAAACCATTTCTTTTCAATCGAAAGAGCTGGCGATTGAGGAGTTTAGTGGATTTATTAATTGGGTTTTCGAAACCTACCCAGAGGTTCAAAATAATCTGGAGTATGAACAATTGGGTGGTTATTCAATGCTTTATAAATGGACAGGCAAAAACCCCGATTTAGAGCCCATTTTACTGACCGGCCATTACGATGTGGTACCGGTAATCCCAGGAAGTGAAGGCTTATGGGACCACGCGCCATTTTCCGGTGAAATAGCAGACGACCACGTCTGGGGACGAGGTGCGCTCGATGACAAGAGTGCCGTGATTAGTTTGCTCGAAGCCGTGACACTGTTATTGAAGGAAGGATTTCAACCAGAGCGTAGTATTTACTTAAGTTTCGGACACGACGAAGAATTAGGTGGTACACAAGGTGCGGCTAGCGTCGTGGAATATGCCAAAAAACATGGCATCAATTTCCTGTGGTCTTTAGATGAGGGATCGTTCTTATTCGATAAAATGATTCCTGGAATCGATCAAATAATGGGAGCCATTAACGTTGCAGAAAAAGGCAGCCTCACCCTACAAATTGTCGCAAAGGCCGCCGGAGGCCACTCCTCAGCGCCACCAAAACAAACGGCAGTAGGAATATTAGCGGAAGCCATCACAAAATTAGAAACCCATCCTGTCCCGGGAGGACTGGAGGGCCTGTCTGCTCAAATGTTCGATACTATTAGTCGTTATATGCCGTTTACTTTTCGTATGTTATTTGCCAATCAATGGCTATTCCAAGGCACCATTGAAACTCGCCTGGCAGATTCGCCTTTCATGAATGCGATGCTTCGCACCACAACCGCTCCTACCATGTTATCCGGAAGTACAAAAGTGAATGTGTTGCCTATCGAAGCCATCGCCACAGTTAACTTTCGCTTACACCCTCGGGACTCTGTCGGCGATATTATTAGCCACGTTAAAGCGGTGGTCGACAATGATAATATCGAAGTACGGGTGCGGGAGAATGCCGGCAGGCCCGCATCACAGGTGTCCGATTGGACATCTGTCGGTTTTGATATGCTGGAAAAATCGGTTAATGAAATACTGAAAGATACTGTGATTGCGCCGGGCGTGATGATTGCTGGCTCAGATACTAGACATTATGGAAAGGTGTCTAGTAATTCCTTCCGCTTTAACCCAATGACTGTCACGCAAAAAGATGTAGCCACGTTTCACGGCACTAACGAGCGCATATCGATTGCCAATCTCGCGCAAGCAACGAAAATCTATTCCCGACTGATGATCAATGGGTCTGCGCCGTAAACAAGAAAAACAGAAAATATCTATTAGAAGCAATCTCCGTTTTTTTGAGACATTTCTTATAATAAAAAACCCGACCTAGGTCGGGTTTTTTAATATTATCAATAGACGCAAGGCACCTTAGTCGAAAATAATCACGCCACGAGCATTAACGTTATCTTCCATATCGTCGAATGCCTTTTTTGCTTCGTCGATCGAATACGTCGTGCTTACCATGTCGTCCAGATTTAGTTTTCCACTCTGATATAAGTTTAACAACTTCGGGAAATCAACCGGTGGGTTTGCGTCTCCGTACATACTTCCCTTTAGGGTCTTACCACTTAAGGAAATCATTAGCGCATTGAGTTGCATGCTATCGGTCAATTTACCTACACCAACAACAACGGCCGTGCCAGCTCGACGCACGGCGTTATAGGCCTGCTCCATTAAAGCGGGTACTCCAACTGCTTCGAACGCGTAATCAGCACCGCCGCCGGTTAATTCCTGTACCTTTGCTACCGCGTCTTCAGTCCCGCCGTTGACAAGATGAGTCGCTCCGAATTTTGTTGCCATTTCCAATTTATTATCGGAAAGATCGACAGCGATTATTTGACCCGCACCGGCTAAACGAGCGCCCTGAATAATAGATAATCCTATACCACCGCATCCGAACACCGCTACAGTTGAGCCAGGCTCAACTTTGGCAGTATTAATAGCTGCGCCAACACCCGTCATCACTCCGCAACCAACTAAGGCCGCTTTATCGAGTGGAATATCCTTCGCAATTTTCACAGCACTGATACTCGGACAAACGACATATTCAGCCATACATCCCAGTAGAGTCATAACTTGCAATTCTTCATCACCACGACGAACTCGGGTAGTCCCATCAATCATCCGGCCTCCTGCCGCCGAGCCCGCGGTACACATGTTGTGGCGGTGATTATGACAATCATTACATTCACCACAAAAAGGGACAAACGATAAAACCACATGATCACCCACCTCAAACTGGGTAATTCCCTCTCCAACTTCCTCGACAATACCTGCGCCCTCATGCCCAATAACAACAGGCGTTTGCATAGGGATAGTTCCGCTAATCACCGAAAGGTCAGAACGACACACACCCGTCGCTTTCATCTTAACTAATAATTCGCCCGCTTGCGGCGAATCGAGGGTCACTTCATCCACACTGTATTCGTTAATGGCATTGACCACTACGGCTTTCATTGTTTTCAATTCATTTCTCCTTTTTAATTTTATAGGTGATAGTTAAAACAAACTCGAAAAATACTAATAATGAGTGAATATTCAAAGGGCACTAAGCATGCCATAGGTTGCGGCGACGAACAATTCCCCCGGAGACGGAAAGTTCAGGCAATGCAGTTTGTTCCATACTTACCAAAGAGCTTTCTCTTAAACTCCCTCTAAATCACCTTTCTATTTTGCCGACAAAAATTGAGAAAGAAAACGCCTATTCAGGTCACAATTTCGCACCGACGTATCCAGCGCTTCCCGTTTCTTAAAATACCAGGACATTAGAATACATGCCTATCGCTCGACACAAATCCATTAACCCATTCACGCCAACTCCAAGCGTCAATAATAGTCATTCACCGCGTTCAGTTACCCCTATTATCCATTCACCGAAAGACATTGGTCCGTAAAAACACCGCCTCCAATAGCCCACAGTATTGTCAGTTAATCAGGAAACGACTAACAATCCAAATAGAATAGATAAACCCTTTAAAATCAATAACTAAAGAGACAAGACGGCAAAGAAAAACGACAAAGTGATCGTGAAAGCTAGCCGAAAAAAGACAGAACAGCTGTCAGACACCCCCGATTGTTGCCACTTCTCCGTATACTCTGACCCTGTCAGCGCTAGAAAATCGCACGCTCTGTAGGTAGCAATAAATAGTATCGAAGATTTCTGTTCTTGAACTTGTCTATTAATCGAGAGACTGCGATTTCTTAATCCATTTAAACAGAATTTAACATGCAATTACGAAGACATAAGCCTAGAATCATGCCTATATCAGTAAGTGGGATATTTCGAATACGATTCAGATATCCTGTCCGGCGGATGATCAATTTACACGAGCCCATCCCTACAAAATTAAAGTTCTGTAACCATAGCAAATCCCACAGATACCGTTATTTCTTCCCCAACATAAAGAACTATTATGGCCTTAGAACTGAGCGACGAACAAATACAAAAATTGATGCAAGGAATATCAATTCCTCCACAACCTCAGATCATGGTCGACCTGCAGATGGAGCAATTTTCAAATGATTGTGACATAAGCCGAATCGCCAAACTTATTAGTCAGGACGTCGGTCTGTCCGGCAGTATTTTGAAAACGATCAACTCTCCATTTTTCGCAATGAAGAATAAAGTCACGTCAATTCTACAGGCCTGCACCCTACTGGGGATAGACAGTGTTGTTAATATCGTTAATGCGCTGTCTATTAGAGGCGAACTGACTGACGAGAATATAGTCCAACTCAATAACTTTTGGGACAGTGCCATGGACGTAGCGATGGTCTGCACGACTATTGCGCAAAAAATTAATTCGACATCGGTCGATGAAGCCTATACGGTCGGACTCTTTCACAATTGCGGCATCCCGCTAATGATGATGCGTTTCGAAAATTACGGGGAGGTAATGCATGAAACTTATACGAATTCAGAGTCTCGTATTATTGACTCCGAGAATGCCCACTTCAAGACGAATCACGCCGTAGTCGGTTATTACGTGGCGAAATCCTGGAACCTGCCAAAATATCTCTGCGATGCAATCGCAGATCACCACAGCGCTGACGTTATATTTGCCAATTCCGAATACGAGAAAAAAGAGCAGAAAGATCTCTTAGCCATTCTCAAAATGGCAGAACACATTTGTAAACTTTATAAAACATTAGGTAACCAAGAAATTGATATTGAGTGGGAGAGGATAGAATCCGAGGTTTTAGACTACATCGGTCTAAGTCCCGAAGATTTTATTTCTGTTACAGAATCATGTCAGGATATGGGCTTAACGTGAAACGAATTTAATACTCGATAAGTCTCAGGCATTGATAACAACCGGAAGAACAAGTTCAATAGATGAAGAGGGTTTAGTTTCCCCTAATAGGTGTCGAAAAAAGGGTATTGGATACTTTTAGGCTCACAACAACCGACGAGAATGAAGCTAACGAAGAGAACTATCAGGTGAATATAAATAGGCCAAAAAGAGCTCGATCGGCCGCAGTAAAAGTAAGCATTAAAGAACCGAAAATCATTGAGAGCTTTCTAAACAATCCAAACTTGAGACAAGTCAGCTTAGACGATTCAACTCAAACAATTCAATACGGCACAACTCAATTTAGGACAAACAAGCGGGAGATTCTCGCATTGTGTGGCTTGCTTGCCCCATTCTTGAAATCTAACAGTTTAAAAAAGGGTTCTGTTTTTATATTTGCACAATGTCATCAATTCGATCTGAGTGGCCATCAATGGCATAAGACATTATGACTAAGTCTCGACAAGTTCCGTTACGGTCTTCGACATAGTCCGCCAGTAGAGCTTCAGGAACGAATCCAAGACGACGAAAAGCTGCTTGAGCTCCGTGCTGATCCGGCGTCATGTTCGCCATCAATTTTTTGACGCCAATACTGCGAGCGACATCAAAAATCTCTGAAGTCAAATTTTTCCCAAGACCACGGGTCCGATATTCACTACTAACATTAACTCTCAATTCCCCAACGCGACGAGTCCAGGGTGCTGGATTACGATGCACAGTGGCGTAGCCAATTAAATTCTCGTCTCCATCGTAGACAACAATCGACGTCGAGTGACCTGTTTCTATATTCTGAATCCAATTATCAACAACATCGGGCTGGGTAAGATCGACTCGCAAAAACAGTAAATCTTGTTGCGGCAGCGCTTGTGAAAACGCCAAGATAGCGTCTCGGTCTGAAGCGGTCATCAGACGAATCTCAACGACAGCACCGTCTGGTAAAGAAATAGATTTGGGATAGCGAGAAGCAAAATCCTGATTCGACATTATAACTCCGTAAATTTTAGTGGTTGACTTGCTTGTCTTTTTCTTGAGCAGCACTCAGCAACTCGTTAAATACGTCATTGGCTCCGTCGACAATCATTTCGAGATCTGGGAGTAAACGTGGTTCTGAGATAAAGTTGAAAAACAACTGCTTGTTGTAGCTCAAAATGGTCAGACTCATTCCGACGTTGCCACTGAGTATCAATAAACCAATCGTGTCCGTGACCTCAGCGCCACACATATATTGCGGTACCTGCATTCCAGGTACATTCGTACAAACGAAATTAATGCCCATATTAGGCGGCCGATAACCGATGTTCGGCATTAGGGGAAGTGGTACTCTGGCGGCCAGCGCCGTTGGATCCAATGGCGTTCCAATCAACTGCGTCATAGCCATCATCAGCGGAGGAAAATTTGGCATTTTTTCCTGCACCATGGTCATTGCCTGAGCTTCTTCGTCTTGCTTAATACGTTGAGTCTCGGTAACTACTTCTTGCAAACGCTCCAGGGGATTCATCGGCCAAGCCGGTAACATAGGAAAAATCGCAGACACCTGATTGCCCAAAGCACCTTTCTGATCTTCCGTACGGATATTCACGGGACACATGATCCGCATGTGTTTGCCTTCTACTTTTTCGTCATTTGCTTCTAAATAGCGCGACACCGCTTCAGACACGACCGCGAGAACTACATCGTTAATAGTTCCCCCTAGGTGTCGGCGAATTTCTCGAATTTCAGTAAACGGCTTTTTTAGCCATTTAAGACGACGCTTTGGACCGACCATTCCAGCGTTAAACGGTGCAGTAATAGCCGGCTTGCGCATGAATTTAGAAAACACTTCTGTAGCTTTCTTTATTCTGTCAAATGATCCTCGACTATTGCTCATGACATCAAAGGGATTGATTTTGGTTAAATTATTTAAATTTTCCTGGATGGCCTCGGTCATAAGGCTCGCTGCTGACGGTGCCGCTTCTGGCTGCCACTCTTCGGCAGGAGGTTCGGGAGCGCTCGCGTTTGGATCGAGGTCGTACAAAATTGTTGTTAGATCTATGCCGGATGCACCATCAATTAGCGCGTGATGGGTTTGCTGCAGAATGAGGGTTTTTCCTGGAACTCCCTTTATAACGACGAATTTCCAGAGAGGTATATTTCTATCCAACATCGGCTCGTTGAGCTCAACGCCCTGATTAACGCCTTCTTCCAGACTCGTTCCTTCAGGCAATTCATGACAGACAACATGATTCTCTAGTCGAAATGTTGCGTCGTCCACCATCTTTGGGTGTCCCAAACTAAACGGGACTTGAGCCAATTTTCGACGGTAGGACGGCACAAGATGAATAATGGCTTCAAAGCGCTTTAAAATTTTCTCGAAAGGGACTTCTCCATCAAGGACATAAATTGAGGAGATGTGCATCGGACCGCTGACCGACTCCATGTAAATAAATGATGCATCTGTTTCCGTTAATCGCATTGTTTTTCCTCTTATAGCGTTGTTCTAATAGTCTTACATCGCGCTGTAAAAAACAACAAACATTGTTAACTATTTTTAATTTGTAGAAGAGTAACCAACCGCAATAAGAAAACGATACTAAAGGTTACCGACAGGCATTATCGGTAACCTTTAGTCAGCAAAACTATTTTCCTCAATTAAGAGGGAGGAGGACCATCGGACGAGCGCAAGTAGTCTAACAATATGTTAGCTGCTGCGTTTTTCTTCAGATCATTAGGCGCAATGAAGGTAACCGTTGTCGTGTCGCTGATTTCAGCGCCATTATCAGTGCGTGTATAGGTAACTTTATACGTGTAGGTAGTATCCGTACTGACTTCAGGCGCTGTGAAGTCCCACCGATTGTCGCCGGCGTCCAATGGACTGAGACTTTCGGCAGTCACCGAAGAAGTGCTTCGACTGAAGTTTCGACTAAACGGTATATCCGCACAACCTAGGTCACCCGATAGTAACGTCAGTTTACTTTGTAATGGGAAAACGGCGGGGACTTCAACCGATAATTGATCAGTCCCGTCCAGATTTATCAATTCTGCCTGAAAGCTACACACCAGAGCCTTAATTTCAAACTCCTCACTAAACACGGTAACGTTATCTGAATCGGTTGCTTTTATTTGATACCCGGTGCCAGTTCCCCAACTGGATTCAAGTTGGCGCTCCAACGAATTTTCATTCAGCGTATTAGACTTGGGCCCATCAAAAATATCAACAAAACTGCTGTTCTTGTAAATCCAAAAATTAATCGTTTCGCCAGAAAAACCTGACCATTCGACGGTTGCAGGCAATCCCGAAATCCACAGTGTGCCAGTGTCCGGTGAACTAATCACGGCAGGAAGCGCCGCTGTCATGGGTGTTGCTGAAACTTCACTGCTGGCTTCTGATTCCTGCTCGGAATGAACACCCTTAATTACATAAGAGTAAGTTTCATTATTGACTAGATCGCTGTGCGTATAAGGAGAGATGACTCCCACAATGACTGTGCCGGCTGACGCATTACCGACAGTCGAAAAATATAAATTGTAGCTATCTGAATCATCCTCGCTCCAGGTCAATGTTACCTGGGCGTCACCAGCAGTAGCGGTTAAGCCCGTGGGAGGCAAAATGATCCCGCTACTATTGTCGTCTCGTTTTCCCTCGATTTCATCCACACAAACGACGTTATCGCTACACTCAAGTTCTCCAACATCGGTAATCTCAATACCGGAAGACAAACTATTGTCAGCGGAAATACCTTTTATCTGTCCGTTAACTATCGACAAACAGGCTTCTTTTTCCCATCCGAGAATATCGCGGTCACGAAGGATACTTTCTATACTCTCAACACCTTTGGTGGCGTTGTATACTGTACAACTGATAAAATTGGTCGCCGAAGCACCAAAGTCCGCCACGATCGCCTCTCTGGAATCACTGGTTGTGCTGACCCGCTTGGGAATAATCGACGCACGTGAACTCGGTCGCGCTGCGCTGTCTTGTAGTGAGACAAATAACGCCATAACCTGTGCGAGGCCCGCCGCATCAGTTGGCTTTGTTAAAGCTAACAGCTGCTCACCACCGGGAAGAGCAATAAAACTCAGAGTAATCGTATTGTCGTTGTTATAGGTCACGTTAATACGGGTATCGCCCTGCACAATGCTAACGGGTTGACCGTTATCCGCAAGAGATATCGCCGCCGAAGCGGTAGTGCTATTTAGACTAACCCGAGAAACAACCTCATCAATCTTCTCGGGTTGACCATTAGAATCCAGCGTCTCTACGATCGTGATCGATTCCTCGCTATCGACTCCCTGTACCGTGGTAAATTTGGAGCTACTACTTACCGCCACCGTAATCGTGATATCTTCACTCTCGATGGGATCTTCCCCCATACTCGTACACGTAGCGTCTAGGCTACTTTGACTTGCGGTCACCAAGGCATTGAAAGCAGACAACTGCTCGGCGCTAAAACTAATAAACCCGCCCTTCTCCAGGCCATCGACATAAAACTGCGACAAACTCACGCGGTTATTAACGGTAGTTTGATCGGCATTTTGTGCGCCGAACATCACATCGAGAGCAATAGATTCCAAGGTACGGTTGCCAGCATCCAGTTCACCCACATAGAAGCCTAGTCCTTCACTGTCAGCATCTCGGCCAAAAAGTTGGCGAAAGATATTATTGACCAAGGTTGCGTTATCAAGACCGCCAAAACGGCTATTGTATTCAGCCGAGTTTCCAAATTCCTGAATAATCGAGTTGAGATTCCCTCCTTCACTTTCTAATCTACCCGCCCAGAAAGCCATGCCAGCAGCGTCAGCCGGTCGACCATAATAAGAGATATAGGCTTGCAATATGGTATCTTCGAAACTGCTGAAATCTCGGCTAGCACAGCTTTGAGCATACCCGGGAAGCGAGATACAAAGTAGAATAAACCCTACGAAAAACGCGCGAATAGAGTAGCGGCTTGGCAACAATGACATAGGTATTACCTGTCTTATTTATTATGTTAATGAGTGTATTATTGCACACCCTCCAAGTCAAAAATTACTTCGGGGTGTTTTCAGATATTCCTGCTGTTCGTCGTATCAAATAATGCCGCGACACACCGTCCCTTAGACAAAAATAGAGCAAGCACGATAGGTATTAGCTGTTATCGCGTCGTACCGACATAAAAGTACTTTTATTTCTCACATACTTCCAGTACATTATGAACCACCAGTGTAAAAAGAAAACAAAAGAAAAAACGGAGAATACCAATGAAAAAAACAATAGCCAAACTCTCGTGTAAATCTTTCATGCTGTTAGGATTGCTTTTCGTTCTCCCGACCACCTCAATGGCAAGTATGACCTTAAGCCCTGACGACTACACTTTTTTCTTTCGAGCCCTTGACAATACATACGCTGTAGAGCTGAAAAACGGCACCCTCTCGTCCTTAGATAACAATGCCGGGCTTTTAGACTGCGATACCAGCAATAATTTTTTCTACATCGTTGATTCCGAAGCAGACCGTAAACTCTACTCGACAATATTCATGTTAGCCAAAACTACCGACCGCGACGTGGATGTTTTCCTGAAACTCGGTGATTGCACCTTAGAAGCTGTCAGATTAAAGTAGCTCTGGTAGAGCTACTTCGGATGCCAAATCATTCTAATGTAACCCAATCGCATTTGTTCGTTTTATTAAGAGAGAAAAAAGCTGTTAGGCCACTCGCTCCTGCTTTCAATTAAGGTATAGGTAGCTTCATAAAACCTTTGTCGACATTTTACGGAAAAACGGACTTAGCCGAGCCAATTGAAACCAAGACCCTCGCCTAACGTTATCTTATCGGCAACGCCGACGATTACCCACACGTCGGTAGCCTATCTTTTCCCATCGATCATTCTTGCCTACCTTCGTACCAAGAATTAAGAAATATACTGTTTTCGTTTGCTAAAAAGCTCGACACAAGGCTGCGTAATTGAATGACATGAAGAACCACTAACCTTCAATCACGCCGGCGTATGTGCCGACAACCCTATACTCTTTCGTAGTAAACCGCGCTTAGTGATTATCAACCGTTATTCAGCGAATAACGTGCTAAATTATCCAAACAACATTGCATCCCTTGCAATAGTTCATTAACAACATCAAAATTAGATTGATGTATTTGGCAATTCCAGAATGAATGAAAGTCGACTAGACTTGGTCGCGCTCCAATGACGATCGCGATAAGACCTCACTATCAGACTCGACTATTAGGTAAACGTCATGACCAAAACCGCTGAGCGGCTAACAACCATTCATATCGACAAAGAAGACTTTAATTTCTCCATTGCTCATTTCACCATTTTCTCGGCAACGGAGAGGGAGCGCTTACACGGCCATAACTATCACGTGAGTGCAGAGATAACGGCACCGGTAGACACTAATGGTATGACTTTCGACTACAAACTCTATAAAGAACGCATTCGCGAATGCTGTGACAAAATTGATGAATACCTTTTACTTCCCGCCTTGTCACCACACCTAGAGATCGCCGAAGACGACACATTTTACCGCGTTGGGTTTAACGGCGAACTGATGTATTTTATGAAAAGTGACACACTTTTACTTCCGGTCCTCAATTCCACAGTAGAGGAATACTCTAACTACGTGCTGGAGTATCTACTGTCCTTTCCAACAGATATCCAACAATATGATGTACGCAAACTCCTTATCAAAGTCAGTTCGGGGCCCGGACAAAGCGGATCATCTCAGTGGACAAAGTAAATAGGAATTTGACGTGAACAAAAAATTAATTATTACCGGTGGCAGTAAAGGCATAGGTCGCGCGGCCATCGACGCCTTCCTGAAAGAGGGATACCAATGCATCAACATATCACGTAGCACAATTGCCGAGCCGGGCGTTTTACAAATAAACGCTGATCTATCTAAAATGTCGTGGCTGCAGGACTGTGCACAAAGCCTAATTGATGCAGTAGCCGGCGCCGAGCAGCTTTGCCTCATTCACAATGCTGGAATGATGGAAAAGGATAACATTCAAAACTGCGAGCCGGCAAACCTTGCAGCGGTTTTGCAAGTCAACGTTATTGCGTCACAGCAACTCAATCAGTTGATTTTACCCTACATGCGTAAGGGCTCATCGATACTGTATATTGGCTCCACCCTAAGCGAAAAAGCCGTGTCGAACTCCTGCTCCTATGTCATTTCCAAACATGCTGTTGTCGGATTAATGCGCGCGACCTGCCAGGACCTTGCGGGAACAGGCATTCACACAGCGTGCATTTGCCCCGGGTTTACAGACACGGAAATGTTAAGAACCCACCTGGGTGATGACCCATCGATTATCGATTCGATTGCAAAACTAAATGGCTATGAGCGATTAATCGATCCAGACGAAATCGTTTCTGTGCTGCAATTTTGTGCAGACAACCCAGTGATTAATGGTACGCTGATGCACGCAAACCTCGGACAACTGGAAACGTAAGAAAATACCTTTCAGACAAATTTAATTCGCAGACTGAGAATAGTAATGAACGATTCCATCGAGGTTGAAATAACTCAACGCCGAGAAAATGTTTTTTTGATTTTGGCGGGCTTCTTCATCTGTGCCATGACACTGTTGAATGTTGTCGGCATAACCCGATTTATTGAACTAGGACCTTTTGTTCTTGCCGTCGGCGTACTGCCCTATCCACTGACTTTTCTTTGTACCGACCTTGTGTGCGAATTGTATGGACAACGTCGGGCCAATTTCCTCGTTACGGTTGGCTTAATCCTCAACCTTTTTATTTTGTGCATCATGTATGTTGCGAACCTAGCTCCATCTGCCGCGGCCGGCTCGCAACCGCCATGGCAAACCTTACAATTAGCTGAACAAATTATTCTTCCTTCCGGAGAGGTTACCGGCAATGCCGTTGAATTATTCGAACTCATCTACGCCTGCACGTCGGGAGCTGTGTTTGCCTCGATGGTGGCGTATATCGCTGCTCAGTATGCCGACGTGCGGCTATTTCACTTCTTCAAGCGATTAACCAATGGCAAACACTTGTGGATACGCAATAACTTCAGCACGATGATCAGTCAAATGATCGACTCAGTCGCAGTCATTGCCATCACCTTCGGCGCTGCATTTTTTGCCGGCGATTTTACGTTAAAAGCCATATTGGTCTTGATCGGCAGCAATTATATTTTTAAGTTTAGCTGCGCCGTGCTGGATACGGTCCCATTTTACATTTTGGTCAGCCGCCTACGTCGTTATTTGCACCTCGAAGGAACGACCCAAGTTGGATAATAGCAAAAAACGCGGCCATTTGACCTTAACACCAGCCGGTCTATTAATCTGTTGCACTAGACCAGTAACTAGCTAACGAAGAACCTAAGAAACCATTATGAAAATAGCAATTATCAGCGGCAGTCACCGCCACAATTCGGAAAGCTTCAAGATTTCCAGTCATATAGAAAAGAAGCTACTGAGCTCGAGTCTTTGCGAGAGTACTTACCTCTTCAATCTTGCAGATAACCCTCTTCCTCTGTGGGAAGAATCCATCTGGAACGGCGACTCGATCTGGGAACAACGATTACAACCCGTTTCGGAGCAACTTGCGGGCAGCGATGCCTTCGTCCTTGAGGTCCCCGAATGGCACGGCATGGCACCCGCTGGACTAAAAAACTTTTTCTTGATGTGGGGCAAGGGCGAGCTCGCGCATAAGCCGGCGTTAATCGTCGCCGTTTCCTCCGCCGACGGTGGTTCCTATCCCATTGCTGAGCTACGTATGAGCAGCTACAAAAACAACCGCATATGTTACCTTCCCGAACATTTAATTATTCGCAACGTTAATACCGTATTTAACGCCGACTCCAATGAAAACACCGATACTGCGCAAGCCTATTTCGACCAACGATTGATGTACTGCCTAACAATGCTAAAAGAATATGGATTGGCATTTCGGCAAATCAGGGCCAGTGGCGCAACCAGCCTTAAGAATTTTGGTAGCGGAATGTAATGCAAGCGAATCGATAGATTGCTAAACAATTTTTAAAATTAAGTACGCGAAACTCGTCAAAACATGCCTCAGAGTCAATAAGAACT
>CAJVZD010000033.1 GCA_913019905.1 uncultured Cellvibrionales bacterium
TGTTCGTAGTCGCGACGCTATATTGTTACCAATAGAGGCGTGCCTCTGGCGCACCCGCTGACACTAGTGGTTAGCGCTAATTTCACAGCGATTGGTTCAAAAACGAAAAAAGGCGCCCGAAGGCGCCTTTACCGGACAGAGCTTTAAGCAAGTGTCAGAACGACTGTGACCACTTAATACCGATAGTACGCGGTCTGGCACGTACACCGTAGTTCTGGGAGCCGCAAGTCCCGGCAGCGCATTGTGAGGTCTGATAAATCGGTGCATCTTCATCGGTGGCATTTTTGACGAATAAATCAATCTTGTAACTCTCATTCTCTATGCCAAAAGACAGGTCGACAAAGGTATTGGAGGGCACATCACCCCAAATTTCGTTCTCGCCCTTGTTCATGGAGGTACCACGCTCGCCCTCGTAGGCAACAGCGCCTTGCAGGTGCGCATCGTAGTCGGCCATGGTGAAGCTGTAGCGCGCAACGATATTACCCTTGAAATCAGCGGTAATGGGTAGCTCCGCTCCCTTTTCGTTCCAGGAGGAGCCGTCGCTATTACAACCCGGACAGTAATCGTCCTGCAACTCGGTATCGTAGAAGGCCATGGACGCTGATATGCGCAATGCAGCCGTGGGTAGCCACATGATCTGCGATTCTACGCCAAGGACTTCCGCGGTAGGGCCGTTGGCCACCTGGGTGATGGCGTTGGCACCGACGAAAGACACCTGGAAGTCTTCCCATTCCTCGAAGAACACGGCCCCATTGAATTGGAAGGTGGTATCCATCCACTGGGTCTTCCAGCCAAATTCGTAGTTGGTCAGGAAGTCGGATACGTATTCGTCCGCGTCTGGTTTGCGGTTGATACCGCCGGGGCGATAGCCCTCAGACCAGGTGGCGTAGACCATCTTGTCGTCGTCGACCTTCCATGTGAGGTTGACGCGACTGACGTGCTCGCTCTCATCAATATTTTTATCGACGTTTTTGCAGGGCTTGTTTTTCCACTGGGTTTGTGAAGGGCACTGGCCTTCACCGGTGCCAGACCAGGCGGCGTGGAAGCCCTGGCCGAAGCCGAAGAATCCTTCCACCTTCACCTCGGGTTCGAAATAACGGTAGCCGAAGCTGACTTCCAGGTCATCGGTGATATCGTAGCTGAGATTGACAAAGACGGCCTTGTCCTTGTCCGTCCGGTACAGGCTGTTCAGGTAGACCGTATCGGGGAATTGGCGTCCGCCGGGTTCGTCGCGATTGAGCAACATGATGTCTGCCAGGCCTTCAACCTGCCATTGCTGCTCGAAGTCGTGTTCCTGTTCCTGCCAGAAAAAGCCCACCATGCCACGCAGACGTTCGTCCTGCGATGAACTGATACGTAATTCATGGCTGGTTTTTTCGTAGCTGTCATCATTGGTGAAGCGTGCACCGGGCATGATGCGAGTACCGGCATCGGGGAAAAACTGGTTCTCGACCGCTCGCTCACCGTTGTTCAAAAAATGCAGGTCGGCGTAATACCCCGTGGTGTAAATCGTGTCATACCAGTACGAATAGTCAGAATAGTCGAAGGAGCCGTCAACCTCACGATCCATATAGGAGGTGGAGTAGACCAGGTCGAAATTACCGATACGACCTTCGATCAACAAGCTCGCCATCCACCATTCATCGTCGGTATATTCGTCCTTGAAGTGGGTAACACTGTTTTCGCCGCTGACGAAATTACTCATGTCCTCACCCCATGACCCCTCGGACTCCATTTTCTGGGCCATAAAGCTCGGTGTAATGGTCCAGTCTTCATTCAGGTCGATGCGCAAAGCGGCCCGTGCACCTGTGGTGTCGATCGTGTTGTAGTTGTCTTCGGCGTATCTTTTGTTGTCCAGAGTAATGTCGTCAGCAGTGGTGCTGGCGTTACCCGGGAAGGTTCGAGTTCCGCGTTTGTTATCAACGTAGCCCGCATCGTGTTTGGTCCAGCCCACCAATCGTATTGCCATGTTGTCCTGGAGCGGGAGGTTCACGTAGCCCTCGGCAACGTAGCCGCTGTCGTCTCCGTCGACAATGTTGCCTTCAATAGCATAGCCTGCGGAAAAGTCTATTAAATCGGGTTTGTTGCTAATGACCCGTATGGTGCCCGCCTGGGAACTTGCCCCGTACAACGTGCCCTGAGGCCCGGCGAGGGCCTCAATGCGCGCGATATCGTACAGGTGGACGTTGAGGTTGCCCTGAATGGTAGTGAGGGTTTGCTCGTCGAGGTACATACCGACGCTGGGTTGCGAGGTGGTTGCCTGGCCATCACCGGCGGTGGCAATGCCGCGCATATAAACTTTGTTAAAAGCACCGCCGCCGGCAAGGGCCGGGGTCATGGCTACCGAGGGCAGCATTTTCACGTACTCTTCAAAATTCTGCAGATTCAGTTCACTAATACTCTCACCACCCAGAGCTTGAATGCTAATGGGGACATCCTGTAGATTTTCAGAACGTTTTTGTGCTGTAACTACGACCTCTTCCAGGGTCACAGACTCCTGGGCCAAGGCCATGGTGGGGGCCATCAATAGGATTGCCGCGGCCAAAGGCGCACGTGCAAAACGGTGCGGGATCATATTCGAAGGGTGAAACTGCATGGTTATTCTCCTGATTAGTTTATTATTTATACCCATTGTTACAGGCTCATGCTCGAAAAGAGTATAGCGAATGTGGGTGCTAAGTCTATACCTCCTAAAGCAACTGGTTTTGTTACTAGTACCAATGCCGCATATTGAACTTTAAAAGTCGCTTCTTGGTCGTTGCGGCACTTTTTCAATCGGTCATCGCAGCGGCTAAAGAGCAGGAACCACTGGGTAGGCGGTTAATACGTCTCCGAGGGCTCCTTTGAGAGGATCCAGCCACTGCTCATAGTGGCGCCATTGCTCAACCCCTTCGGAGTAAATCGGTTGGCGTACCTGCTCTGAACTGGCGGTGCGCACCGGTCGCTCGTTTTCGAAAAAGCGCAAACAGGCTGGTTCAAAATCCAACCCGCAATAGTCGAGTAACTTACGCACTTCGGCCTCGGTATCGGCAACCGTTTGCTCATAAAAGACCCGGTGGATGCGGTTCGGTAACACCTCATCGTAGTGCGCCATTAACTCGACGTAATCGTGATAAAAGCGTCCCATATCCTCCAGCCCATAGCTGAAGCGCTGGCCGCGGGCGTAGTACTGTTTGAAATTTGAAAAACAGCAGCCCAGGGGGTGACGTCGTGCATCGATGATCTTGGCATTGGGCAACACCAGTTGAATCATCCCAATGTGGAGAAAGTTATTGGGCATTTTGTCGATGAAAAATGGGCTGTCTGTTTTACGGTGTACCTGGGCGCGCTCCAGATATAGCTCGCCAAGTTCCCGTAGTTCTTGGTTGCTCTTGGCGCCCAGTACGTCTGCATAGGCAGCAATTTCGTCCGAGTCGGCCTCTTCGCGCAAATCCTTGGCCATGGTGATGATGACCGGAAGCTCAGTAGTTCCCTCAACAGCGGAATGGCTGGCTAATATTTGTTCAAGCAGCGTCGAGCCCGAACGCGGCATACCGACAATAAAGATGGGGTCGGGAGCTTTGCATCCGGAGCCTGTTCGGGCGGTGAATAGATCTTTTGAGAAGGCCTTCTTCAGGCGCTTGGTGCGGCTGGTGTTGAGCCCGGCGTTATAGTCGTGGGAGGCGCGCTGCAATTCATTACCCCTGGCGTAGTGCTCGAACGACAGCCCGTGGTCATTGCTATCCTCGGCGGCTTTGCCCAGAGCGAAATGGAAATGCAGGCGGTTTTCGTCTTCGAGATCTACCTTATCCAATTGTTGCTGCATCGCTGTCAGTTCAGCCGCGCTGAAACGGAATGTCTTGAGATTAGCGAGGCTCCAGTAGGCTTCGCCAAAGGCTCGGTCGCGGTTAATGCTCTTGCGGTAGGCTTCGACGCATTCATCAGTCAGCCCCTGGGTTTTTAGTACGTGGCCGTAGCTCAACCAGATCTTGGCATTGGCGGGATACTCGCGGAGCAAATGTTTGTACAGATCGCTGGAACGTTGGTATTCGCCGATCCGGCTGAGAATGACGGCCCCTAGGTTGCGGTAGCTGGGGTTGCCCGGTTCGGCCTCCAGTAGCTGTTCAATTTCGACCAGGGCTTCCTGGGAATCATTGTGGCGATGCAGCAAGGTGGCGTAATTGTAGCGTGCGGCACTAAAGCCCGGTGCCAGTTCGATGGTGCGTTGCAACAGCTTTAGGGCGTTCTCGTTTTCACCACAGCGCACGGCAACCTCGGCCAGCATTCGAATCGCAGCGACATCGGTAGGCGAGTGCTTCAGGTGTGTCTTGAGCAGTTTCTCTGCCCTGGGGATGTCCTTATTGTCGGCCATTGCCAGCGCTGCTTGTTGTAGCGCTGGGGTCTGGGTTGAACATTGGATGTGGCGCAGATAGGCGGCATTGCCTCTGTCGCTGTCGCCCGTGGCTAACAGGTGATCGGCTAGAAAGCGCCAGGCCCGTGGATGTTTCGGTTTTAAGTGTACTGTTTTAAGTAGGGCCTGTATGGCCTCATCGCCACGCCCGGCTGCACCCAAGGCAAGACCAAGCTCTAAATGCACTGCCGCCCAATTGGCTTGCTGGGCTGCCAGGGGCTGTAATAGTTCCAATGCCGCTGCCAGCTCGCCTTGATAGTGTCTGGCGACGGCCAGTAACAATACCGCTGGAGGGTGGTTGGGGGCCGCTTCCAGAATGGCCAGGGCCTGCTCGGCAGCGAGTGAAGGATCGACGCTCAGTAACTCCGAGGCATTAGCCAAAGCCGCTTCCAGCGACCCCGTAGCTTTAGATTCCACGCTCATGACAGGGGACGGCCGCAGCGCAGCACTGAAAATGGTAAATGTATCATGTTAGGCAAATGTTTCCATTGTTGTTTGCGGTGATTCTAAGGCGTAGCGCCATGCGGGACAATAGAAATCACGGAAGTTGCAAGTATAAAGAAGAATAAACGCCCCGTTCCCCTTGAACATACTTTAGACAGCAGGCTACTGGCAATCGCTTGTCCGGCGCCAACGACTATAAACCTGACCATTTCTCGCTTTTATAAGATATTCTCTTAAACGTAACGATCCATAAACTGAACCCACAGGAGGGTGCTGTCGACTTAACTGAGTAATTTGAATACGAGCAATAGAAAGTAAACTCCACAGCCATTGTCGGTGGCGGGTTAAATTAGCAATACTCTCTATTGAACACTCGTCGCCCTTTCATTTAATTAAAGTAATTCCTGCAACACCAACTGACTCTGGAAATCTTCCTGATTAATATAGGCACCCGCCAGGTGTCGGAAGCCAGTATAGGCATTGCGAGCGTGCAATATGCGCCAATTATGGAACCAAACGGCGTTGCCCGTGCGCATTTGAAGGGTGATTTGCATGGCTGGATCATTAATGAGTCGATGGAACAATCCATAGGCGTGATAAAAGGCGGTTTCCTCGTGTGAGGATAGTAGAAACGGAGCGCGGTCAAAATTGTTGAAGCAAATCTGTTTGAGCGTACCGTCTTCATTGAGAGTTATTACCGGGTGTTCAGCGCGCAAATAAACCCCTTCTTCGATATAAGTACCGGGCACCTTCACGCGAGTTAAGGTAGTAAAAGCCGCTGGATCCCGATCTCGAATAATCTCCGCAACTTTGAAGCCGTCAACAAAAATATTCTCGCCACCCTCGCCGTCGAACTCAATGCAGTGAAGTAGTTGCAAGCCTGGGGGGTCGAGGCTATATGTCCCATCGGTATGCGGACCAATGCCAATGTTAGTATAAGCAGTGTCACCGTGAGCCATGTTGTTTGAAAAATCCCACAAACCACCAAAGATAGTCTCACGAATATATCCCTGCTGGCGCGCGAGCTTCGCGGTGTAATCCATGGTGGGTTCAACGCCTTCCAGTATCGAAATACCATACTTATTGAGGTTTTTGGTAACGAGTGAACCGGCGTGATCAAAGTCTTGATCAGAGAAGTCAATCATACAATCGGTAACAGATATCGACCCCGCGTCCCACTGCGTTTGCTTGTCAGAGCTGTTACCTGTGGCAATGACAGAATATAGATACTGACTGGTGTACGTACTTCGTAAATCTTCCTCTTTCCAGCTAACAATTAGACTTTGCTTGTTCTCAGACAGTTCAACGCTTTTCACTTGCGGGACTTTAGGGAGCGAAAATGTATCAACTTCGCGTTGATGGGTGCTGTGATTAAAACTCTCTGGTTCACGGCAATGATCGCGCAACCAAAATAAACGAAAGTTGGCCTTTGTATTATTAGGCCATTCAACATCAATACTCTCTGTGTTCAATTTTATACTGCTAATAGCTAACACGAATTTCGTCTCTCAAATGATTTATTGCGCTATCTAGGAATAAAGTATGGTGAAGGGAACTGGAGACACTGTCAACTTATCGAATTAAGTGAAACAATATAGCTTAATAATTCCTCAAACCAAATTTTGGGTTTTGACACCCATTATCTGCCACGGTTTGTGATTATTATGGTGGCGCAGTCAAGATCGTTGCTGGCTTTGAAATTCCGTTGATCATCAAGAGGATTATGATGATGCGGCATTCCGATCACCATGTAAAAAAGTGCCCATTTCCAGATTCCCACAAGTCACCAGCAGTGCAGACGCAGTCAATCTGGAGGAGAGCCGAAGGGACTTCGGGCGAATCTGGCGGTAGAATTTGTACAGGCGAAGTAGAAACATATGTGGAGGCTCCTTTTTTTACGTCTTTCTTTATGCGAATTAATATTCATAACGCGGTGTGTGTTATTGTACTAATGGACAAGCCATTGGGAGGAATGCAGTTGGAATGTGTGGAGCAATACCCGCCTGATGATATGAGTCTATATTAAAGCGAAATCTAAATAACAGGCTCACATTAAAGGCCACTGAAAAACCAAGGGGAATACCTTATGATCCGCAAATTCCTAGTGGGCACTGCGCTCGCTGCAGCTGTATTTACGGCGCCGTTTGTCGCGGCCGACAAAGATGCGCCGCATAATAAAAAGGCCTTTGAGATATATAAGACCGCCGTTGAGATGCGCACAGCCAAGGGCCACAACATGGTTTTAAAGCTGGCGAATTATCTGGCCGCTGAATTCGAAGAAGGCGGTTTTGATAAAGCCGACATCCATGTCGCTGAGGTGAGTGACAATGCGGTTTTGATTGTGCGCTACAAGGGCGACGGAAGCTCTGGCAAACGGCCAATCAGCATTTCAGCACACATGGATGTCGTGGACGCGCTGCCAAAAGATTGGGAACGCAGTCCCTTCAAACTAATTGAAGAAAATGGCTATTATTTCGGCCGCGGAACGGTTGATGATAAAGCTGGTATGACAGCGGTTGCAGCCAATTTTCTGCGCCTAAAGAAAGAAGGCTGGGTGCCAAGCCGTGACCTGATTATCGCCTTTTCGGGGGATGAAGAAACCGACATGTTATCCACCCGCGCTTTAGTTAAAGAATTCCGCGAACTAACAGACAGCGAGTTTGTTTTAAACGCGGATGCTGGCGGAGGACGCATCCCAGAAGATGGCGGCACTCCTGCCAGCTTCGGGCTACAGGCCGCCGAGAAAACCTACGTGGATTTTGAGCTGACAGTGACCAACCCAGGCGGCCACTCGAGCCGCCCTCGCGAAGACAACGCTATTTATGAACTCGCAACGGCCCTCAAGAATATTCAGGCCTTCAAGTTCCCGGTGATGGCAACCGAACTGACACGTGCTTATTTCAAGGGCACCGGCCCCAATACTCCGGGAGATCTAGGCAAAGCCATGAGCAAATTCGCAGAAGACCCGAAAGATGCGTGGGCGATCGGCGTATTGCGCGGAGATGCATCCACAGTAGGCACCACAGGCACTACTTGTGTGGCAACAATGCTGCGCGGTGGCCATGCACCGAACGCGATGCCGCAATCAGCAACGGCTAATGTGAATTGCCGAATCTTCCCCGGCACAGGTGTCGAATACACGCTGAATACGCTGAAGGAAATTGTGGCAAATGACGAGGTCAAATTCACGACAATCACTGATCCAACAGAAACAGATGCATCGCCGCTTCGGGACGATGTCCTGGCAGCAGTAAGGAAGGCCGTTGATACGCGCTACCCTGGCCTCGAACTGATCCCTGCAATGTCGTCAGGTGGAACTGACGGTATGCATTTTCGTGCCGCCGGCATTCCAAGTTACGGGGTGAATGGCATCTTCATGAAATCAAGCGACAGCTTCTCGCATGGCCTTAATGAACGTCTGCCGGTTGAAAGTTTCTATTCAAACATCGAGCACTGGTATGTGCTGTTGAAAGAAATTGCGGGGTAAGAAAAAGCCACTGCAAGTTTAAATCTGCGTCACAAGGCCTTGCATCATGATGGATGCAAGGTGAGTCGTTCTTATTTAGCTTCTTTGCTAAAGCTGTCTGTTTCATTATATTTGTCTTTGCGGCCATGGAAAGTCATGGTTATAGTTGAACGAGACAGCTCCTCGTTGTATCGCTCATCGAGCCACTGATAGAGGCGTTTCTCTGCCGAATTTGTTTTCGCGCAAACAGATACATTTTCAATTGAGTCTCCACCATATGAAATTTTCCTGGTTGAGGCTGGAATTTGCGTACATGCTATGAGGAATGCTACGACCAGAATCGCACGTAAAGATACACCCATAATCTACAATGCTTCTTCGATAAATACGGGTTCGGATGGTGGAATCGGACCAACGCCCCATTGATTGACGGGAAGTTCACCTACATTTTTGCGTTAGGATGAACTTAAAAAATCTAACACGTTTATTCTGTGGGCGGCGGGCGCTATCCCGGTGGAAACGTTGCCCGAACAGAGCAATTGCATTAAGCAACAAGAGCAAGAGAGTGGGGCATGCGCTGTTGAAAGTCGACGAGATAGGCTTAGAATTTTCTGAGCGTTCATGCTTCGGTCAGTAATCTATTCAATCTGGGCCGCATTTTGCGTTCCTCGGGACACTGTCGAAAACTCAGGAAAGGTGGGCTTTCAGATTGGAGTCAGGCAGTAGTTTAAACATAGGTGGCTGGCTGAACTCTTCTCGAAAGTTTATTCGTCAAACCCGTAGGGGGACTTGAGGCTTGAAGTTAGGGTCTTCTCGTCTTAGGAGTATATTTGAAAGGACTGTTTTGGAGGTTAGGCAAAAGGCAATTTCTGATATCGCTTTGATCTTTTTCAATTGATCGCCGGAGATACTTGTCGTATTGATGGGGTAAATCTCATGTGTTAGTGTTGAAATTGGAAAACATAATAACAATAATGTCGCACAAGGCAGGCGAACATCATGAGCGTGATTAAAAAACACCGCACACTAATGTGCTCTTTTCTGCGTTTGCGCGCAATATGCACACTTCTTATCGCAGTGCTCCTTTATCCGTCCCAAATAACTCAAGCTCAGACTCAAGAATCGGTGAACCTTGCTCAGCAAATGTTTGTGGCGTATTACGGACGACCGGGTGATCCGGGTGGTTTGAATTATTGGGCTGGCCAGTTTGATGAGTCGAGCAATTTAGATGCGGTATTGTTTGCCTTTGGTGACTCACAAGAATATCGCGACGGCTTTGGCGCTTTATCCAGCGAGCAACTCGTTAACGGGCTGTTCTTGCAAATGTTTAATCGTGACTCCGATCCTGGCGGTTTAGCGTTTTATGTGGGGCGATTGGAGAGTGGTGAAGCGACGTTAGCATCCATTGCAAAACAAATCGCTGATGGTTCCGTCGATAACGATCTATCCACTCTGGATAATAAAATTACCGTAGCGAACGGCTTTAGCAGTCGTGTGGAAGAGGAGAATATCAATTATGTTGGTAGTGACATTCCCGCTGCGCAAGATTTGATCAGCTCTGTGACATCCGCTGCGGATGCGATTACACAAGGGGCCGCGGCGGTCGCGGATTGGGTGCAGTTTAAAAACAGTGTTTCAGTGTCTGTACCTTTAACTGCGGAGCAACTGGCTGAAAGTCTTACCGGCCTTTCGTTACAGTCGTTTTTCGACGAGTCGTTTGCAGCACTCCTACAAAGGACGCCGGAGGCCGTCATTTGGCAGGCATTGTCGTCGATAGTCACGCTGGAATCGGCAGGGCTCGATGATATTTCTGATGACTACCTGCTAAACACTGTCGCTATGCATCAAGCTGTATTAGACGTACTGAGAACCTTCGATCGAGACGCGCTGAGCTCATCAGATCAAATTAATTACGACGTCTACGAGTGGTATCTTAAAGATAAGGTCAACGAAGGAGACTTTCTCTATTACGAATTTGTGGCCACATACTCGATATTTGGTACACAGCGAGACACTCAATTATTATTCACCGACATTCACCCTATAGAGTCTCGGGAAGACGCGGAGGATTATATATCGAGACTTAATGCAGTAAAAACCAAGCTTACTCAATTATCAGAACACTTGGTTGGCCAACAAGCGCTCGGAGTGGTTGAGCCAAAAATTTCTATGGAAGTAGCGCTAGCTGATGTTCAGAGCATTGCCAATGGATACGTCAAATCGAACCCTTATTACAAGAACTTATTGACAAAATTGCTGGAGCTTGATTCCGTATCTGAAGAAGAGAGATCTGACTTGCTGGAAGACGCTCGTACTGCTGTCGCCGATAGCATCATACCTGGCTATTCGATACTCGCAGACACGTTGGCGAATCTATTACCCCATGCGCCCGCGCAAATCGGCGTTGCTCAATATCCGCGAGGCGATGAGTACTATGTCCAGCAGCTTCGACATCACACGACTACTGAGCTTACCGCTTCACAAATTCATCAGCTCGGGTTGTCCGAACTTGCTCGGGTCCATGCGGAAATGCGTGTCGTTTTTGATGAACTTGGTTATCCACAAGATGAAACTTTGTTTCAACTATATGAACGGGTAGGCAATGACGGCGGTACGATTCTCGCTGCAGACGCTTACGATACCTTCAAATCGATAATTGATATTGCTGAAACGCGGCTCAGTGAAGCTTTTGACATTTTTCCCAAAGCGGACGTACAAGTTGTAGCAGACGATTACGGCGGTTTTTATATTGCGCCATCATTTGATGGGACACGCCCCGGCTCTTTTTACGCAGGAACACGGTCCGACCAATCAAGCTATGAAATGCGCACGCTGACCTATCATGAAGCGGTGCCCGGGCATCACCTACAAAACGGCATCGCACTCGACCAAGACGTTCCAAATTTCCGTAAGCTTATTCGTTTTACAGCTTACGGAGAAGGTTGGGCGCTTTACGCGGAGAGGCTCGCATTTGAACTCGGCTGGTACGACGGCGACCCATACGGAAACTTGGGGCGCTTAAAATTTGAGGCTTTAAGAGCCGCTAGATTAGTGATGGATACCGGCATTCATAGCATGGGGTGGACGTTTGATCAGGCAACGCAGTTCAATGAAGAAAATGTTGGCGCCTCAGAACGATCTTCTCAAGGTGCTGCGGGGCGTTACAGCGTATCACCCGGACAAGCGACTGCGTACATGGTCGGCATGTTACAAATATTAGAAGCCAGACAAAGGGCGATCGATGAACTTGGAGACGATTTCGAACTCGCGGAGTTTCACGGGATATTATTGACTGGCGGACCGATGCCGATGTCAATTTTGAACACTGTTGTCGATCAGTATATAGAAAGGAAAAAAGACGAGTAAGGCCGGAACGGAAATGTATTCAGTTTCTGTCTTTGCGTTTTTCCGCGTCGAGGGCGCTTTCCCTCCTGGTGAGTGAGGATAGGAATTGAGACGTGCGTTCTCAGCGAAAGTTTTCGACCGTCGATAAATTGCTATTCTAGTCGATCACTCAACTCTTTTGTCTCCTAGGACCAGAAAAATCGTAGTAGTCGTTTCCTGATAAAGTCTTATTCCGGAGCCGTTACTGCATGGAAGAATACTCCCTGGGTTCAGCGCCAGATCGATACTCAAGGGTGGCCTACTTCTTCCAAGACATAGTCAATAATCCCGCTCCAAACAATACCTAGATAATGTCTGAGCGTCGGTAGCTTAATGTCGTGATTCTGAAAAGTTAATTTGTCGATATCCTTGCCAGTGCTTTGTTAATGGCTGCACTAAGATAGTTGGGCTCATCGGTGCCAAGGCGTATCTGCATTCCGCTTTTCAAGTTTATCTTAACTGCCAACAACCCGGACACTCGGTAAAGTGAGCCGTCGCCAAAAAACCTTACCCCAAAACCCCACCATAGAGGGTCGCAAGTAGTCATAATATTGTCTATTTCTGCGAGCTTAATTGTTTTTCGCCAAAAACGCGGACCAAAGTACCAGGAAACATCACTCTCTGTTACTTCAATAGTCATCGAATAGAACAGTATTGAAAGTATCCCTAAACCGACATAAATAAGGCCAAATGTAGCGGGAGGCATAGCCGCAGTTTCATATTGCAAAATCAGTAAGATGAAACCCACAATACCGAGAGCCAGAAGCATGTAATTACCTCTTTGCACATGCTTGTACATTTCAAAGTTTTCATCGCTGCAAACAATGTCATCTGCATCAACTTCGAAGACTGATGCTAATGCTTTCACCGTTTCTAACGAGGCATTGCCGCTACTTTCGAGTCGCTGAATCGTTCGAAGGCTGAGGTCACATGCACTAGCCAGCTCGTCCTGTGACCAGAGTTTCCCGTTACGTAATTTTTTGATGAGCTTTGATTTAGTTTTCATGTCCACGGTATTTCTCCTTGAGATCATTGAAAGATTTCATGATACTCAAAGAGTCGGTAATGAGTGACGCCAAACACCCGTCAAAATAGCGACAGTAACCAACCACCCTATAATGCAGCGCAACAAAACGCAAGGTTTGCCGGTTAGTCAATGTTAGCCATCACACTGATAAAGATGGCGAATTGCACGGAATTAAGAGAAAAAGAAACACACGTCCATTCACATCATTTTGTCTGGGATATTTTGTACTCCGCAGAAGAAAATCTTAGTCGTTATGTTAAAGATTCAAATTTGAACAGGGTTACGCGTTGGCATCAACCTATCAAAGGGTTACGTAGTACTTGTCACAGGCCCTACAGTTAAAGCCCATTTTTTCGTAAGCGCAGCAGTCATTATTGGGGGGCTTGAGCAAACTGACGGTGAGGTGTCGTAGTCGTGACGTAGCCGTGTCGTAACAAATTTTCGGATCTTGGATGATGATAAGGCTTTTTAAGCAGTCAAACAAAGGAGTCATAAAATGAGTGTGCTGATAAATGAAAACGTAGTGAGAAGACTGACTAAAAGAACGATCCTAGCTATAAGATTGGCTGGCTCAGTATTTAGACTTAGTGATCGCGCGGTCCAAAGAGTTGCGGATGAAGAGATTGGTTCGCAGGCGTCAAAAAGCGAGTGGGCCTCCGCCGATGATAAAGACACGAAGAACTTAAATTTTAAGACTTCTACTATTCATATTAAACCCTTCACCATAGTAGGTCCAAATCGTGGTTTTTGGGACGTAATTATCGGGTGGATATGCCATTGCGCGGGAATAGAGAATCAACTTTTGTCGTATCGATTTGAGAAAAAATTGGCAATGATACCGAAAAAAACGACAACACTGACTTGGTCACTTATTGGGGCCCTAGTTTCTGTTTTGGCAATCGGCCCGGTTAAAGCGGACCAATTGGCGTTTGTTGGTGTCAACGTTATTCCCATGGGCGGCGACAGGATGCTCAGTGATTATACGGTGATTGTTGAGGAAGATAGAATCGTCGCGCTGGGTCCCCGAGCGTCGACATTACCGACTGTTGATGCCACCGTGATTGAAGGGAAAGGCAAATATTTGATTCCCGGTCTTGCTGACATGCACATCCACCTGCTAGACCAAACATTCATGGCCGCACTGCTCAAAAAAGATAAGCCGATACAACCGTTCGAGAACATGCTCTACTTGTATCTTGCCAACGGTGTTACCACTGTCCGGGTCATGGCGGGATTTCCAGAATTACTGGAACTTCGAGATGCCATTGAGCGGGGGGACGTTCTGGGACCAAGACTCATCGTAACCACACCAATGTTCGATGGTGAGAAAACGATATGGCCAGCGCCGCTTAGCCGCCCGATTCCGACTGCCGAAATTGCTCGTAAAGCGGTCCAAGAGTCGAAGGAGGATGGCTACGACATGATTAAAGTGTACACGTTACTGGGACGAGAAGCGTACGATGCTGTCATTGATGAAGCTAAGAAGGTAAATCTCAAAGTCGTGGGCCATGTACCAATAATGGTCGGCCAAGAACATGTACTCAAATCGGGTCAAGACGAAATTACGCATATGGAGGAGTATTGGCGGTTTACGCGTGATTACGGCGATGACGTTGTCGAAAAATTTACCGCCATGACTACGAAAGCAGGGGTGTGGTTTTCACCGACCCTCACGACGTATCAGGATCAAATGAGCGACGGTAAGGTCGTAATGAATCGCCCTGAAAACCGCTACCTCGATCCTCTTATATTGGACTTCTGGAGCAGCAGGATTCCGCCTGCCAGCAATAACGAAAAAGCCAAGTCCCTACGGGCGCAGCAGATCGAAGATCTTGGTGGGTTTATGCTTCGTTTGGTAAAGAGCATGTATGATGCAGGAGTACCCTTAATGACAGGTACTGATGCCTTGAATCCGATGGCCGTGCCGGGATTTTCCATGCACCGTGAACTCGCGTTATTCAAGAAAGCCGGAATTCCCAACTACCAATCCTTGCGTGCAGCCACTGCGCGTCCCGCAGAGTTTATGGAGGAAACTGATGAATGGGGAACGGTGTCGAATGGCCACCGCGCCGATTTGGTTTTACTGAGTGCCAACCCATTGGAAGATATCAACAATACTAAAAGAATTGAAGGTGTAATGGTTCGCGGAAAATGGTTAGCGAGGAACGCCATCCAGCAGCGTCTCGATCAATTTGCCGAGGAATATGCACAATTATCGAGGTGACAGTAAGGATGGGAGTTGGGTTTTATTGCTCCGGCCAATTGCCTCCAACTCCTCACGCAATGCACACTGGATACCTCTCGATCAGTTGCTCTCTCAGGGAACAGGCGAGGGCGTTCTCGCAGACGTGTCCCAGCTTGCCCCAAGACCAATTTACCGGAAGCCATTGGGTTTTCCGATGAGGTTACTTTCCCCTAGGAACAATAAGTCCCAATAAATCCACGATCTACAGGGCTTTTTCGATAAATATGGCTCTGGTTGTTGGGAACGAACCAACGACCATTTGGGATTGTTTGAATTCGAAGTTAAACCGCCTCCGATGTTGTCCCAGTTGAGTCCTCCGCCGCATCGAGCTGCGCACGGATATCAGCGTGTTTTGCTTCGTCCAGATCAAAGCGTGAAAACAGCCAAGCACCGATCAAATAGCATACCAGGGGAAACAAGCCCAGCAGAGCGCACATTGCCAACTGTACCGTGCGCGTTTGTTCTTCATTGGGAAGAAACCCTACGGCACTGAGTACGAAACCGGTGAACATCAGCATCACCCCGCTAGCGCTTTTTAAAGCAAAGTTCCAGACGGCAAAATAGACGCCTTCTTTACGCTCACCGGTGACGAGTTCATCGTAGTCGATCACGTCACTCTGAATAGATGGACCAATAGTCGTTCCGCAACCAGCGAACACACCACACATCAGCGACAGAAAAATGAGCCAGATTACCTGGTAGCTTTGTTCTTCAATAAAGGCCAGTGCGAACATGCCTGCAAATGATATCGCCGTGCCAATCATGGCCCAAAACCACAATTTGACCTTGCCGTATTTTCTGGCCAAACGCACCCACATGGGAATGAACAAAGTGGACGTCACCATGTAGGTAATAATGGCATAGGGTGCAATTTCTATCATACCCATAACGTATTGCGCCACGTACAGTGCTGCGGCGCCAATAGCCGCTCCGCCAATGTTCTCAATGAAGGTAACGGTAATCAGCAGGCGGGCGTAGGGATTTTTCCAAACGTCCTTACCCGCGCCAAGTATGCCGTTAGAAGGAGCCTTGGCCACTGAACTAGTTTCTTTAAGCTTCCATACGGCGATGACGATCAGAAAGATGAGTGCGAAACCCGCATACATGGCAAGCTGGGGAGCCAATAGTCGCACCTGCTCGCGATCAACAGACTCCACCGAAGTCAACCAGCCCAAAGTGAGCAGGGCGAAAATACCTCCAACCACGATGCCAGACTGGCGTATACCATAGAGCTTGTTACGCTCAAAATAATCTTTCGACAGCTCGGCACCCCAAGATAGTTGTGGCACCATGATGGCGGTCATAGACGTATAGAAAGCAAACACCGCAACAGCCATCCAGATTGCCGTCTCTGATTTGCTCAGGGATACGGGACTGGCAAACAACATGTAGTAAGCAACAGCAGCCGGTATAGCTCCCACTAGAATCCAACTGCGACGCCTTCCAAATCCGAGCTTTGTTATGTCGCTCAAATAGCCAACTACGGGATCGGTGATAGCATCCCAGATCCGCGACAGACCAAAGATGGTGCCCATAATGGCTGGCGCAATGAGCAACACATCTGTGGAGTACTTCATCACATACAGACCAAGCAAGGTAAGCATGTAACCCGCTGCCGTAGAAGGCAGCGAGTAGAGCACCATCTCACGGTTACTCAAAGAAACGCGGGGGTCTGCCGTCATATGATTATGGCTTCTATATATTTTTGAAAACGGTCTACCATCTACCGCATTACAGCTCAACTTATGTGGTAATTAGTTGAGCTGTTCAAAAGCTCGAAACAAATTATGCGTGTTGCAAGATCTGCCCCCAAAACTTCTTATTGAGGATTCTTTAATCGTCGAAGCCCAGAAAAACAGTGGCTTCATCCACTCCTTTGCGCTCTGAAACCACAGCATTTGCAGGGAACTCGTCGTCGGGCCAACCGAGCGCAACGGCTTTCATAATAACCTGGTCTTCAGCAATACCGGCGTGCTCACGCACAACCGGTGATTGCATAATGCCCTGGCTATTAATAACAGCGCCAAGCCCTCGAGACCAAGCGGCATTCACCAGCGCCGTTGTCACTGCACCGCAATCAAAGGCAGTATCATCGCTGTCCGCTAGCGTTCGGTCATAAGTGACAATGACACAAACCGGTGCGTCGAATTGACGAAAGCCGCGCAATACCCAATCCTGCCGCGCGTCTTTATCTTCTCTGGCAATACCCATAGCTGAGAACAATTGTTTTGCTACTCCGACCTGTCGGTCCCGGTGCTGGCCTTCAAAGGCTTGTCCGATTCGAAACTCGCGCGAATGCGGTACCCCGGCAAGGTTTCGCTCGGTATTTCCACCACGAATAAGATCTAGCGGCTCGCCAGATATAACATAGAAATTCCAAGGCTGCGTATTCATAGACGATGGTGCGCGCATCGCTAGCTCTAGAATTTCCTTTATCAAGGCTTTGGGAACAGGCTCGGGTTTATACCCTCGGATACTGCGGCGGCCGAGAATCACATCATCAAACAGCATTGTCATTTTTCATTATCTCCAATCTAGGGGCCTGAGATCAGACCTCTCGTTACGTATATAGTCTAAGTCGTTAAGGTTGCGGCCGGAGCTTATATGACAGTTAGCCGAGCCGTCCAGTAGTTTCAAATGATTTAATAGAACGGCCCGTCAAAAAAATCTTATACCGAGGCGGAAGGGGAGACTCTTTTACCAATTCCCGCAGCTGGCCCATTCGCATCATACCGATGGGCCGGCCTCACTTCCTGTTTATCTGTCAGCTAAATTTATCGATTACCATCGACTGACAGTAATGGCTTGCTTCACCATTGCAATGTAAGTCGTTTAGGTTTTGAGAGAACTGAGAATGGTTAGCTGATTACTCACCTACGGTTACTTTGAGCGTGCTTGTACAATCTAAAACTAATACTGAGTGCCAAAAACGAAGATCAGTACAGCAGCAAAGAAACTAGCCTGTAAATACCGCCGTGATTCCGCGACCGCATGGCAACACGAACTGCCATGACCTTGAAAAGTTAACTGTTCGATATCGCCCTTTGGAACCGTTAAATCCTGGGTGGGTACGACACATTTTTTGGCTAGGCGTTTCGACAATGTTCGCACGAAAATGAACCTACATGTACTCGCTTACAATCTCCGTTGCCAGTATTTCCCAGCGTCGATTGCCGTGCTGATTACATTTAAAATCTATTGTGCTCATGCCAGCCCCCGAGTGAAACAAAATACCGTATTTAATGCCCTTAATGGTTGTATGGCTGTTGATTATGCACTGGGGAACTATACTCTCTATAGGCTTTGAAGAAGGGCGTAATGTGATAAAGACATTTTCGATTTGTTTTGCCTTAAATTTGTTCGTTTTCTTATCAGGTTCAATGGCATCAACTTTGACCGGCGGCTTTCCAGAGACTCTTTCTGGACTAGGGGTGACAGGAGAGGGCCGGCTCGTCGGAGATAGTCGATTTATCGAGTTTTTAAGCTGTTTTTTGGACAAATCGGCGCTGAATATTAGCTGGCAGGCTTATCCAACGTCACGCGTAATGCGACTAGTAGAGCGTGGAGACATGGATATTAGCTATCCGATGGGTTTCGATGCTGAAAGAGCGGCAGTGTCGATACAATCGCTTCGGGTCGGAGTCGCACATATTTATTTGGTCTATGTTGGCGCTCCCCCCGTCTTAGACGATAAATTACTAACAGTTGGTACCAAGCGTGGTACCGCGCAGGCATCCGACTTCGCTGCAAGGGGTTTTAAATCTATCCATCAAAACAATGACTATTTCTCACTCTTTAAAATGCTAATCAACGGCAGGCTCGATATGATTGCTGTTCCTCGAATAGTCTACGAATATTATGCTGAAAAAAATGACGATAAACTGAATTTCCAGACATATAAAACCTACGATTATGGATTCTATCTAGAGCCTAATATGGATCAAGGCTTGGTCAATCTGATCAATAACTCCATCACAGCTTGTAGATCTTTAGCTTCGGAAAAGTGACATCGTGGAATACTTGAACGACTGCATTAGATAGACAGTGTATTGCCCGCATGCCCGCTCTAAGAGTAAACGCTCCCTTGACGACCATATGATTGACGAGCTCGACCTATTGACTGCCGGTTGAAAGATGGCTGTATAGCCGTTTCAATCTCAGATGCATGGAGAACAACCTTCGAGATATACAGGATCTACTAGCTGAAAGAGACGCCACGGTTAGCCGTGAAGCAATCCGTCTCTGTTACATTCATCCAGTTTAGACAACTTAACAACACACTGCTTCGCCACCGCCTTGAACGGCAAGAGGAAGCTTGATTTGTTCGGATTCAATATTTGCGAGGGACAGCCGTTAATTCGGCTTATACTGCGTTTCTTTTCGTTCTGCTTCGGCGACCATAATTTGCGTGATAGCGCGCAAAAGGCTACATTAGCTGCCATTTTTATGCGGGCTGGTGCCTGTACCGATCGACGACGGATTTTGAGAGTTATCTATGACCCACGACACAGACGATGTACGCATTAGTGCTATTAAGGAATTATTGCCACCCATAGCCCTGCTGGAACGATTCCCTCAGTCGGAAAAAGCCTCCGACCTGGTCTACAAATCGAGGCAATCCATCCACAACATGCTCATGGGCAGTGACGATCGACTACTTGTCATTGTCGGCCCCTGTTCGATTCACGACCCGGAAGCAGCTATCGAATACGGTAAACGCTTGCTTCCTCTTCGTGATGAGTTGAAGGGCGAACTGGAAGTGGTAATGCGAGTGTACTTTGAAAAGCCTCGTACCACTGTCGGCTGGAAGGGGTTGATTAACGATCCGTATCTCGATGGCAGTTTCAAATTAAATGATGGCCTGCGTATCGGCCGGAAGTTATTGCTCGACTTGAATAATCTGGGACTTCCAGCGTCCAGCGAATTTCTGGACATGATAACACCGCAGTATATTGGTGATCTCATGAGCTGGGGAGCCATTGGGGCACGGACGACCGAATCGCAAGTACATCGTGAACTGGCATCGGGGCTTTCGTGCCCTGTCGGCTTTAAAAATGGTACCGACGGAACGATAAAAGTTGCCGTCGATGCGATCGGCGCTGCTTCAGCACCGCACCATTTTCTATCGGTGACGAAATATGGTCATTCGGCGATCGTCGGCACCGCGGGCAATCCCGATTGCCATATCATTTTACGCGGCGGGAAAACTCCGAACTATAGTGCGGAGCATGTTGCCGAGGTAAAAATCGGACTTAAGAAGGCCGGCTTACCGGAAAAGGTCATGATCGACTTTAGCCACGCGAATAGCAGCAAACAGTTTAAGCGACAACTCGATGTCAGTACCGATGTCGCAGGTCAAATTGCCGGCGGCGAAGACTCTATATTCGGTGTGATGATCGAAAGCCATCTGGTCGAGGGTCGCCAAGACCTGGAAGAAGGCAAAGTAGCTACCTTTGGACAGAGTATCACCGACGCGTGCATAGGCTGGGACGATACTGAAACAGTATTACGCCAATTGGCCACTGCAGTACAACAGCGCCGAGGCTAAGTTGGCGTAACATGCAGGCGCTTTGGCGGGCGGCTTGCGCGACTTCCCTTAGTCTGTTTTCGGGTGAGTGGGGCGTTTGTCCTACTTATACATAGTCCACTTGATAAGGAGAATGCCATGAACAAAATCCAAGGTTTACATCATCTGGCTATTTGTACGGGTGACATGAAAGCGCAGATTGACTATTTTACCGACAAACTCGGAATGGAGCTGCAGGCGCTTTATTGGATGCACGGCGTTGCGAATACTTTTCACGCTTTTCTACGATTGAATGATGAGAGTTCAATTGCATTTGTGCACAACCCTGAGATTAAAGATATTCCTTCTGTCGTGGGCGAAACGCATTCGGGCAACGCTGGCGCTAACAGTGCTCCCGGGACAATGCAGCATTTGGCGTTGAAGGTAGAAAATGACGCAGAGATATATGCGATGCGTGACAGACTGAGGGCAAAGGGTGTGCCAGTGTTAGGCCCGATAGAACATGGTATGTGCAAATCGATTTATTTCGCAGGCCTTGAGAATATGACTCTTGAACTTTCCTACTCGCGGGAGCCGATAAATAATGATGTGTGGATAGATCCAGACGTTGTTAATTTACTGGGGATTAGCGAATTGGAACTTACCGGATATAAATCACCAGCGGCTTATCAAGATGAGGCTGGGAAAGTCGGACAGCTGAGTACCGATGCACCCGGTCCACACATGAATTATCCCGCCGAAGTTTATGCCTCGATCCTTGCTGCGCCAGATGAAGCAGTACTTCACTCTGTTCCTAGCGACCCGCCTGTTAAAATTTAGCTCGGGCACTTAGCTGGGTATTGGAGTCACCATTTATATTATTTCCTTGCGTTGCGTTTAGGATGTATTTTTGATTTTGATTTTTATTTTTTGGTTTCTATTTAATTATCGTTGGAAGTGATTTTTTGGAAATTTTAGGTAATATCGCAATATTTGAAGGTGGTGTATCAGGGATGTGTCGTGCGCCGACGGTTAGGTTCGCGGCTCAGAGTGGCAGCGTTGTTACTCTGAGCCTCGGAGAATAGACGATTGGCGGTAGCCTGTTTTCTGGGAAATAAAGGGAACGACGGAATAAAGGTGGCGAACGGACTATTTTTAGCCGAATCGAAGTGGTTGATTATTGCAAGGCTAAAGGACCGATACTTTCCGTTTTTTCTATCTAAATCTCAGGATGCGTGCGTTTGTATAATGGGGTAGTGCGGTGGCTTGAAAGTGGGTCTGATTCATCTGGCTGGGGAAAGTTAATTTGGTGGTACTTGCGAATTAACTCGCGGTAACTGCATCTTCAAAACCGCTTTACCTGTAGCATCAACGCCACCCAACTGAAAACAACTCTTCGCAATATATCATCATTCCAATCCTGGTTGTTAATAACAATAGACAAGCCTTATCCTTCCTCCAATCCTAAAAACGGGGTCAACGCCCCAATAAACTGTCCGGAATTGATAAGGCCAGAGAAAGGAGACCTATATTGCGAACAGTTTCTATATTCTGGTGCGGCGAGATTGGCTTTAAGGATAAAATTGTACAGCAGTCACAACATTGCGCGCTTGCTGTGTGTGAATTTGGGCATAAAGTGCCCAGCCGTTCATTCGTCTCACGCCAATGATTGAACAGGCGGAAAAGGCACCACCTTCTCGTTGATGTTGGTAAAGATTGGAGCCAAACACTTTCATGCCCTGACCGCTTTGACCGGCAAAATTGCCCGATGCCGCTAGGTTGTTGGCAAGACTCATACCTGACGTTGCGATCTTTGAATCCGCAGCGTCCCCTGAAACGCGGGTGCTGGGCATTATGTGCGCGACCTTTAATTCGCCGTTGGGAAGTGGCAGATAGGCAAAGCTGCAAGCGGTCAATAGCCCGGTCACCATAATGTTGGGGCCTCCAGCACCCGGCAGCCGCAAGCCTCCCATCGCAGGAATACACACCATGGTTACACCGTCTTTTTCTTCCTTTTGCATCGGGACATTTTGTGCTTGAAAACTATGGGCTCCAGCAGGTGGCATGCCGAGGTCCGGCTCCATCTTGTACCGAGTGCTGTTGGCATCACTATTATTGAACACTCTATATGCAACCGGCCCCGCCGCGCTGTTGCCCGCTATCATCAAACCATAGTGTTTTAGAAAATCAAGTGTCGAAGGTCCAGTCAGAATATTATATACAAGTTGTCCGTCCATTATCCTCATCCCTTACATAGATTGTGCGTCACATTCAAAGGTCTTTATGTGCTCCAGTTATGAACCAAATTGTTCATACTGTCAAACCCAAACATTACCTGGTGACTTGCACCTTATTAGCGTACAAGCCTTCTCTCTCTCTCGGTTTTGCGAAGTTAAAGCACAGATATCGATATAATCAGGATGTGATTACTTATAGAACCCACCGATTCTTACCTGAGATCGTCAGCTAAGCTGTCTGGCGGTATCATCGTTTCAATCTAAGCCACTGAGACATTGAAAACCTCACAGCCTAGCATCGCGGCCCCAAAAGTCTCCCGGCAGAGCAAACGCAGCTACTTTGCAAAACTTTCGATTGGTTACTCTCGCAGGGAACAGGCGAGAGCGTTCTCGCAAACGTGCGCCAGCTTACGCCGCACCCAAATTACCGGAAGTCATAGGGTCTTCGCACGGGATTACTTTCCCACATGCGAAAAAAGCCCCGTAAATCCATGTTCTACAGGGCTTCTTCGATAGATATGGCTCCGGATGGTGGGATCGAACCAACTACAAATTGATTAACGGTAAATCAGTTTAGGGTTTTACGTTAGATTAAGAGGTCTAACTCGTCTATTTTGTAGGGGATGACACTTTTTCGATGTAGACCTTGCCGGGGTTGGGCGACAGTATGATGCAACAAGAACAAGAACAAGAACAAGAACAAGAACAAGAACAAGAACAAGGGGACGGGGCATGCGATGCTCCGATCTCGTCGCGTAGACCGGTCGCGCAGACGGGTCGCGTAGATCGGGTCGCTATGATTGAAAAGGCCTAACAAAGTAGGGGCTCGGCTCGCACCGCCAAAAAGAGTCGTTGGGGGCTCGCTGATCCAAATCGTTGTTCCGCGCTTACTGTGCTAAGTGCTGTAAAACGTTTTCAATAATGGCTTTTGGTTGGTCTTCGAGCAGCCAGTGGCCTGCATTCAATTCTACTTCCCGGAAGGGTCCGGTCATGTACTGGACCTGCGCTTCCACACCGTAGCGGCCCACCGCTGTGTCTTTGTTGCCCCAGATGAACAAAGTTGACGTATCGACCTTGCTCGCCATTTCGGCTGGGCGCGCCATAGTGATCATAAGAGCCCGATACCAATTAAGCGCGGCAGTGAGAGCCCCGTCTTCTGAAAACAGGGTCAGATACTCGGTTTGTTGCTGTTCAGACATGTTCTGGTAGAAACTGCGCAACATCTTAAAATCATTAAAGCTGAAAAGTACCTCTGGTAACCACGGTGTGACAAAGAACATAAAGTAGCTGCTGCGCGACTTTTGGTCTGGGTCATTCTCCAGCGCCTCGGCAAAGGCGGCTGGATGGGCGATAGATAGGGCAGTCCAACTCAGTATATTCTGTGGATATTCCATCACGACGTTCCAGCCCACCACTGCACCCCAATCATGGCCTATCAGATGGAACTGCTGTAAACCGACAGCTTTAGTGACTGCCATAACATCTTCGCGCAACTTATCCACCGTGTAATTGGCCGAGTCGCCAGGGCGCGCACCGGGGCTGTAACCGCGTTGATCGAAGGCCAAGACACGATACCCGGCCAATTCCAGCGCTTCAATCAGAGGAACCCACATGGCGGAACTCACAGGAAATCCGTGCAGAAGTACTACCGCAGGCTTGTCGTCGCCGCCAAAACCCGCTATGCGAGCACGATATTCGAAGCCATTGGCTTTGATCCTTACCAATTGCGAGGAACTTTGTGCCGAAAACACAGGAAGTGTGGAGACTGTCTTACTATAGGTTTTGTTCTGGTCCAGGGACCTGCTTGAACCGATCTGTAAAACCAACATCAAGCCCAGTATCAGAACCACGGCAGTTAGCAGAAACCATTTTAGTATTTTCAGGATCATTTCAGGCTCTTGTGTTGTTATTCAATCTTGGACACTGCGTGGCCGCGGTGGAATTTGTTTTTGTTCGGTTCTAAGTATTACTGTTAGTATAATTTAGATGTGGCGATTATTTTTTACTTTACGCTCTTTTTATCTTTTGGAAGGCTTCAAGTATCACTCTGTGTAATTTTACTATCTTTTCTTATTGTAGCCGCGACTCCACTAATAGTCACATGCTGTACGATTGCGGTCAACCAGGAAAAATCATTAATCCCAGACAACAGAAAGCTCAAATATCGGCCGTAACTGAGTAAAGGCGAAGGATATAAAAGGTGACGTGTCTGGTAAATTTAGCGAGCATCCACAAATCATGCTTCTCGCATGGCTTGTTTAAATATTTTACGCAGCGGAGAGTCTTTCGACGATGCATCGAAAAAATTGAGGGTATGAGGTAGGCACTTTTAATGTCACTCCGAGCAAACCCATCACCCAGATCCAAAAAGTTCCCGCAAGCGCAAAAACGCCGCAAATGAATGAAATACAGAAGTCTTCTATAAACATGGCTCAGATGTTGGATTCGAACTAACGACAACGGATAACGGCAAGCAGGACTATGTTGTTGCGTTAGAGTACGTTTAAAACCCTAGTGCTTGTATTTTTTGAGTGGCCGACACCTTCCCGATGGAGACATGCCACCCAGAGCAATCGCCCAGGCCGAGCAATCGTCCAGCATAGTCATTGCGTAAAGCTACTAAGGCAAGAAAGCGGTGCATGGGCACTTGAAAGTCAGTAAGGCAGGCTTAGTGTTTTCTGACTCTCCTCCTCGTTTAAGAGCCTGCAAGTTGTCTGTAAACTCGCAAAAGTGGAAACTTTCAGTGCTAAGGTGATGAGGATGGTTCGTTACGTTCGTGCCAGACCGAGTAATGTGTCGCTTACTTCAGGGTGCGTATTTCCACCTGTAGTTTGAGTGGAGAACCTACTCATTAAGCCACCCATGGCAGTCAATGAGGTTTACATGAATATGCGACGATTCGTTATCTTTTCCCAATGTTAAGGGCTTGCCAACGGTTAATGTCAAATCGTACCGCGTAAATATCTAATTTTCCGTTGAAAGAACTCGGGCTAACAGCATCTCGATTTGACGTGAACAGCAATGTTTTTCCATCACTGGTGACGAACGCGCTACCTTCAACATAGGCGGTGTTATAACTATCCATGTTTATTGCTGGCGACCAATTTATCTGATCGCTATTTTTTTCGCTCAAATTAAAGCTTATGTAGAGATCACTCATTCCTTTACCTTTCTCATCATGCATTCTCGAAAAGATCAGGTAGGATTCATCAGGCGAGATAAAAGCGTCTGATTCAAGCTTTTCTGTGTTGATGGTACTTGGCAGCTTTACCGGGGCCGCATAGCCTAGTTTAGTCTTCTTTGCGCGGTAGATGTCTCCACTACTTCCTTCATTGCGCTGAGCAAAATATAAATGTCCATCGCCGGTAGTGTTAGGATAGTACAAGTCTCTATTTTCCTGCTCGTGGCTTAAGTTCACTTTTTCCAACTTTCCCCATCCGAGTCCTTCACGCGAAGCGGTGTAAAGCTGACTTTTTTTTGTTGATTGACTTGCCTCGATCACAAAAAACAACTGATTACCGTCAGGCGAGATATGTACATCACTGGTGTTTTTTTCATCGTCTAATCCGGAAATCGTAATCTTTTGAGCCTTGTTTTCGCCGTCATGAGAGTAGGCTACCCATATATTGCTGTTGCTAAAATCGTTCGATGCTCGGGTAAAAAATAGTTCATTGTATTGTTTTGTAAATGAGCTATTAAATTCTATGGCTTCAGTAGATACCGTATCTATCAGTATTTTTTCGGCGGTGTTTGCAGAAAGACTTGGCAGTAATAAATCGACAGTTCTTTGTTCTGAGTATGTCTTAGTGACAAGAGTGCTCGCTAAGACAAAAATCGCTAGTACTGAACAGTATTGTGTTTTTTTCATTAGAGTTACTCGTTTTAGTCAGTCTTGGTTGCGTTGATTTCTTATTTTTTGGAATCACATTACTACAATGTATGAGTTGTTTAATGCCGCTGGCGCAAAGTCATAATCTCGCTATAGTTTGAATAACGACCCTTCTATTTCATATCGGAAAACAACGACTAAAGCCTTTGGGGATGTATGCTGTTTACTGAATTTATTTCGGAAAACCAGTCTAGTTGAGAGAAAATGGATTTCACCTATTTATCCCGAAATTGACATGTTCCACGTGATTAGCTTTGCTTAGGCATTAAAACGGTAAAATCATAGGTTAGAATTAGGAGGGTTTAAAACCAAATGCGGCGAACTGTCACTTATTTAAGACGAACAACCGGTGATTAACTCGGAATGTCGAAATCCTACAGTAAGTCGAACAAGTCGAACAAGTCGACTAAGGCATGTGCCAGCTAAACTAAAAAAAGCGGGCGCCTGATCACGGCGGAACACGATCGAAATCTCAGGGTCAGTGCGTCTGCTGCGTCGAGCAGGGCAGTTGCTTGAGAATAAAGGTCGCATTCCGGCAGTCCTGAAAAATTAATTTGGCAGAACCTTCGTGGGTATTTTGATTATTACTTCAGTGATCGAAATCACTTGGAAATCGAAGAGGTGTCACTAGCGGGTCGTCATACAGAAAAACCGACTTCAATATCTGACAGTAAACTACCAACAGTATGTGCTCTAGGCAAAACGCGTTCTGAAGGGGTGCGAACGACAAGGCGCTGCTGAGCCTGTACTTTCTGCCTTAATTTTCTTTCTTTGTCGTTATTGTGAAAGCTTTCCTTCGAATAGTGGTTTCTTTTTTTCTAGCGCTTCTAGTAAAAATTTTCGGCAGTGCTGCACTCTTGCGGTTTTTCTTAGATCAACGTGATTGAGTACCCACACTGACCAATCTGAGCGGGGCAGGTCTGTCGGGAAGCGGGTGATGTTTTTGTCTTTTAGGCTGTCAGGCAGGTAACAGGGCATTCGTGCTATGCCAAAGCCAGCTTTCACGGCGGCATACATGCTGGTGAGGTCGTCAACTTTTAGGCTTATGGGGGTGTTTGGGAAATGCCGTTTCACCCAGTCTGTGTTTTGGTCTTCGTTTTGCCAAAGTATGAGGCCTGCGGGGGTTTCGGCCTGGTTTGTTTTTTTGATGTAGAGGCCGTGTTGGAGGGCGGTGATTTTTTTTCCTACTAGGTAGTCGGGTGGCTCTGGGGTGAAGCGAACGGCTATGTCGGCTTCTCGGTTGGATAAATTTCGCAAGCCTTGGGTAATGGTGAGGTTAAGTTGGATGTCAGGATGTTTTTGCTGAAAGTGTACTAGATCTTCGGCTAGGGAGCACTCGAATAGGTCGTGGGGCATGGTTAGGCTTACGGGGCCTTCTAATCTGGCGTCTTGGCCGAATAAGGTGCGGGATATCTGCTGGTTCTGGGCTTCAATGGCTTGGGCTTGTTCGTTGATGGCCCAAGCGGCTTCTGTCATTTCGTAACCTTCCCGTTGTCGGTTGAAGAGACGAACGCCGTGCTTGTCTTCTAATCCCTGTATTCTGCGCGATACGGTGGAGTGGTTGACGCCAAGTGTTTTTGCCGCTCCCGAGACGCTACCACTTCGGGCAACCGCTAAGAAAAAGCGAATATCGTCCCAGTCATTCATGTTTATTGTTCCTATCCTTGTGTCGGTTGTGCATTTTTGCGGGTCTGATATGCATTTATTGTGAATTTATCGATAGCTTAGCGTCTATTAGTATGGCTGTCGATTTCTTACAAATGGAGTAGATAGCATGACAACACTTTTTGATTCGATCAGTTTGGGCGGTAAAACCCTAAAAAACCGCGTGATTATGGCGCCATTGACTCGCGGGCGGGCAGGCGCAGAGGGAGTTCCCAATGAATTGGTTGCTGAGTATTATCGGCAGAGAGCGGGTGCAGGCCTGATTATTGCGGAGGCTACGGCGGTCAGCGCGGAGGGTCGAGGGTGGATGAATTCGCCAGGCCTTTATACGGACGAGCAGCAGTTGGGCTGGAAGAAGGTGGCGGATGCGGTTCACGCTGCGGAGGGAACTATCTTTGTGCAACTGTGGCACATGGGGGCTACGGTTCATCCCGATTTTATCGGAGGAGAACAGCCAGTTTCGGCGTCTGCGGTGGCTTTAGCGGGACAGTTGACAACGCCCTTGGGGCGCGACCGGACTTTTGTTGCTCCACGTGCTTTGTCTGTTTCGGAAATCTCGGAGCGAGTACGGGATTTTGCAAGGGCGGCTCGGCGTGCAATCGAAGCTGGGCTGGACGGCGTGGAAATTCATGGGGCTAACGGTTTTCTAATCGATCAGTTTACTCGCGACAGTACTAATCAGCGTGATGACTTATACGGCGGCAGTATTGATAACCGCCTTCGCTTCATGACGGACGTGGTTGAGGCGGTTAGTCGTGAAATTGGCGCAGACAAAGTGGGCATTCGCTTGTCTCCTACCAACAGCGTCTGGGGCATTTCTGACAGCGAATATAGTCACACCTTTACCCGAGCGGCGGAAAAACTAAGTGAATTTGGTTTGGCCTATTTGCATGTGTTAGAGCCCCGTCCAGAGTCTGGTCACGCTATGGCTTCGGAGCATTATCTGACGCCGGCGATGCGCGAATGTTACTCGGGCGTATTTCTGGTAAATGGCGGTTATGATCAGGCGAGTGGAGAGTATGCTGTAAATCAAGGCGCTGGAGATGCCGTTGTCTACGGTCAGGCGTTTATTGCAAACCCTGACTTACCAGAGCGTTTCAAGAGGGGCGCAGTGCTTGCCGAGGCCGATAGCAGCACGTTTTACTCCGACGGAGCAGAGGGTTACGTGGACTATCTGCCAATTGCGAGCTAGTTGTTTACCGTCATAACGTGATTGCCATCAGTAGAACGACCACGGCGGCCGCCGGCGCTACAAGGTGAAGGCCGCCCCAAATAATGTCTAATTGTTAAATAGACATTTGGCTGCAGTTGACTAAGTCGATTTTTTTGCAAAAAGCCTAAAAAGCAATATATTAGGCTTATGAAAATAAATCTGAATTTTTTTATCGTATTGATCTTCAGTTGGTCGAGTTTATTGGACGTGAACGCCCAGCTCATCATCGGAAACCTAAATGTGCCTCCTCATTTTTTTGGGGCTAAACCTAGTGACGGCCATTTCGTTAAAAAAGCCACTAAAGTTCTAGATGCTTCGGAAATCAGTTACAAGATAGTAACGTTGCCAATGGAAAGAGCATATCGCGAACTTGCTGAAGGTAACATTAATGTATGGATAAGTTTTAAGTCACCTCGATATAATGAGTATATGCTGTACTCCAATCGCGAACTCTTTGAGTTGGATGTTAGTGTTTGCAGCTACGAAACAGAACAGATTACCCTGACAGATCTCCACAGCAAAAAAATAACAGTTATAGGGGGGCATTTAATGGGAAATCTCATTTATTATTTCAATAACGAAAACCACAACATTGCTTTAGAAACAGTTCGTGATGGCGACGTTTTGACTAAAATGCTGATCATGAAAAGAACAAAATATATTATCGGGTACTATAAAACCATTAAGTACTATTTAGATAAGCATAATAGGGATACCTCTCATAATATCTCATTCAATTGCTCGTCTTTAAAAAAAGAACCCGTTTACATGATGTTGCACAAAAAGACGGTTGATCTTGATTCATACATTGAAAAGATAAATAGGAAATTCCCCGCATTCTATTCCACAAATTGATCGACGAAGTGGTTGCTAGAGTGCTTGTTGTCAAAAAGTGCGAAGATATCGCCGCACCTTTAATTGTGCGGTGCGAATGACTAAAATTGCTCCAAAAATATAACGGCGGCGGTAAATCAACGCTACAGACTCGGCCCAAACTTAGTTCACTTTAATAGGCAGTATGAAAGTGAGCCACTGGTCGGTTGATTTTTCTAATGTAATCCATCAACTTGAAAACTCATACCGTAGTGATTGTGATGGATCAATACAGTCGTTGCATTATTGGCTTTGTTACCGAGAGTCCGGACCGTCATGAGGGAAACCCGAGTGGAGTCGACATTTACAACATGTTCAATTCAATTATTTCAGAGCATTCAGTCCTGTCTAAATATATCAGCACCGATAACGATCCTCTGTTCGAATTTCACCGCTGCCAGGCCAAACTCCAGGTTCTCGAGATTAATGAGATTGAATCTACCCATTTACTTCAAACTGAATCTCTATACCACATAATTTAAAAGGTCTCGTTCAGGATACTTATGGAATCTAACATAAATGCTGTTTACAATTACTGTTCTCAAAACCAGTTTTAATTTTCACGTGTGCTGTCGACACAATAATCAACGAAAATGAAGTGTAGGAGATAAGGTTTGAAACTCATCAGCGACGACGTCTTGATTGATTCGGGACAGCAACTCCCAAACTATGAGGCAATTTACCCGAAGTTCGAAGGATTTAAGTTTTGGGACCCCGCCGCGTGGACGAAAGGCCACCCCTACGATCTATACAAGAAAATGCGCGAGGAAGCGCCGGTGATGTGGTTACCCACGGAAAAGAACTTCTCGGGCTTTTGGTCAGTAACACGATACGACGACATAAAAAAAGTCGAGCTCGCCCCCAGTGTTTTTTCCTCGCAGCGTGGCAGCATCAACATGATGGTGCCCGAAAGAAAAAATTGGCGCCCGGAAAAACTCGTGCCCGCGGCCTACAACTCCTTGATCAATTTAGACGAACCGCTGCATCGGGAAATGCGCATGCAGCAAGCCGAATTCTTTTTTCCCGGTTATATAGCGACGATTCGAGACAAAGTGGGTCTAAAAATCGATCGACTGCTCGACGAAATGGAGAGAAAGGGTCCCGTTGTCGACTTTGTAAAAATGTTTTCTGAAGAACTTCCCTTGTTCACGCTTTGTGAAATGCTCGGCATCGATGAAGAGGATCGACCCAAAGTTAAAGTTTGGATGCACCACCTTGAGTTGGCGTCACAATTCTTGTCCAATCCCTGGCAAACATTTTTCTCCGAACCACTGTTCCCCTTTCGTTTTAATCGTGTTGTGAACGACATGTTTGCCTATGGTGAGCGTGTCATGGCGGATCGGCAAGCTAATCCTCGCGAGGATCTACTAACCGCCATTGCGCAATCGAAAGCCGGTGGCGAGTTACTTCCACAGGCGTTTCTCGATGGCTCTTGGCTGCTTATTATCTTTGCCGGTAACGACACGTCGCGGAATTCTCTATCGGGCACCATTCGATTGATGACCGAATTTCCAGATCAGCGCGCCATGGTATTGGATGACCCTTCACTCATTCCAAAAATGTCGGAAGAGGCACTGCGAATGGTATCGCCTGTCATGCATATGCGGCGCACAGCGCTCGAAGACACAGAATTGAATGGCCAAAAGATAGCAAAGGATGAAAAACTGGTTCTCTGGTACGGCGCCGCCAACCGCGACGCAGATATCTTCCCCAATCCAGACACCTTTAATATGCATCGAGACAACGTCGAAAAGCACCTTGCCTTCGGTCATGGCGTACATAAATGTCTAGGGTCTCGAATCGCAAAGATGCAGTTGCGACTCGCTTTCGAGCGAATATTTGAGCGCTTCCCCGATATCACCTGGACGGGCAAACAAACCATTTCTCCCAACTCGCTAGTTCACGCTATCTCGAGTTTGCAGGTTAATCTGTACGGTCCTAATGGCAAACGTCCTACACAGGTCGCAGTTAGTTGAACTGAACAAACGTGAATTGTGAGAATTGCCCGGGGTAGCTCGGATCAAACAGAACTGTTGGAGAAAATCCTTTGAACGTTGTTGTTAAAAAAACTCTCAAATGGACGGGTGCGCTGCTGTTATTGTGTGTTGTTGCCGGTATAGCGTTGTTGTTAGTGAGCGGCGCCTGGCGCGTCTTTTTCCCCTCTAGTGAACATGACGAGGTGGCGCCTGTCTTGCCTGCCACAATGTCTTCCCCTGCGATTTTACTGTTTACCAAAACTAACAGCTTTCGCCATGTTGAAGGTATTGAAGCGGGTGCTCGCCTAGTCAAATCTCTGGGCGAGAAAAATGGATGGTCCGTGTTTCACACTGAAAATGGCGCAGTATTTAACTCGGATGATCTGGCGCGCTTTAATCTTGTGATGTTTCACAATAGCACGGGGAATATGCTCAGTAAGAAGCAGCAACTGGCTTTTCAGCAATGGCTGGAAGCCGGTGGCGGTTGGGTGGGAACCCATGCGGCAGGGGATGATTCACACCAGGAATGGCCCTGGTATGTGGAGAACTTGCTTGGCGTTAAATTCACCGCGCACCCTCTGGGGCCGCAGTTCCAAGTGGCGCGGGTGAGCAACGAACAACCTACACATCCGGTAATGGGGCAGCTGCCGCTTAGTTGGGAGCACGAGGAGGAGTGGTACTCCTGGGAACACAGCCCACGCGACAAAGGCTTTACTATTCTTGCTAGCATTGATGAGGGGAGTTATGTTCCTGTGCAAAATCTCCTTCTCACCAAAAACGATTTACGCATGGGCGATCACCCGGTGATCTGGAGCCGTTGCTTGGGGATGGCGCGTGTATTGTATTCCGCCCTGGGCCATCAGACCTCCGCTTATGAGGATGAAACCCACCAACGCTTGCTGGAAAATGCGATAAGCTGGGCGATGGATTCTGCCATGTGCGAGGATAATACTGTCAGCTTATCAATTGCGCAGGAAGCGGTGAGATAGTCTGGATACAAGCAGTATCAACATTTTGTTTCTTGGAGCAAAATGATCTTGCAGAGCTAACTTGTCTGCCCCCAGTTCTTTGGGTACGCTGATAGGGGTGGATTGCATTTGTTCTTTTAACCACGATTCGAAAAAAATGGAATTGAACCGTTAATTTCCGAGAGAGCCTCAATGAATAGAAAATCTATCGTCTTTGTTTTTGCCGCCCTGTTATTTAGTTTTCCTGCGTGGGCCCAGCACGAAGCGAAAACACTCAAGAAAACCGTCACTACGGAGCTTGAGCTCAATTATCTCTTACATGTACCGAAAAGTTATCAGGCGGACGGTGATCCATGGCCGCTCGTGCTTTTTCTACACGGTGCCGGTGAGCGCGGCAGTGATCTAAATAAGGTAAAAGCGCACGGTCCACCAAAACTTGTTGAAATGGGACAGTCACTACCAGCCATTATCGTATCGCCACAATCTCCTGAAGGTGAGTGGTGGAACGACCAGGTTGATGCTTTGAGTGCGCTGCTGGATGAGGTAGAAAAAAATTATAATGTCGACCCTAAGCGTATCTATGTGACTGGACTCAGTATGGGTGGTTACGGCACCTGGGCACTTGGCTCCTCAGATCCCGATCGATTCGCGGCGTTGCTGCCCATTTGCGGTGGCGGTATGTCGGTGATGGCAAGAAGACTAATCGATACACCGATATGGGCTTTTCACGGAGATGCAGATGTCGTTGTAGCGCTAGAAGAAAGCCAGCGGATGGTTGATGCGTTAACACGTTTCGGAAATAAGAAAACCAAGTTTACCGTTTATCCCGGCGTTAACCATGATTCATGGACCGCAACCTACAACAATCCTGAAGTATGGAAATGGCTGTTGGAACAGAAACGGGAGTGAACCTACGGGTTGTCATACAGATACACAAATTGGCCGCAAAATTACCGAAGTTCTCGCGACAAAGGGTTACTTTGATTACGCTGGCACCCGCAAGAAGAAAGATCTCGATGCTTTGAATAAGCTCGAAAATGTACTTCAATCCGTCTCGATGTCACCGTTCAAAAAGGGATTGATGCGGCGGCCGAAACGCTTTGAAGTTATCGTGGATCGCAGGTCAAACTATCTGCACAGGAGTATGCGCGCGTGAAAAGCCTGTTAATGACACATCCGGATTGCCTGCAGCACGCCATGGAGAACCATCCGGAACGGCCTCAACGGTTACAAGCAGTCATGGAAATGCTTGAGCAATCGGGATTGTCCGGTGATATGGACATGAAGCATGCCGTTGAAGCTCGCACTGATCAATTGACGCTTGCCCATCCATTGCAGCATGTAGAATTTATTGAGCAAAGCGAGCAGCCCAATCAAGTCGTTAAGGTAGACCCGGACACCTACATGAGCACTGGCAGTACGAGAGCAGCCAGGCTCGCTGCGGGTGCGGTTATCGAGGCCACAACCCGGGTTCTTGATGGCGAATATTCTCGCGCTTTCTGCGCCATTCGCCCACCGGGACATCATGCTGAAATTGCTGAAGCGCTGGGATTTTGTCTCTTTAACAACATTGCTGTTGCCGCCCTTACCGCCTTACAACGGCCTGATATCAATCGAGTTGCGATCCTCGATTTTGATGTCCATCATTGCAACGGCACCGTCGATATTTTTAAAGACAATGAACAGGTGCTGGTCTGTTCCAGTTTCCAGGATCACTTTTATCCTCACCGCTTCCTAGACTTCTCGAATGACCACATTATCACGACGCCCATGAGCGTTGGCACCAATGGCCGTCAATTTCGACATCTCATTGAGAAAAGCTGGTTGCCTGCCATCGAAGATTTTAAGCCTGACCTGATTTTTGTTTCTGCGGGTTTTGACGCTCATCAGGATGACCCGCTTGCCGAAATTAATCTAAACGAAGATGATTATCGGTGGATGACTAAATTGATTATAAGTTTGGCTGGTACTTACACAGCAGGCAGAATAATATCGACTCTGGAAGGTGGTTATAACCTGACTTCTCTGGCCAATTCCGCAAAGGCGCATGTGGAAGTGTTGATACAGAGTTAGACTGTTAGAGACTTGATTTGATAGTTATAGTTATAGTTTAAAAGATTGTTGATGGCGTCTTCCTCTCACTCAGTGCTACTTTTTTATGTTGCAAAGCCTCGGTGTTTAGTTAATTGGCAAGGCGTACATTTTCGAAAACCGTGTCTACGCGTCGCGATTTGTTTGCACGGTGGGGCGATAAGCCGTGCAGCATGTAATGAACATTCGCGATGCACTAGAGTGCATGTAAAGCCATTATTTTTAGCAATTATAGACAACAAAACAACGAGGCCATATGAATCCTGCAACTTATAACACACTGATTTACACCGCATCTGAAGGTATAGCGGAAATTCGTCTTAATCGTCCGCCGCTAAATTTGATCGACAAAGACTCAACGTTTGAGTACCACCATGCGCTTCAAACGGCCGATGCAGACCCCGACGTAAAAGTTATTGTTCTCTGTGGCAATGGTAAAGGTTTGTCGGCGGGCGTAGACCTGAAGTTTCTTGAGTCTTTTTCGACTGCCGATATGGAAAAATTCCTGCGCCTGTTTTATGTCGATACGGTCAAAATAGTTCGAGGTTTAAGTAAACCCATTATTGCGGCTGTCCATGGCTATGCGCGAGAAGGTGCCTGTACACTGGCTTTTCTTTGTGACATGGTGATTGCTGCCGATGATGCGGACTTTGCCTATCCCGGTGTACCCAATCTCGCGGGTCCTCCCGGCATGCACGTGTGGTTTTTGCAAAAGCTCATTGGCCGTATGAAGGCTGCCGAACTCATACTGACCGGCAAGGCTATTTCTGCCACTGAGGCAGAGAGACTCGGCATGATCACTCGGTGTGTTCCCCGCCAGAGCCTTGATGATGAAACCCGCCAATTGGCTCGCCGACTTGCCGAGATGTCTCCGCTAGCACTGCAACGAAGTAGGGACCTGATGTATGAAATGGAGAATATGCACTTTGATGACGTTCCGGAAGCTGCATTGAAAGCGCTATCGGCAACATTCGACAGCGACGACAGCAAGGAAGCACGCAAGGCATTTATAGAAAAACGAAAGCCGGTGTGGACAGGCCAATAAAAAAATAGGGCAATAAAAAATGTCTGTTTTCGACTAGGTGTATTAGTTCTGACTTACAACGGATCCATCAATCATCAATAGCTCTAACGCTTACACCGCCCTCTCGCAAAGTAGTTCGGATGCCGGCTGTAAGTCCGCAACCCGGCATTGCCGTCTCTATTTCTCTTTATGTTTCTAAATAAGGTGAGTTGTTGAGTGTAGGCCAGCGATTTCCAGCTGACCCACCGATTCCGCGTGTGAAACCTGTGAAGGGCGGCTCAATGCCAATGAACGAGAATAGCACGCTGCTCCGCTGACTCGCGCGCAAGAGACTCAGCCTTTTCTCCATACCGTTCCTCAACCTTCTCCCGGCGAATTTTTAATGTTGGCGTTAGAATTTCGTTCTCAATTGACCAAGGTTCAATATCAATAATTACAGCACCGATCCGTGCGTGTTTTTCAACACCGTTATTAATTTCCTCGATGGTTTCCAGTATCGCCGTTTCAACCATTGAGGACGCATGAGTCTGAGCTTCGGCGGATAAAACAGTCACTATCACCGTTTTTGAATAGCCCCGTCCCAGCAAACATTGCTGCTCTGCGTGCGGATTGATCGCAAATTCTCCCTCGATGGGTGGTGGTGCAACAAACTTGCCCTGAATCGTTTTGAAGTAATCTTTCACTCGGCCCGTAATGTACAAAAAACCATCCTCATCGACACGCACTTTGTCACCGGTATGTAACCACCCGTCCTGGACAAGTTCAGCTGTTTTCTCTGGCATTTTGTAGTAACCGGGCGTACAACCGTCGGCTTTGATAATCAGCTCACCCTCATCAGTGATTCGGTATTCAACCCCATCAGCTGGCTTGCCTATAGAGCCAATTCTGCGGTGCTCGTCTGTACTCACAATGATCCCCATTGCTTCTGTTTGGCCAAATCCTTCCATCAACTTAAGGCCTGCTTCTTCATACCACTGAATCAGCGCCGGCGGGGTTGGTGCCGCGGCAGTGAGGCAATACACCACGTCCGACAAACCCAGCGAGTCAACAATCATTTTACCAATGCCCTCTTTATCTTTCGCCATCGCTGCATCTAGTGCTTCCCTGCCGCCAAACTTCGCAATAATTCCTTGTTGAAACTGCTCCCAGACGCGTGGCGCACCAAAAAAGATGTGCGGCTTGGTTCGTTGCATGTCGGTTACTAACGTCGCTGGCGACTGATTAAAGGACACCTCGCCACAACGAACAATTGAAGAAAACTCTACGATTTGTCGTTCGGCTATATGTGAAAGCGGCAGATAAGAGAAGTAACGTGGTATACCATCTACCCCAAATATATCGTCGGCACGCCGGATAGGAATGATATTGCTGTCGTGGGTTTGCATGACACCTTTCGGTACGCCCGTTGTACCCGATGTAAACACCAGAGAGATTAAGTCGTCGGGCTTGCATCGATAATTTGGAGCACGCCCTGATCCAGCGCTCAATAGCTCTTCCCACTTTTCGTGTGGCTGGTCGATCTCAGTACCGGGTAAGGTAATTACGGTTACTCCGTCAGGCAATACCTTGCTGACCGCATCCCAATTGCTCGTTTGCCCGACAAAAATTGCTTTAGTCTCAGTAAAGTCAAGAATGTATTTAGCCGTTGACCCTGGCAAGGTAGTAAACATACTCACGGTGACGTTACCGGATGTGATCACTGCTAAGTCAGCCAAACACCAATGCGCGCAATTTTCAGACAATATCGCAATATTGGCATTCTGCCCAAAACGTTCCTCTAGTATTGCCGCGACGGCATTTATGCGTTGCGATGCGTCTTTCCATGTGTAGTCGGTTGAACCTTCTTCATTCAAGTCGCGCAGCCACACTTGATCAGGAGATTCCTCAGCCCAGTGATTAACAAAAGCAGGTAAAGTATCCAAAGCCATAAGTCATTCCAGTGTCAGTTATTAGTGATTATTTGATAACGATTAATAGCATAGCTACGATAACGCCATGAGGTAATAAAGTGAACTATTTTTGGTGGAGAGAACGACACTTATCGGCAGCAGACATAAAATTGCCCAGAATCCATCGAAGCGGATTGCTCATTATGTGCCACCAATTTCCAATACTTCGATTGATGCCTAAAGGAAGAGATGACCCATAGGAGGCGCCTGCCAGTTTTCTATCGAGTTTGATCCCATTGATCCTGACGAACAAAAATCTCAGATGGAGTGTATCTAACCAGACCGAACCCCGGGTTGAATAATATGCCGGGGTTGGCTGTTGAGCGCCCAAAGGAAGGACGATTTTTGGAACATGTGATCTACTCAGCCTGGGGGCCTTCTACTACTTGCTGGCCGGACCAGTGACCTGCTGTGCAATCCATTATAGCATTCCAATGACGATTCAGCGCTTGCCCACCTTCTGAGGTCGAGAGGCTATCGTCTCTCGTGCCCCAGTCTGTTGCATTGTTGTGTACACCGAAGAAACGCACGTCTGGAGAGTTTGATGATGGTGTCATGGCGTTTTGCTGAAAGAATCTAAATGACTTATGGGTTCCAGCCGCATCCAGATAATCTTTGGTGTGCGCTTTGAGGTCGCCGAGCGAATCGGGGCCTGCACCATGCCGATAATCGCAGGCATAGCTATCAATATAAGTAGATGGGCCTTTAAATGCTTCGCCGCCGGTGTAAATCTCTTCCTGCTTCAACAGGAAGGAATTGCAATCTAACACGTCGTAGAATTTTTGGACTGCGCTGGCCATGCTTGACGAGGCCTGCATGGCATCCGTTAATGCGCCATACTGGGCAGCATTCTCGTAGAAGTTGAACCAGAGTAAATCTGCGTCTGATCCGCCTTTAAGTTTTGACCATAGGAAAGAAGGCGCTAGGGTAATCCCGGCTTTCTTAGCCTGTTTTACATAGTTGTCTCTGGCTTTTAGGACATCGTCCACATCGGAATTGCCTTTGTAAGTGCAGGCAAACACTTCCCCTTGATAGGCTTGTGCTGTCGAGGCAAAGAAGCTGGCGAACAAGATGATCGAGCCCAGAGAGGCTTTCAAGATTTTAGAGTTTTTCATTTTTATTCCTCAATTTAGTCTGTTTACTGATGGAAGAAAATTGGAGTTTTTGTAAGCGAGACAAGAACATTAGTTATCCCGAGCGACTGCGCCCAAACCGAACCACAGGGACAATGTGACTGCAAACAAGTTGCGGGTAAAATTCGATGATACTTTTATGATGATGACTTCCTATTTTTATGCTTTTTAAATAGAGAGTTTCTAGTATTACCCACTATACGGATATTAGTTCGGCCGTCAGTTTACACAAGAAGAGAATGGTCTGAATTCGGGCTCAATTACCCTGGATGTACACAACAGTAATAGTGTAGCTTGCTTCGCTAGCACTCGATCCCGCTACTTATCCTGCGTAAATCGTCAATGAGCAGTGACTGACATCTTCTCATGTAACCCCACTAAGCTACGGTGACGGTGTTTCGTCTGGTAAAATCAAACGCATTCTATCGAGTACTAATCTACGCCCTCAGGGTTCTTTTGGGGCAAGAGAGCGCTAAAGCAGTAATGTCGACCAGAGCTCACTATCCACACGTAAGCAGACAAACAAAGGCTTGGAAATTACCGAGGACTACTGCGCCAAATGTACCAGAAGTAGACCATAAAGGAGCGAGAGCGAGAGCGAGAAATATTGACTTAGGCAAGAAGCTACTCCTTAGCGAATATAGTAGAATAGTCATTCTTCTGGGGGACCTGCCTCTGGCTCATATAGTCGGGTTAGAACGGAGTGGTCAAATACTGAATGCGCGCCTAAAAATTCTTAGTCGCACTCAGTCTGTATTGACAAGGACGTAGCAGCAATTATATTATCTACAGATCTAATTTGAGTTATAAACCTATCCCCGTGAAATCCTTGTTTCCCAAACTGCTATTGCTCTTTGTTTTTCTGACAGGGCAGTGGGCTTACGCTGAGCACGATGCTGCGAGTATGGGCAGCAACCATAATCACTCGATGAGTTGCTCTGTTTGCCTCACCGAAAGTCAGGGTGCTGGCTTTTCATCTCCACAGAATTTCTTTTTCGACTATTGTCAAACAATCCCTCCAGTCAATACAGCGCCGAACATTCTTTCTGCTGTTTTTCCCCGTAATTATAGTATTCGTGCACCTCCAGTTAACTAAGCAGTAAATTATTACAGGTTAAATGGTAGTGGGCGTTGCCCATTGCTTGTCTGTCTATTGCATTAATTGGAAGATCACAGTATGACTTTATTTTATCGAGCTAACGTTGCTGCGTTGGCCATATTTTTTAACTTGCCTGCCGTTGCACAGCAGCAAACCCCTGTACCGAAAAAAGAAATTGAACATGTCTTGGTGACGGTACCTATGCATCGGATTTCTGCTGAAACTGCCTTGCCCGTTACCTTGCTGACGGGAGATGAACTTCGCAATAGTCTGGCTTCGACTCTTGGCGAAACATTGGCATCCAGCCCTGGGCTGGCGAGCGCCAGCTTTGGCCCATCGGTAGGGCAGCCTGTTATTCGCGGTCAGCAAGGGGCAAGGGTGACTGTATTGCAAAATTCTACCGGTAGTGCCGATGCCTCTAATATCAGTGCAGATCACTCGGTAAGTGTTGAACCTATATTAGCTGAATCAATTGAGGTGCTTAGAGGCCCGTCCACCTTGCTTTACGGTGGCGGTGCCATTGGTGGGGTGGTCAACGTAATTGATAATCGTGTGCCCGTTGCCGTGCCTGAAAAACTGACCGGCGGGCTTGAACTGCGCCATGGGTCCGTCAATGATGAAATGACGGCGGTTGTTAAGGTGAGTGGCGGTATGGGCAACACGGCTTTTCATTTCGACGCTCTAGATCGTCAAAGCAACAATCTTGAGATACCGGGTCGAGCCGCTCATGAAGCGGAGGAAACAACCGATGGCTATATTGCTAACACCGATAGTGAAACTCGCGCCTATACTTTTGGGGTTAGCCGAATTTTTGATCGCGGTTTTATTGGTCTTGCGATCAATCGCCTCGATAACGAGTACGGTATTCCCTCTGGAGCTCATGAACACCATGATCATGAGGAGGCCGAAGAAGAAGACGACGAGGAAGAAACTGTTCGCCTCGATGTAGAGCGGACGCGTTATGACATTCGTGCGGACATCCATGATGTGCTTCCCTTTGTCGAGCAGTTGCGTTGGTTTGCTACCTACAGCGATTATGAGCACAAGGAGCTAGAAGGTACAGAGGTGGGTACTGAGTGGACTAATAAAAGCTGGGAAAATCGGTTTGAGTTAGTGCATGCTCCGATAGGTGACTGGCATGGAGTTATAGGTTTGCAATTAAAGGAATCGGAGGTTTCAGCTGTGGGGTATGAAAGCTTTATTCCCAAGACAAAAATCAGCAATTCCGGCCTCTTTGTTGTCGAGGATTTTCACAGTGGAAATTGGACTTATGAATTTGGTGCTCGAATTGATAGGGATGAGCTAAAACCCGATTCAACCAGTCGTGACGAATCATTTACTAATCTTAGTTTATCGGCATCGACCTTATGGAAAATTGATGAGTCGTGGAGCCTTGGTGTAGCGCTGTCTCAATCTGAACGGGCCCCGGTAATTGAAGAGCTATATTCTAATGAAGGTAACAATATTGGCGGCTATGTAGAGCATGTTGCCACCTCGGCCATTGAAATTGGAAATAGTGATCTCGATAGCGAGCAGGCTAATAATATTGACTTGACGCTGAATTATAAATCGGATCACGTTGATGGCTATCTCACCTTGTTCTTTAATGATTTTAGCGATTATATCTATCTGGATAATACCGGTTTGGAGCAGGATGAAACGACTATTTTGCAATACAGGCAGGAAGACGCCGAGTTTAATGGGGTTGAGTTTGAAGCGACTTTTACTATCGCTTCCATATTGGGTGGCGATATCGAGCTAACGGTTTTTGGCGACAGAATAGAAGGCGATCTGAAGACGGCTGGGGATGTACCTCGTATGCCGCCCACTCGTTTGGGCAGTCGCATCGAGTTTACTCGAGGTGGTTTGTCCACTTATTTATCGGTTGTTGATGCGGCTGATCAGGATGACTCGGGGGAAAACGAAGAAGAAACTGAAGGTTATACCCGCTGGGATGCAGGCGTTAACTACCGTGTCGACATAAATACTGACCAGGAAGCTCTGGGATTTATTCGGTTGAAGAATATCTCTGACGAAGAAATTCGCAACTCAAGCTCTTTTCTACGGGAGATTGCTCCTGAGGCAGGGCGTTCTATTGAGGTTGGAGTGCGGTATAGTTTTTAGTTATTTTGAAAGTCGTCATTCAGGCTCGCACACAACCCTCCGGGATAATGTATTCCGGGGGGGATTTTCTTGGTGAATTGTAATAGGGACAACAACCGTTTTGCGTCCAATCTATTGCAAGGAAGCTACGTTTGGCGTTCGGGCTGAGAGTCTGATTATCTGCCGAAAGAACTCGGAGGGTTACAGATATGATGGTTCTTCTCCCGGTAACCGCCAGTTAAGGGTCAAAAGCGAGCGAAAGGGTAAGCTTCAGATTTTGGTCCGCTTAACTCTCAACTAGAGACTCAAAAAATTCCCATGTGATATTTGTTTTATTCAATGTGTTTTTCATCGCATATTATTGCCAATTTTGAGTTCTGTAGTAAAAGTCAGAAAATTTTTGATCATGCAAACTTACAGATTAACAAAGTCATTGAACTCAAATCAAAACACTCTGTAGAAATCTGAATCCACTATTGAAGCAGCATAGTAGCAACACCTTGCAACCACTTTGGCGGCGGGGGGAGTTGTTGGCTATCCACTTTTCGCGCAGGGGTAAATGAAGGTGCGGGGGCAGAACTTCGGACTTGTTCTATCCAGACCACCCCGTCAAAGAGATCGCTATTGCCCCGAGTCCCGACAAAATCCATATGTCCATCTCCATTGACATCCCAAGGAATGAAGGCATCAAACATCCCTCGAGACCGACGAGAAATGTCATGCCGGATCCAGGGTTGATCCGTTGTGGGTTGTTCAAACCAGACGATGCCTCCCGCACGGTGAAACAGGCTAGGGTCTCGAACATCACGGTCGCGCGGTTCTTGGCTGTAGCCACCGGTCAACAAGTCCAGTTGGCCATCACCGTTTATATCTTCCAAGGTCAGAGCTGTTGGGGAATCAGGGAACAGGGCCGCTAAGGGGTGAACCTGCCAACTTTTGTCCAAATCATCGGGCTGTTCCAGCCAGACAATGCTCCAGGGTGTTTCAAACGTCACAATATCTAATCGTCCATCCAAGTTTAAATCGCCATAGGCCATCACCATGCCACTAAACTTTTTTGGTAAGATCGGCTTTCGCGGTACGTTACGTCCGTTAGGGACGATAGGCCGTTCCGTGAACTCCATGCGCCCAGCACCATCATTTTCGAAAACTACCATCCGGGCCTCTCCCCGCGTACCCGCTACGATGTCCGTATCACCGTCCCGGTCAATGTCCACCGGACGGGAATTCACCGGAACGATAAAGCGGCCAAGCTCATGCTCTTTCCAGCCTTCAGCTTCTAACGGATCATCTGGAATCTTGAACCAGGATACCGCGGTTTTATTATCGCCCATGGGGCCTTGACCCGCATACATTTTTATACCTTTGTTTGTGGCGATCATTTCCAGGTCACCATCATTATCCAGGTCAGCGGTGTAGACTTTAATCCATGAGCCCCGTCCTTTGGTGCTTTCCGGGACGGTTGATTTCCAAGCATCAGAGCGGCGGACTTGTCGGCCTGGATTCTGATAATAAAGGATGGTGCCGTCTTCACAGGCAAACAATAGGTCTAGCCAGCCATCGCGGTTAACATCAGCTATATCGACATCTTCCACACCTCCTACCAAAGGCCCGGATGCCAATGTCATCGACATCCAGCGGTCGGGATCTTTATTGCCAAAGGCTATGCGAATGTGGCCGCTATCCTCATGCACTGAAACCACATCGACATAACCGTCTTGATCCAAATCGGCCAATTGCAAGCCATCTGCTCCTCGTAATGCCAAACCGCCAGCAAGTTTTTCATCATCAATACGGTGTTCTTTCCAGGAAATATAACTACCGTCAGTTGCCCGTGCAGCGCTTAATGCTTGGGAAACCGGAGCTGCCTGCCTATACGCATTATTCGAAAAAACAATCGCAATAGCGATCACAAGAACCACACTAGTCAGAGCCACCGAAACGAATTTTACGACTTGTATTTTGTCTGTCTTTTTCTGAACGGCCACGAACGCGTTTTCCTTGGAAGTTTCTCTGAATGAAATTTAATGGCAGCACTATAGCGTGGCACGCGGACCAACAGCAACGTCATTTACTGAGTGCTAAGCACCATCGCATTTTGAGAAATAACGCATGAATATTTAGTCACAAGGTATGTGCGGCCAGAATATGGCAAGGACACCTTGATGGAGAGCGGTAAAGCTATGGGTTTATCACCGTAACTTAAGGTGTTTAATGTGTAAAAGATGATTAGTTAGCATCCGCCATAACCGGCGTGTATTTTTTAACGAAAGGCAGCAGTACGTCCAAAACGGGTCCGAGGGAAGCTGCGAATTCAAACGTTGAGTTTTGAAACAAAGTGGTCGCGGCTCATGAGTTTACAATGGGGGGTAGGAAGTCCCTCTCTGCTCCAAGATGAAGTATGAGAGTCGCCGGTACTTCAAGTGCCGCTAGCTGCTCGTCCGTCATGCCCAGAGTTGTTTTCGCATGATAAGACGCCAGGTGTTATCCCGGTCGTTTCATTGCGGCAAGGAAATCTTCTACTTTTTGTTCCAGGAATTCCGCTCGCAATGCCGCGGTGTTCCGTTCCATACACGCGCTTTAATTTTAAGCGACCATAAACGGACTGCTACTTCTGAAAGCTAATTCGTAATTATCAACTTGGAGGATAGAGAGCTATGGGCATTTCCATTGAGAGGTTTGAGGCCGGTCAGGGAATTCGATGGAGTCATGAATCGGTTCGGCCAAAATTATAGTTCAAGTCATGCTTCGAGTTGGCAATACCTACTTACATTGGCCGGCTAAAAGTCTGCAATATCACAGAGGGTCTTACGTCTGAATTTATCTCGTAGCCAGATGCCGTTCAAAATTTGCGTCTGCAGAAAAGGGGCTTTTTGATTTAGCTTTATGGATACAACATTGGGCGGTTCGACCAATATGAGGCCAAAATACCAACAAAACCGCCATTTTTCTTCAGTGTTTTGTGTTTTCATGCTGGCTGGGTCAAGAGCGCGCTAAAGGACCAGCGTCTGGCTAAAGCTCGTATTATTCTCAATAATGGATGTAAAAAAGCAGCAAAATTATCGAGGCTTAGTGCTTCAAAAGTGCCAACTTTAGACATCAATGTTTCAAGCATAGGTGCCGAAATCGCGCTATAGTTTTGTTGCAGATGACCTGGCTTGTTAGGGGCCATCGCTAGGTATAATTAGTATTCAAAGCACGAGAATCAGTCTTTATATTAGCGATGAGCACCTCACCTGCGACCAGTGATTGCCGTAAGGTGGTGTGTATAGTAGGCTGGGCAAAAAAGGAGTAGTTAATCTTTCCTAGACGCTCAAACATGGTGATTAGCGCTGCCAATAATCGACGTTAATAATGGAGGCGCGTTATATCGCTATTTCTGGCTAAAAGAGATGACTAGTTTCTTCATTGTGACGAAGGCCATTTGTTCGCTTCTGCGCCTGACACAACCTTCTTCACCTCTAAAGTCGTCTCATGTAGCAGTCGGTATAATGCTTCTGGATTATCTGTATGAGAATCATTAAAAAACGTGCGACATACCACCCATTAACTTATCTGGAGTGATGAATTGATTATTTTTAAACGTTTCTTCTCTATCTTATGGGATTCACTAAAAGCCCTGCAGATTTTTGTCTTTGGTATTCTTTCTTTGGTGGTGGTAATCGCCTTCGTTGCCGCCCTTGGTTCCATAAAGAGGGATAAGGTGCCTGAGGGGGGGGCTTTATTGTTGGATCTACAGGGTGGCCTGGTTGAGCAAAAAACCGCGATGGACCCTCAAAAACTATTGCTCTCAGGCAGCGCATCTCAGCAAACATTGGTTAAAGACATTGTTGATGCACTTGCATTAGCTAAAGAAGATGATCGAATCAAATACCTGTTTCTTGATCTGGACAATATGGACAGTAGTTACATACTCAAATTACAGCGGGTAGCCGCTGCGATTAAGGATTTCAAGACGTCCGAGAAAAGGGTCATCGCATTTGGTACACAATATAAGCAATCAGCTTTGTTTTTGGCGGCTCATGCAGACGAAGTGCTAATGGATCCCGAGGGCGCTGCGTTGCTCGAAGGCTACGGCATGTACCGAACCTATTATAAAACCATGCTGGAGAATCTTGATGTTACTGTGAATATTTTTAAAGTGGGGAAATATAAATCTGCTTTGGAGCCCTTCTTCAGAGATGACATGTCCGACGAAGATAAAGAGGCGCGATTGGGCATTCTTGATAATTGGTGGTCTGCCTATACCTATGAATTTGAGGCTGCGCGTGAACTGGAAGTCGGCAGCATTGATCGAAATTTAAATAATATCTCTACTGAATTAAAAAACGCAGGCGGTAATCTTGCTCAATTGTCATTGGATTTAAAGTTGGTCGATCGGCTTGTTACGAGCTTTGAGCTCAGGCAATACCTCAAGTCACTAACAGGCGAGGACGAAGAGACTGAAGAATACCGCGCCATTGGGTTTAATGAATATTTAAGTGTTGAGCGTAAGCCGGAAAAAATCACCGGTAAAAAAATCGCCGTTATAACAGCCGTTGGTGGCATCGTGGACGGGGAGGCCAAGTCAGGATCCATTGGCAGTACCTCGCTGAGTAAACTAATTCGTAAAGCAGGTAAGGATGATGATGTTGCTGCCATCGTACTGCGCGTCGATTCAGGGGGTGGATCAAAATCTGCTTCAGAGATTATTCGGCAGGAATTAGCGGGTCTTCAGGCAGATGGAATGCCCGTGGTCGTATCAATGGGTTCACTTGCGGCTTCAGGAGGATACTGGATTTCTGCCACGGCTGATCAAATTTGGGCTTCACCGACAACACTTACCGGTTCGATTGGGATTTTTGGCTTCTTGCCAACGCTCGAAAAAACCCTCGCTCGATATGGTGTATATAGTGATGGCGTGGGTACAACGCCGTTATCTGATATGGCGAGTTTAGACCGAGGTATAGCACCGCTCTACGGCGAATTATTGCAGTCTGTTATTGACGCTGGATATCAGCAGTTTCTTGAAACTGTGGCAAAAGGCAGAAATATGACCACTGAAGAAGTTCACGAAATTGCCCAAGGGCGCATCTGGTCAGGCGAAAAAGCCCTCGAATTAGGGCTGGTGGATCAACTTGGCGGTTTGGAGCAGGCGATCAGCGCGGCGGGTGAAATTGCGAAGGTAACAGATTATTCCGTTTGGCATGTTGAAGCAGAAATTACAGCCCAGGAGCAATTGGTGAAAGCGCTTACGAGTAAGGTAGCAGAAACACAGACTAGCCATCGATCCAATCTGTTAGTGGGGCTTTATCAAAAACTGGAGCGCGACTTAAGGTTTCTGAATCAGCTGAACGACCCACAAGGCGCTTATGTTATTTGCGCCAGTTGTCCAATGAACCCTTAATGCCGTTTGAGAGTATCAAGTTATCATTTTCATAGTGGTTACCTGATCTCGTCCACTATAGACTTTAAGGCGGAAACAATATTATTACCGCCTTAAAGTGTTTCTCCCATCAAGTATGTTAGAGCCTTTCTATATCTAGCTGTTTCGTTTGGGTTAGGAAAGTAATATCTGTTGAGGGTCAAAAATTGAGCCATTGGATTTTTTGAATAGCTCGAAGTTGTCCACTAGAGCGTGGGAAGTCAATACTACGTTGGAAGAACAGCAGTCAAT
>CAJVZD010000034.1 GCA_913019905.1 uncultured Cellvibrionales bacterium
TTTTGTGCTAATCCAGTTTTTAGACTAAAGAATGGTCCACTCTACAGAGCTAGAAGTCCAGAAAATATTGCTCAAGAAGCCGAAGAATTATATCAAATGGGATATCGAGAAATTTATATCCATTCAGATTTCTTCACTCTTCTGATTTATCACTGGTTAATCCAAGCTTATTTTTCATCAATTTTTAATACTGCCAAAAACGCCGTTTGTGGGATTTCAACATTACCCACTTGTTTCATGCGTTTTTTACCTTCAAATGAAAAAGGCCGGGTAACAACAGCAACTGTCAGAATACCCAAATCTCTTGCAATCTCAGCAACAACCGGTGCCGCGCCTGTTCCCGTTCCGCCACCCATCCCAGCGGTAATAAACACCATGTCGGTGCCATGCAACGCCTCGGCAATTCGTTCACGATCGTCCAACGCAGCCTGGCGACCAACGTCTGGATTAGCACCCGCGCCTAGACCTTTCGTGATAGCGCCCCCGAGCTGAAGAACAGTCGACGTATCGATATTCATCAAGGCCTGAGCATCAGTATTGGCACAAATAAAATCCACGCCAGCTACGTCATTGCTAATCATATGTTTGACGGCGTTTCCGCCGCCGCCGCCAACGCCTACCACTTTAATTACAGCGTTTTGTGGAACCGTATCAACTAATTCGAACATAAGTTTTCTCCCTTTTTTTTAATATACCGTTGTCGTGAACGACGCCGATAACCGTGCAATACCAATTAATTATTAGAAATTACTTTGAAGCCAATTCTTTATTCTTTTATACAAACCGGGCGACTCATTCGATCGACCACTACGAATTTCTCCGCCGCTGTGCTGCTTTAACCCGTACAGTAAAAGCCCGACACCCGTCGAATAGATCGGGTTCTTTACGATATCCGTCAATCCACTAATGTTTTGCGGGGTGCCAATACGCACGGGTGTATGAAATATTTCTTCAGCGAGCTCCACCACCCCTTCCATCTTGGAAGTTCCACCTGTGAGTACGATACCGGCAGCAATTAAGTCTTCATAGCCACTGCGTCTCAATTCCGCATGAACCAACGTAAAGAGTTCGTCATAGCGAGGCTCTACAACCTCGGCAAGTGCCTGACGAGACAGGTCACGCGGTGGCCGCTCGCCAACACTGGGGACCTTTATTGTCTCATCAACGCCGGCTAACTGGGTTAACGCGCATGCGTATTTAATCTTAATCTCTTCGGCGTTTTGCGTCGGCGTTCTGAGCGCCATGGCGATATCGTTTGTGACCTGATCACCCGCAATCGGTATGACACCCGTGTGACGAATTGCACCGTCTGTAAAAATAGCAATATCGGTGGTCCCCCCACCAATATCCACCAAACAGACGCCGAGTTCGCGCTCATCATCAGTTAAAACTGCATAACTGGAAGCTAATTGCTCGAGTATGATATCTTCGACTTCAAGACCACAGCGACGAATACATTTCTCAATGTTCTGTGCAGCATTTACAGCACACGTGACCAGATGCACTTTCGCCTCGAGACGAACGCCAGACATTCCAAGCGGTTCTTTAATTCCTTCCTGGGCATCGATGACATATTCTTGAGGCAATATGTGGAGCACTTTTTGATCGGCGGGAATCGCAACCGCTTGCGCTGCATCGATGACCCGCTCCAGATCTAAGGAAAATACTTCTCGATCTCGAATTGCAACAATTCCATGAGAATTCAAACTGCGGATATGGTTTCCTGCAATGCCTGCATAGACAGAATGTATTTGGCAGCCAGCCATCAATTCAGCCTCCTCAATAGCCCGCTGAATCGACTGCACTGTGGATTCAATATTGACAACCACTCCTTTCTTTAGGCCACGTGAGGGGTGTGATCCGATACCCACGATCTCTAGCCTGTCCTCATCGTTTATCGCACCAACTATCGCCACGACTTTGGAAGTTCCAATATCCAGACCAACAATCATTTTGTTGTCGATTGTACTGCCCATTAGCAAACGCTCCCAAAGTTACTACCTTGTACCAAACCCACATCTTTCATCTGTGTAATCCTGCTCTCTTTACTGTTTTTTTTCTCGAGCATCTGTGCAGCCTCTTTCCAAAGGACCGCCAAACCATTGTTGTAGCGCATATCAATTCGAACTATTTGGTGAAATTTTTTGAGCAGCACCAAATCGTATACTGCTGTGAAACGCTGCATTTTTTCCATTACGTCATCACGACCTAAAACTACCGCCACTCTATTATTCGAAATACTATTACCAATTACCGCTGACCAGCCGGTTCCTTCGTCCAGAGTCAAATGGAAAATATTCAATTCTTTTTCTTCCAGGACACTATGCCATTCCCGAAAATGGGCCATTAATTTATCAGCGCTCTCCTCTGGCCCTATCAGTAACGGTAAGTCAACAGCGAACTCCTGCCCTGACGACTCATCGGATTGAAACAAATCCCCCCGATGATTCAAAAAACCGGAGCTACCCCAACGAGCAATAGGTATTTGCTCAATAACATCGATAACAATTTCGTTTGGCCATTGCCTACTTATCGCCACGTCGTAAACCCATGGGCGCAACATCAATTTGCTTCTTATTCCGTCCAAGTCCAAACGTACAAATCCTTCGGATAAAAATGGTGTAACTTCATCGACTATCGATCTTTTAACGACGTGGTGAAACTCACCGTTTGCAACAACCCTCGTTACTGGTTGTGCCAGCAGTACTTGAGTTGCCTTAATCACACCAATAACAACAAACGCAATCATTAACGCCCAAAAAACCGGGACGAGCCATCCAAGTGAAATAGCCTCTGAAGCTTTAGAATGGCGACTACTAGCCCCACTCGAATTGTCATTTTTTTTGAAATACTTCATCTCAAACACATAGCTCTATCAAATTTTACTCGTTGTCAGTAGCTTCAATTCCGACGCCAGATTTGCAGCAATCGACCCAACGTTACCGGCCCCCTGAGTTAACACAACATCGCCGGGAAGAACCATGGTTGCCAGAACTTCGGAAACAGAGGCTACATTGTCTACAAAAATCGGCTCCAATTTTCCTCGACTACGAATACTTCCACACAATGCCCTTCCATCTGCACCAGCAATAGGGTCTTCTCCCGCTGAATAGACCTCCAATAACATCAAACTATCTACAGTGGATAACACTTTCACAAAGTCTTCATACAAATCTTTGGTTCGGCTATAACGGTGGGGCTGATATATCATGACTAATCGCCGATCAGGCCACGCTTGACGTGCAGCTGAAATTGTTGCTTGGACCTCTGTAGGGTGGTGCCCGTAATCGTCTACTAATGCAATACTACTTCCACTCTCACCCGCAATTTCGAATTCACCATACAACTGAAATCTGCGACCGACCCCTTGGAAATTTCGGAGCCCGGTCTGAATATCTTTATCATCAACCCCTTCATCAGTAGCAACAGCCACCGCGGCAGTAGCGTTCAGGACATTATGGTCTCCCGGAGTATTAATGGTAATTTCTAAATCACATAAGCCGTGAGGACGACTGACAACGAAAGTGGTTCCAAATCTCTGCTTCACTACTTGACCAATTGAAAAGTCCGCATCTTCACTTTTGCCATATGTCAAAATAGAACGCGTTACGAATGGCATGATTTCTCTGACAGCAACATCGTCGATACACAAAATGGCCATTCCATAAAAGGGTAGATTGTGCAAGAACTCAACAAAGGTATTTTTTAATTTCCCAAAATCACCTTGATAAGTTGCCATGTGGTCGGCTTCGATATTGGTGATAACTGAAATCATAGGTTGTAGATGTAAAAAAGATGCATCACTTTCGTCGGCCTCAGCGATCAAATAGCGACTCTCTCCCAAACGTGCGTTGGTACCAGCGCTATTCAACAAACCACCGATCACAAAAGTAGGATCCAACTTTGCCTCTGCAAATATAGAAGCGATAAGGCTAGTAGTCGTAGTCTTTCCATGAGTCCCGGCAACTGCAATTCCGTGCCTGTAACGCATCAGCTCCGCCAACATCTCCGCTCGCGGGACAACTGGAATGCGAAACTCACGGGCAGTTTGAACCTCGGGATTGTCATCCATCACAGCTGATGAACAGACAACCACATCAACGCCCGCAACATTATCTTGCTCATGACCGATAAAGATTTTTGCTCCCATACCACCAAGACGTCGCGTATTTTTTGAAGCCTGAATATCGGAGCCTGATATTTGATAGCCTATATTCAGCAAGACTTCCGCGATACCACACATACCGGCACCACCGACTCCAACAAAATGGATGCGCTTAATTCTCCGCATTTCTGGCACAACAAAGTGCGAAACCGATTCAGTCACGTGTAAGCTCCCCACCTAGCAAAACAGTGACGGGAAAAACAGATTTGCTGTCCGGCGGGGCTCCGAGCGACCAACCGATACACCTTCCTTCCATCAAACTAGATACCTTCCCGTTATTCTGTGGCACAACATATAGAGAACGTTGATCCAAATTCCTCATGAAGCTAACACCTCTTTCCTGCTTTCTTCGGTGACCTTCCCACGCTTGCGTTCTTTTTTCGGCGGTACCGCCGGCTTTAATTTTTCCTGCTCTAGCAGACTCAACTCATAGCTAATCCGAAAGATCATTGCAATTAATCCGCAACACACTATGAGACTCGTCCCACCGTAACTGACAAACGGGAGGGTTAAACCTTTCGTTGGCAACAGCCCTGTATTTACCCCAATATTTATGAAGACCTGGCCGCCAATCATAAGCGCTACACCGTAAGCAACATAAGCGCTAAACGGCTGCTGACGGCGCTCGGCCCGCCTACCGATTTGCATCACTTTTACCACCAAGAAACAAAATAGGCTCATCATAGTTAGGGCACCGACAACACCAAATTCCTCTGCAAAAATCGCGAATACAAAGTCTGTATGAGCTTCCGGCAAATAGAATAGCTTCTGAATACTATTACCCAACCCAACCCCTAACCACTCGCCGCGACCAAAGGCAATTAGTGCTTGTGTCAGTTGATATCCTGTATCAAATTGATCTGCCCAGGGATCAGTAAAAGCTGTTAATCGCTTCATTCTATAGGGTTCGCTGACGACCAAAATAACCATCGCCGCAATAGAAGCCAGTATGACTAACAAAAATTGCCACAAACGCACACCCGCAAGAAAAATCATGCCGAAAGCGGTACCTACGGTAACGACCGTCGCACCGAAATCCGGCTCCAACATTAGCAATAATGTCGCAATAAAAAGAACACCCATCGGTTTTATAAACCCACGCCACTCCTCTCGAACTTCATCTTGCCTTCGAACCAGATACCCAGCCAGATAGATAATCATGCATCCTTTAAGAAGCTCCGATGACTGGACAGTGATTGGACCAAATACTAGCCATCTTTGACTGCCATTAACTTCCCGACCGACGCCCGGAATCAACACCAAAATCAGTAAAATGAACCCAACAAGTAACCACAACCAACCACTACGCTGCCAAAAACTCATGGGAATACGGTAGACAACAAGACCGCCAATCACGCCAACACTTAAATGAAACAAATAACGAAACATGTGGAAAAAGGGATCGCCATACTTTTCGGCGGAAAACTCGATCGAAGCGGAAGTCATACCGACAAAACCAATAGAAATTAGTGCAACAACAACCATTGCTAACGGGCCGTCAATAGATGCGTCCTCCATCATGAGATTTTTCCCGGCCAGAGAATTCATGAACAGGCTCCCCCGTCAAACAATCGCAGGACTGAATCACAAAAAACTTCACCTCTTTGCTGGTAATTTTCAAACATATCAAAGCTGGCACATGCGGGCGACAATAAAACAACATCATTTTCCTTAGCCCTTCTACTCGCAGAAACCACGGCCTCTTCCATTGATGACGCACGCTCCACTGATACGCATTCGGCGCACAGCTCTTCAATTTGTACAGCCGCTTCCCCAACGGCAATGACAGCGCGAACACATGATTTTAAAACGGGTAAAAGTGGCGAGAAATCAGCGCCTTTTGATTCACCACCTGCGATTAACACAATTTTCCCAAGCCGCCGCGTCAAACCCTTTATCGAAGCAATTGCAGCGCCAACATTAGTTCCTTTCGAATCATTGTAGTAATCAACGCCTTCAAATTTCGCGACAAATTTGCAACGATGGTCTAAGCCCGGAAACAGCTTCAACACTGTTAACATTGGAGCAAAATCGAGCCCCACGGCATGAGCCAAGGACATCGCTGCAAGCGCATTTTCTAAATTGTGTCGGCCGGCGAGTTTCAACTCTGAAGTGGGCATAAGTAAATCTTGCTGGAATGCTAAAAACTCAACATCAACGCCATCAATTTCATGCTGAACTAACCCAAACTCGTTTAATCCGGGATTGTCCAGACCAAATGAGCCAACTTCCGTCGATGTACTGTTTGCCGGAATAGACGACGAATCCGCACGATTAAAAACGATCTTTTTGCAACCCTGGAATATCTTGTGCTTAGCATTTTTATACGCTGACAAATTGTCATAGCGGTCCATATGGTCGGCACTAACATTTAGAACTGTCGCCACTTCCACGCATAGATTTGAAGTCCGCTCCAATTGAAAACTCGACAATTCGAGCACATAATAATCTGGGCTCTCTCCCTGTAGTAAATCGAGAGCCGCGATACCAATATTGCCGCCTATCGCAACGTCCTTTCCCGCCTCTTTAAGCATTTCACCCAGTAATGTCGTCACTGTACTTTTGCCATTAGAACCGGTAATCGCGACGATCGGTGCACTAGCTTCTGCTCGAAACAAATCAATATCTCCGAGAACACTAACTCCCCCCGACATCACTTGTTTAATTGCAGGGTGATCCAATGGTACGCCAGGACTCACAACGACTCGACTCGCGCCCTGCAACGCTTCGGCGCAAATATCTCCTAGGTGTACGGGTATATCGGGAAATTCGCTTTCAACTGTCGACAAATAAGGAGGCTCTTTTCTGCTATCGACCAAAGAAAACGGTAAGCCTTTTTTCTTAAGATAACGGGCACAGGAAATCCCGGTAAGACCGAGACCCACTATAACTGTTCTGTTATCTTTACTAATTAATCTCACAAGCCTTCCAACAAGAGATAAACCGCTTCATTTTCCTAGCGCAACTTAAGCGTTGCTAAGCCGAACAAAACCAGCATTACGGTAATAATCCAAAACCTAACAATCACTCGCGGCTCCGGCCAACCCTTCAACTCAAAATGATGATGAATGGGTGCCATTCGGAATATTCGTCTGCCAGTCAATTTGAATGACGCAACCTGCAAAATCACGGAAACTGTTTCCATGACAAAGACACCCCCCATGATAAAGAAAACAATTTCATGGCGAGTCATAACCGCAACAGCGCCCAATGCCGCGCCTAACGCTAACGCCCCAACATCACCCATGAAAACTTGCGCGGGATAAGTATTGAACCAAAGAAATCCCAAGCCCGACCCTACCAATGCACAACAAAATATTAACAACTCACCGGTGCCAGCAATATACGGGACCAATAGATACCGCGAAAACTCCGCGTTCCCGGTTATATATGCAATAATCCCCAGCGCACCACCGACCATTACACTAGGCATTATTGCTAAGCCATCCAAGCCATCCGTAAGATTAACTGCGTTACTAGACCCAACGATTACAAAATACGTTAGAACGATGTAGAACAACCCCAAATCCCAAGCAAAGTCCTTCAAAAATGGGAAAAATAATTGAGTCTCAACGGGACTAGCAGCTTGGCTATATAGAAATATGGCTGTGCCTAAGCCAGCGATGGATTGCCATAAATATTTCCAGCGAGCAGGTAAGCCCGCCGAATTTTTTTCTATTACTTTTCTGTAATCGTCTACCCAACCGACTCCACCGAAGACAATCGTTACAAAAAGAACAACCCAAACGTATTTGTTGCTCAAGTCTCCCCAAAACAGCGTGCTAATAATAATCGCGACCAGTATTAGAGCACCACCCATCGTCGGTGTACCCGATTTACTAAGGTGAGACTCGGGGCCGTCAGTGCGAATGGTCTGTCCTATCTGATGGTAATTAAGGCGCTTAATCATATACGGACCAAAAATCAGACAAATTGACAATGAAGTCAGAACGCCCAAGATCCCACGAAACGTTAGGTACTTAAATACCTGAAAAGCACTGATGTATTGCGACAGAAAATCAGCTAACCAAAGCAACATTATGCATCTCCAGGATTAAGTCGACTTGGAAGACCGCCATATAACGGCGAATCCACCAACGCTTGAACGACTCGCTCCATGCGAGAACTGCGAGATCCCTTTACTAACACAACCTCGGCTGCAGATAAATCTTCCAACTCTTTTACCATCTCATCAATGTCTGAATAGCTTTTGGATGACTCGCCGAATTCACTTGCCATCAAATCTGAATATTCACCGACCGCCACCAATTGATCAATATTTTTGTCGCGAGCGTATCCAGCCACCTCCCGATGCAATTTTTCCTCGTCGGCACCTAATTCCGCCATAAACCCCAAAACCAAACAGCGCTTCCCCGAGAAACCTTCCAACACATCAATCGCAGCTTTCACAGAGCCTGGGCTTGCATTGTAAGTATCATCGATAACGGTTAAACCTTGGAGAGCGATTGAATTTAGTCGACCACTCACAGGACTGACATTTTCCAAGCCTTTTTTTACCTGCTGTAAATCAGCACCCGCCGATACCGCGACGGCAGCAGCGGCAACGGCATTATTCACGTTGTGCGATCCGAGCAGGCCGAGGTTTACCTCGAGAGATTCGCCCTCAGTACACAGTAGAAATCGCGTAAACCCAGGGCTCTTTACAATAATGTTTTTGGCATAATAGTCGGCCTCTGGACTATCTTTGCTAAAAGTAACCACTTTCGCATTACCCGCTTGAAGGACCCATTGAGAGAAGAAGTCATCATCTCGATTGACGACAGCAATACCATTAGCCGCTAAGCTTTCAAAAATCTCACCCTTCGTCCGAGCGACATTCTGCAGATCTCCAAAGCCTTCGATATGTGCCGCCATTGCATTGGTTACAAGAGCAATGTCTGGCTCTACAAATTGCGCCAGGTATTCAATATCACCGACTGCGCTAGCCCCGAGTTCGACGACAGCATATTTATGCCTATTTTCAATTTCCAATAATGTTAATGGCACCCCAACTTCATTATTTAGATTTCCTTTAGTTGCCAGTACAGCTCCACACTCAGACAAAATCGAAGCAATCATTTCTTTAGTTGTTGTCTTACCCGCGCTCCCCGTAATTGCAATCGCGGCTCCTGGAAACCGACGGCGGTTTTCGCGAGCGATGATGCCATACGCACGGCGGCTATCGTCCACTTGCAGTTTCGGGATTTTGCTTTCGACTTCGACCGAAACCAAAACGGCTGCCGCGCCTTTTCTTACCGCTTCCGCGACATATCGATGGCCTTCATATGTGTCTCCGTTGAGGGCAACGAAAAGATCTCCCGATTGAATTTTTCGGGAATCTGTCGATACTCTCTGGAAAAGAGCGTCGCCCTGAAGCTCACCACCCATTTCGTTTGCGACTAAAGAAAGAGACATCTCGGCTATCATTCCTCGCCTCCCTTTATTTCTAACCCGGATCGTTTTTCTAAAGCTAGGCGCGCACAGTCCGTATCCTTAAAGGGTATTTTTTTATCACCATACAACTGATAGGGCTCATGACCTTTTCCAGCAACTAAAATACTGTCTCCAGCAGCGGCATTCATTATTGCAAACTCAATTGCTTTAGCTCTGTCCACTTCGACCAGAGCAGGTCTCTCTACGCCGCCCAAAATTTCATCAATGATCTGATCGGGGGATTCATGCCGCGGATTGTCACTTGTGACAATCACTATATCGGCATTGCGCTCAACAATTTCTCCCATTTTCGGGCGCTTACTTTGATCACGATCGCCGCCACAACCGAAAACACACCAAAGCTTGCCGCCACAGTGCAAACGCATCGCCAGCAACGCCTGCTCTAATGCATCCGGCGTATGTGCGTAGTCTATGATCACAGCAATGTCCGAGCCTAGTGATTCAGACAGCACTTCCATGCGTCCATTAACAGTTGTCAAAGAGGGTGTATGTCTAAGCAGTTTTTCTAGCGGATATCCCAGAGCGCCAAGAGAGCTTATGACCGCTAACAGATTACTTAGGTTGAACTTACCAAGAAGCGGACTTGAAAAACGGAAATCACCCCATGGGGAATGCAACAACCCATTCACGCCACTTGCATGGTAATGCGGAGACTCTACCCATACATCTACTCCAGCTCGTTTTTCTGAAAGACTCTCTGAGCTGTATCGAATTATTTGAACACTTTCAGCCACTTCCTTTTCCAAGGCCTGACAGAAAGAATCATCACTGTTAAGAACCGCAAAATTCAATCCCGGGTGACGAAAAAGGGCCGCTTTTGCATCTGCATAGGCTTGCATTGACCCGTGGTAATCTAGATGATCATGGGTAAGATTAGTAAAAATAGCCAATTCAAATCGAAGTGCAGCAACTCGCCCTTGAACCAATCCATGGGAGGAAACTTCCATAGCGACTAGATCAACGCCTTCATCTAACCACCGAGCGATATGTCTTTGCAATTCAATCGCGTCGGGTGTTGTATTTGGCGTTTCTTCAAAAACACCGTCAACACCCACTCCAAGAGTCCCAGACACTGCACAGTGTTGCCCTAGCAAAAGCAAGTATTGCATTATCAGCTGAGTACAACTTGTTTTTCCATTGGTACCCGTAACAGCCACTACCGGGAGTGTTTTTGATGGATAGCCATAAAAGCGCCCTCCAATTTCGCTAAAGAAAAGCCGTAAGTTTTCAACTTCGATTATTGGAACATTTGCCACATCGTTTTGCGAAAAAGATCGGGCATTACTCTCTGCGCTCTTTTCAATAAGTACCGCAACGGCTCCGGCAGCAATCGCATCATCCACATATTCTCTACCGTCCTTAACATGGCCTTCACTCGCAAGAAAAACATCACCTTTACATACCAGACGACTATCGATTTTTACACCGGTCACCTCAATCTCAGCAACGCCCTGTTCGGCAAGAGCCACAATTCCATCGAGCAAATCGCCCACGCGAATTATGTTAGCAGATTGAACAGAAGCGCTTGTCAAGCTGACGTCCCTCCCGCTAACAGAGATTTAGGCCCACCGTCAAATAACTTTTTTGCACCAGCAATGCTGCTTGGCGGCTGCGTATCGGGCACTACGTCCATCAACCTGAGCGCTTCTCCGACAATTTTCGAAAAAACCGGAGCGGCAGCTTCACCACCATGATAATTTTTTAGATTCGGTTCATCAATCATGACTACGGCAACCAATCGAGGATTGGAAGCTGGAGCTAAACCAGCAAACACCGCCGTATAGCGATTGCTTTCATAACCTGTCTTCCCAACCTTGTGGGTCGTTCCAGTCTTTCCTGCAACCGAGTAAGCTGCAATCTGAGCACTGGTAGCAGTCCCCCCTTTAAGGGTTACGGTTTTTAACATCTCAACAATCTGCCGGCTGATCTTCTCGTCGATTATTCGCTCGATGGATGACTCTTCTCCAGTGCTTTCCTCATTACGAAGTAAAGTCACTGGGCGAAACAAGCCACCGCTCGCGAAGACAGAATAGGCTTGTGCCAACTGCAAAGGTGTCACAGTTAGACCGTACCCAAACGCAAAATTCGCGCGCTCAATAGGAAGCCACTTTGACTTATTAGGCAACAAGCCAGCACTTTCTCCCGGAAACCCACTACTCGTGCTCACACCCAAGCCAAATCGATTGAAGACATTCCAAATAAGCTGCTCATCCAGATCCAGCGCTAACTTACTGGTTCCCACCTGACTCGACTTAGTCAGTAATTTTGTTACGTCGATAACACCATAGTTAACAGGGTCCAAAATCGTTTTTTTGCCAATCCTTATATGCCCTGGGTTAGTATCTATGAGAGAATCGGGACGATATTTTCCCGACTCAAGCGCGGCTACAACCGTCAATGGCTTCACCGTCGATCCCGGTTCGAACATATCTGTCATGGCGCGATTTCGCAAGTTAGCGGATTTTAAGCGACGGCGATTATTTGGGTTGAAAGCTGGTTGATTGACCATGGCCAACACCTCGCCGGACTCGCTATCCAGAACAACAACCGAACCACTTTTTGCGTCAATGCGCTTCAACGCGCTCTTTAATTCTCTGTGGGCAAGATGCTGCAACCGCATATCCAAGCTAAGGCTCAAACTCTTTCCCGGCTTAGCCTCAAAGCCCTTGTCAACATCCCTGAAAATATTACCACGCAAATCTTTTAACACGTGCCTTTTCCCGGGATCGCCTTTTAGCCAACTGTCGTAGGCCAGCTCCATGCCCTCTTGACCCCTGTCATCAATGTCAGAAAAACCGACCACATGAGCCGCAACCTCACCTGCCGGGTAATATCGCTTGTATTCTTGTTTAACATTAACGCCTTTAATTCTAAGGGCCATGACCTTAGCTGCAGACTTTGGCGACAAATGTCGAAGCAAATACGCAAAGCTTCGACGGGCGTTATTTTCAATCTTTTTTTCAATCTGGCTGCGGGGAATATCGAGAGAAACCGCTAATTCGCCCCACCGGTGCCGCTCATTTTTTAACTCTTGTGGATTAATCCATATCGAAGATACCGGAGTGCTCACCGCTAAAGGCTCGCCATTTCTATCAGAAATAACACCGCGATAAGCAGGTATTGTTTCCGCACGCAGAGTCCTCGCATTGCCTTGACCCTGAAGAAATTCGTAACCCCTGTCAGAATCCAAGACCTGAAGCTCAAGAATCCTCCACACCAGCAGTGAAGCCAATATAGCCAGCAATGACATTACGATGTAGAACCGCCAGGCAGGCGCAATCTGTGTGGCGTTATTCAGCTTTTGATTCATGGTGACACCGCAATCAACACGATTGATTCAGGAACAATCATATTTAATTCCCGCTTAGCCAATTGCTCAACACGGGTATGTGATGCCCAGGTACTTTGCTCCAATAGCAAACGCCCCCACTCCTCTTCCAATTGCACTGCCTCTCGAATCTCCAACTGCAAAACACTGAACAACTGCCGACTTTTGAACGAACTATAAATAACGCCCAATGCAGAAGCGGCAACTAAAACAAAAATCATCAAGCTGGGTATCAAGAGTTTTGAGGACCATAAATCACGTGAAAAATCCCGCTCGACACCGACTTTATTACTATTTTTTCGCTCACTGAAAGCGCTCATAATTTTTCCGCCTAACTCCATAACTTAGGCATGTTCCTGTTTACAGATTCATTTTTACGCAATTTTTTCCGCTACTCGCATAATTGCACTGCGGGAACGCACATTGCCATCTATCTCTGCACTACTTGCCTTTACGACTTTGCCAATCTGTTTTAGCCGTTTGTTCAATTGATCCTCCGTAACCGGAACCGCCGCTGGCAACTGATCCCCCCGAACATGTTTTTTGATAAAACGCTTCACTTGACGATCTTCTAAGGAATGAAAACTTATAATAACCAGACGACCACCAACAACTAAAAGATCTAACACTTGATCGAGAAAACGAGATAAATCAGTTAGCTCATTGTTAATAAATATACGAATAGCCTGAAACGATTTTGTGGCCGGATGCTTGCCTTTCTCCCAAGCCGGATGAGCCTCCTTCAATATGCCAGCTAAATGCAATGTGGTACTGATTGGATTAATCTCGCGCTCGGTAACCACCGCTCTGGCGAGGCGTTTCGCATAGCGCTCCTCCCCGTACTCTTTTAATACACGTACAATGTCACCCTCTTTTGCACTTGCCAGCCATTCAGCGGCACTAAAACCAGCCTGCGGATTCATCCTCATATCTAAGTTACCGTCACGCAAAAAACTAAACCCTCGCTCAGCCTGATCCAATTGGGGGGACGAAACTCCAAGATCCAGCAAAACACCATCGAGCTTTTCAACATGATACTGAGGAAGGCACTGCTGCGCGTCCGCGAATGATCCTTGAATTATCTGGAACCGCGAATCGAAGCCTTGCAACTCTTCGCCCGCCGCGATGGCCTGAGGGTCCTTATCGATGCCCAACAACCGCCCCTGTACACCTAACCGCTTCAATATCTCCCGACTATGACCACCGCGACCAAAAGTCCCGTCGAGATAATTTCCCTCGAGATTAGTGACAAGAGCGCCGACAGCCTCGTCAAGCAATACTGTTTCGTGCATATCAGAGGCTCCTATAACGACAAAGACAGAACTTCTGCCGGAAGCTCATCATCTCCATCATCAACTGCACCGAGATACTTAAACCACTCTTCTTCACTCCACAGCTCCAACTTTTTACTTTGCCCTACCAGCATTAGCTTTTTCTCTAGCCCTGCATATTCACGTAGTGTGGGCGGCAACAAGACGCGACCATTACTTCCTTCTACTTCCAACGGTGTGGCATACCCCAAAAGCAATCTCTGCATCTTGGCAGCCTTACGATTTATGTTCGGTAAACTTTCTATTTGCGGCAACAGGAGCTGCCATTGCTGCTCCGGGTATACTAGTAAACAACGCTCTTCCGTATGGGCAGTAACAACAATACGCCCGGCACAATCAGACAGGAGTGAATCCCGCACTTTCGCCGGTATCGCGAGACGCCCTTTGGAGTCCATGCTGATTGCATTGCTGCCGAGATACATATTCTTCCACTTATTGTTTGGCAAAAGGCGAAAAACTCCACAAATCGTCACTTTTCTACACTTTTTACCACCTTTGCAACTATAGAGATTAGCTCCCTATAGATCAAGGCGGTCAGTCGCAAAATCAGCCTAAAATGCAGGGATATGACGCTAACATGTAGAGATATGGGACGAAGCGGCAATGCCGAAAGAGAAGAAAATAAGAAAAAACAATGAACTGCAAGCCACACTTAAAGCTTTACATTAAGTAACAGGTTTTTTTGATCTAAAAAAAGAGAGAAAGCAACAAGGAAGGTTATATGAGAACAGCGAACGAGGTCTAAAACCGAACGTCCAGTAACGCTGCGTAGTGAGCATAACTGCAATTTAGGATTTGCTCAAGCCTCACAATAAAACGGGCACCGCGTCACGGCAAATACTCAATGGCTCGAACTACTTAACGACACAAGGTTCTTTCAGCCACAGTACAGTATGCTATTACTTCAACGCTTGCACTGATAGAATAAAATTCTCGCCATAATTTGCCAGTTGAGACCTATGCCAATTAGCCAGTACTACTCCGAAGAAAACAATAAGCTCACCTTTACACGCCAACAAGCCAGCGATTTCGCAAAAAAAATTGCCGATGACTTTAATCCACTCCACGACATCGCTGCCAAGCGCTTTTGCGTTCCTGGCGATTTATTATTTTCGGTCATATTGACCAAATATGGCATCAGCGAACACATGGACTTTACCTTTACCGGCATGGTGACCGATGAAGTCATATTAGATTTCCCAGCGGAAACTAAGCAGCTTCTGCTGGCCGGCGAAAACGGAAAGGAATACCTCAATATCAGCCGCGATGGAAGAAATTCAAAAAACGAACAAGTCGTAAACGCGCTCATTAATAACTACGTTGCGTTCTCGGGCCACACGTTTCCACATATACTGATTCCATTATTGAAAAAAACTGGCAGCATGATCAATCCGAAACGCCCAATGGTTATGTACCAGAGCATGTTAATAGATCTCTACCATCTTGATATAACAGAGATCGAACTTGAGTTTGACGACCAAAAGACCACTGTTGAAACTGAAGGAAAACGCGCGAATGTATGCCTCGCTTTTAATTTGAAGTCCGCCAACGAGATTATTGGCCGAGGGGAGAAGCGAATGCTGGTAAGTGGTCTAGTGCCATTTGATCAAGAAGCGATTGACGCCATAATTTCTGATTACTCGCAATGGAAAAGAGACTACAAGAAAGACTAATCTACGACTCTTACAATTGGCCAGATGAGAAAACAACATTACCCCTTACCACCCAGCGGGATTTGGGGCTTGTCGGCAGCACTGACCAAGGCGCCACCCATTTTGAGCATTGAAATTTCCACAATGCAATGAACCATAGGTTTAACGTCGCATCATCCTTTCGGGAGAAAACACGAACGACAAACCCGGAGCTAATCGCAAACGTAGAAACACACAATTATTAGGCCTTGGCAGCCAAATTTAACACGACCTTCCCCACCAATTCATTACTCTCCATTAACACATGGGCATCTGCCACGTCATCAACAGAAAATTCCGCCGCCATCCGAGGTTTAACTTTGCCGCTCGAGATTAACGGCCATACATTGGCTTTTAATCGATCGGCTATTTTGGATTTAGCGTCTTGAGATTGAGGGCGTAATGTTGAGCCCGTCATCGTTAAACGTTTCAGCATAATGGGCATAAAGTTAACATTTGCCTGAGGCCCCCGGAGATATGCAATGTTAACTATTCGACCATCAACAGCGGCAACCGCAATATTACGCTCAATATAATCACCGCCAACCATATCAAGAATAACGTCCGCTCCATGGCCATCGGTCAGTACTTTTACTCGCTCGACAAAATCTTCATCGTTATAGTTGATCGCGGCAACTGCCCCCAGCTCAATACAGACTGAGCATTTGTGATCATTGCTCGCTGTAGCAATGACCGTAGCTCCCATCGCCGCCGCCATCTGAATAGCGGTAGTCCCAATGCCACTGGCGCCACCGTGAACAAGCAGCACTTCTCCAGCCTTTAACCCGCCGCGATCAAAAACATTGGCCCAAACAGTGAAACATGTTTCCGGCAACGCAGCAGCCTCAGCCATAGACAAACCCTCAGGCTTCGGCAGACACTGCCCCTGAGGAGCGCAAACCTGCTGTGCATATCCTCCGCCGTTGGTGAGCGCGCATACCTCATCACCGACTTTGAATTTCGTTACGGCACTACCGACCTCGGCAACAACGCCGGACACCTCTAACCCCAAGATCGGCGAAGCGCCTGGAGGTGGCGGGTATAAACCCATACGCTGGATCACATCCGGGCGATTAACGCCAGCAAAAGCGACCGAAATCAAAACCTCATCATCTTTCGGATGTGGGGCAGCCGTGTTTCCGACAGACATTACAGTCGCATCTCCCGGTGTTTTTATTGCAACATAACGCATAATTTTAGCTCCAAATAGGCTGTCGGCAGTGCTTCTCGGTGCTGGCTCGAAAGCTACTCAATAAGTGTGGCGACGAAAAACGCTGCAATTTCAACATAAATTAACAGCGTCCGCTATCACGCATTAACATTATTTCAAGAATTCGAACTGATTTTTCCGACTAAGTAAATTTGGCAGTACTGTTACTAGTCGATAGTGGGCTATAATCGAATGAACTAACGCAACTTAAATGAGCCAATGACCGTGCTCGGCACCCCACCGACAGTTAGGGGTGCAGCTACCAATATTCTCGCAAGGGATTATGTGATTTATGACTGGTACGAAAGACCCACAAAAACACCTCAAAAAGGACCGCATTCTAGATACGAGCCTGCAGTTAATCGTCCGGTGGGCCAAGGAACCGATAAAGAACTACTTCGAATTACTGGATGAACGATTATTCAAGCTTGCCCAAAGCTCCGATAACAACCATGACCAAGCAAATTATTTTCAAGTAAGAAGCGATATTAATAACAACAGAGGCATCATTGATCAACTTTTTTTCGAACACCTTTCCAAAGCTTTTCGGAATTACAAAGAAGGCCTGCCTACCGCTTCCGACTTTACAGTGGACCCGGAATTCGGGAAAACCGACACACTAACATTAGTTGACAAAACTGAACTCGAAGAAACGTTAGCCATCGCATCGATGAGCCGCAGAACCAGCAGCGAATGCTCAGAATTATTGTACGCACTAAACCAAAGACTATCAGTATTGCGCGGTGGAAAAATAACGAACGAACAAGGCAACCCTGTTGGCCCTGCCGTTTTTGCGGAGGCAATACAATACGCCCTCTCGGAACTCACCCTGGACAACAAAGTAAAGCTGGTCGTATATAAAGTTTTCGAATTTTGCGTTATGGGCAGACTTCGATATTTATACGATTTACTCAACGAGGAATTTATAAACCAGGGACTACTAACTAATCTTGGCTTTCATGTCAAAAAAGATCCGCCAAACCAGAAACCCGAGCCTCCTCCAGAAGGACAAACCATCAAAGAATTGGCGACGGAATTTCAAGTAAACAATAGTCAGGCATCCATACAAAATCAGGTACGTTTAATTCACGCAATTCGAATATTACAGACTCGACTTGCCGCGCAGAATCCAGCAGTGAAAATTAAAGGGGCAGCGACGCTGCCAACGCCGCAGATTATTGCCGAAATCCAACAATTGCAGCAAAACGCGGGCTCTCTTTTAGGCTCAATGAAAACCCCGATGGCGGTTGGCGCAAGTAACGCTACCGCCTTTCATGTCCAGGCAGAGAAGGAAGCGAGAAAGAGTGACGAAATAGACGGCAACGTCATCACTATTGTCGGATTACTTTTTGAATTTATGCTAGACGAACAACAGCTGCCAGACACCATAAAAACACTTTTGAGCTATCTTCATACACCTTTCCTAAAAATCGCATTGCAGGATAAAGAATTTTTCAACCGCCCCGAACACCCGGCAAGACAATTGCTGAACAGCCTCGTTGCCGCGGGAGAGCACAGCATTGAGCCTTCCGAAAAAAATAAAGGCGAGGTTTTTCAAAAAATCAAGTCCGTTGTTCAACGTTTACTAGACGAATACAATGATAATGTTCGCTTGTTTTCGGAACTGGCCTTTGAATTTAATAATTATTTACGTCAGTATTCTCGACGAATTGAATTAACAGAAAAACGCTCAATGCAGGCCGCTCAAGGCGAGACCAAGCTAAAGGAAATACGGTTAAAAGTAGACACCTATATAAAGACTAAAACTGGTAAAATAAAACTTCCAACAGCTATCCAAACCTTACTGTTCGAACCGTGGGCTAACTTCCTTTCGTTTAATCTTTTGCGGTACGGCTCCCAAAGCGAACAGTGGAAACAAGCGGCTCAAGTCGTCGACGATATCCTTTGGTACTGCCAACCCCACGACATTGACAACGATTTTCACGCCAAAAAACGCATTGAGGAACTACAGGCATCACTCCCGCCAATTTTGTACGCGGGCTTTGAAATGGTAGGCTACGATAACAATCAAGGAATTGTGTTGCTACAGGCCCTGCATAGCGGACAAGATAACGATCTGGAGTCACAAGAAAGCAGAACTGTTATTGCGCCGACGGCTACCGACATTGACCAAGTTGACATAGGAAAACATGCTGAATTGATGGCGAAAAATGACGTCCTAATCATGAAGCTAAAGAAATTGAAAGCTGGTGCCTGGTTTGATTTCGACGCAAAATCAACCAACCCCCAGCGAGTAAAGCTCGCTTGGGTCAACTCCAAAACACTGCATTTTATGTTTGTAAATAGCCTGGGCCAACAGATGGCCCTAAAGAGCGCAGAACAGCTAGCATCAGAAATGCGAACAGGCAATATAAAGGTCAACAATCGACTTCAGCAAAAACCATTCTTTGAAAAAGCCATGGAAAGAGTGTTAGACCAATTGCAAAGAAAAGAAACAAAATTCAGTTAGCAAAGTACAGCTAACAAAAATTGTAATGATATTTTTCAAGTCCAAAAGGAAAGACGATGGCCGACCAATCGGATAGAAAGCTTGAGCGAAAAGAACTTAGCCACTCTATCGTCATAGACGACGTTATAAATGGTGGTGTGTTTGGAGAACTGATCAATGTGACTACCGATGGTTTAATGGCTATCACTAGTGAGGAAATTGCAACGCAATCAATATTCCAATTGTCGCTGCGACTTCCTAAAGAAATTGAGGGAAGCAACAATATAAGCCTTGGGGCCGATTGCCTTTGGTGCAGAAAAGCGGATAATTTTCACCGCTACTGGGCGGGCTTTCAAATTATTGATGCCTCCGATACCGCCCTCATGCAATTAAAAATATTGGTCGAAGAATACTCCAAATAAGCTTTCCAAATGCTCCCTTACTAAGAATCGAGGAAAACAACAATAAGGATCCAGAGACATCCGCAACACTTCCTTCTATCTTGTCAGGATCCACCGCCGCCAACAAATTGATAGACCTCGTAATTGCGTGAGTTAATGGCTGTTACCATATTCACCGCGACGCTCTTTGCGAGTATAATTTCAACCAAAACCAGCCTCAAAGCCAAGAGGCCTTTCACTGCTTAATTAAAATGAGGACTTTACGTTGCACCTTGACCAAGCAACTTCGGAACAGCTACGCGAGCAAGAAAGCCTGCTGCGAGAAAAGTACACCCAATTCCAACAGGAAAATCTAAACCTCGACTTGACTAGAGGTAAGCCCAACACGGCTCAATTAGACTTATCCAACGAGCTGGACGGCATACTGAATGACAATTATGTTGATAAAACCGGCACTGATTTACGTAACTATGGTGGAATCGACGGAATCGCTGAAGCAAAAGCACTCTTTGCAAAGGTGATCGGCCTCGAACCCGAAGATATGCTGATTGGGGGAAATGGCAGCCTACCTCTCATGTATTTTTGTGCTCACACAGCTCTGCATCACGGCTTACGCGGCTCCGACAGCGCCTGGTCAAAGGAAAGCACGGCGATAAAATTCCTTGCACCCGTTCCGGGCTATGACAGACATTTTGCTGCCTGTGAACACTTAGGCATTGAGTTAATTCCGGTCGATATGGATGGCGATGGTCCAGACATGGACAAAGTGGAAGCGATGGTAAAAGCCGATGCTGACATCAAGGGAATCTGGTGTGTACCGAGGTTTTCTAACCCTACCGGGGTAGTTTATTCTGACGAGACAGTTTCGCGTATCGCCAAATTAGGCAACATTGCTGGCCCCAACTTTGTCGTATTTTGGGATAATGCCTACGCAGTACATGCATTTGAAGAAGCAGCTCCCGAGCTGGCTAATATAATGGACTGCTGCCGAGCAGAAGGCACAGAAGACAATATATTACTGTTTGGATCGACATCAAAGATCACTCTCGCTGGGGCAGGTGTCGCCTTTTTGGGCGGGTCCTCAACCAATATAACCAGCCTAAAAAAGAATCTGGGATATTCGACCATTGGTCCAGATAAAATCAACCAATTGAGACACGTAAAATTCATCAAGGACGCAGCCAACCTTAGCGCACACATGGCGAAACACGCAAAAATAATAAAGCCGCGATTTGATGCCGTCTTGGAAAAATTACAAGATTCGCTCGGACACGCAAATATGGGAGCTTGGACAAAACCCCAGGGCGGCTATTTCGTGTCATTTGATAGCTTGCCAGGACTGGCGCGAGAAATTGTCAAGTTAGCAAGCGATGTCGGTGTAAAGCTAACACCAGCTGGAGCAACGTTCCCCTATGGGAAAGACCCGGCCGACAAGAACATTCGCCTCGCTCCCACCTTCCCGAGCGTAAGGGAAATCGAAAAGGCCATGGATGTGTTTGTGGTCTGCGTTCAACTGGCATCGATAAGGCAAAAACTGGGCGAATGATGACAGCTCGACACTAGCGTATGCAAAACGTGCAAAGGGACGCTCTGTAGTGGCATCCCAGAACAACACCTCATGCTTTAGGTCATGGATAGGACTGTGTGACCGGACTGTGTGATAAGATTCTTCGACAAGACCGACAGTCCTCTATCTACAATTTTCCCGGATCCGACTTTTCAGGCAATTATAGACCGGCGTGACTGCCTATCTTCGATTATCTATTGCTCTTATCTATTACCTATTATCTATTGCCACCTGAAGAGGCATGTCTAAAAGCGCGCGATGACTGGTTAGTCCTTACCGCCATTCACTGGCCTCGCTCCGCCAGGCAAGGGGAAGGCCGATACATTACTACCACTGGTGGCATCAACGATTTTGCCGACGCCCTCTTTTTCCACTTCGTCAATACGAATAATGGAGTGCAAGGGAATGTATGATCGCGAAACGCCACTAAATTCACTTTTCAGCTTTTCTTCGCCGGGATCAACAATCATTTGACTGCGCCCTCCAAAAACGAACTCCTCTGCCTCAATAAATCCATACATTTCACTTTGATAGATTGCCTTCGCATAAAGCTCGTAAACTTTATTCTGGTTAAGGAAAATGATTTTATAAATGGGAATAATCTCGGCCATGAAGCGCGTAACCTTTCTTTTTACGGTGAAATACTGACGAAGCTGCGCCAAAACCGACGCGATTGAGCATTTTAACACAATGAGTTCAATAAATACCCCGCTTTCATACTTTACTGTATAATGCTGATCGCAATTTTCAGCTAGGTCTACTGGTCTAAGTTTCGATCACGGATTATAAAGATAGGTATCAGATTAAAATGACAGATTTTGTTACGCCGGAAAACATCCAGGCAATAGCGATAGACGCTGAAAAATCAAGCTCAACTCAACCTAAGAAGCTCTATATTAAAACGCACGGCTGCCAGATGAATGAATACGATTCTGATCGCCTGCAAGATTTATTGGGCGTGAGCCATGGACTAGTAACAACAGACAATCCAGACGAAGCAGATGTCTTACTACTCAATACCTGCTCGATTCGCGAAAAAGCACAAGAGAAAGTATTTCACCAACTCGGACGCTGGAAGCACCTAAAGGAACATAATCCTGATGTTATCATCGGGGTCGGCGGCTGTGTTGCCAGCCAAGAGGGCAACGCAATTGGCAAAAGAGCCCCTTTTGTCGACTTGATATTTGGCCCCCAAACGCTACACAGAGTCCCCGGCATGATCGATGCCAAGAAACCAGACGGCCCCGTGTTGGTCGATGTTACCTTTCCAGAAATAGAAAAGTTTGACGCCTTGCCGGAACCGTCGGTTGACGGCCCTAGCGCTTTCGTCTCAATAATGGAAGGATGCTCCAAGTATTGCACGTTCTGCGTGGTACCCTATACCCGAGGCGAAGAAGTTAGCCGCCCCTTCGACGATGTTATTGCTGAGATAGCACATTTGTCCACGAAAGGCGTTAAGGAAGTCAACCTGCTCGGCCAAAATGTTAACGCCTACAGAGGGGAAAACCATCTAGGCGACGTCATTGAATTTGCCGAATTATTGAGCTTTGTTGCCGCGGTGCCTGGCATTGAGCGTATTCGATACACAACCTCACATCCCGTTGAATTTAGCGACGCACTAATCAATGCTTACGCCGACATTCCCGAATTGGTTGATCACTTGCACTTGCCCGTACAAAGCGGTTCAAACCGTATATTAGCGGCCATGAAACGCGGCCATACGCGAAACGAATACATCGAAAAACTCAACCGCTTGCGAATAATCAGACCCAACATTAGCTTTTCGTCGGATTTTATCATCGGTTTTCCCGGTGAAACGGAAGACGACTTTCAAGACACTATGAGCATGATTGCGGAAATTGGCTTCGACTTATCATTTAGCTTCATATATAGCGCCCGACCTGGAACCCCTGCCGCCGAACTGGACGACACCACACCGGAACCTGTAAAAAAGGAGAGACTACAAGCCCTTCAACAACGCATCAATCAACAAGCTCAACAAATAAGTCGCCAGATGGTCGGTAACGATGAGCGTATTTTGGTAACCGGAGTATCCAGGAAAGACCCCGGACAACTTCAAGGACGAACTGAGAATAACCGCGTTGTCAATTTTTCCTCAACAGATCAATCACTTATAGGAAACTTTGTCTCAGTTCGTGTATCCGAAGCGCTGCCCAACTCTTTACGTGGCGCACTCATCGAGTAAATGGTAAAAAAACATCGATAAATTACTGTGCTCGAATCGCTTTACATAAGCCATAATCGGTATATGCTTGAGCTATAGGCTTACCGAACTAGGCAAACAACAGCAACTACTTATTGTAATGGTCTAATTGATTCAATTTGAAAACGACATCTAGCAAAACCTCCGACTCCTCGACGGCTTCTCGCTCCACCCATTCTTTAAGCCTCGAGCCAAACGACTCGCGCGCGCTAGCCACTCTTTCAGGCCAATTTGACGAACATTTTCGCCAAATCGAGCAGCGCCTGGCGGTAGTGATCAAAAACCGCGGTAACAAATTTGAAATCAGCGGCGATAATGATGCTATTGACTGTGCCAATGTGTTGCTGAAAAAGATGTACCAAGACGCGTTAGAAGGCGTTGCGATTAATCCTGAAACAATACATTTGAACTTACAGGAATCGGGACTGACATCACTCCAAGAGGCTTACAACTCACATTCTGTTGAGCCGATTACAATTATTCATACCAAAAAAATGACGATAAAACCTCGCGGAAAAAACCAGCAAGGTTATGTTCGTTCGGTAGTGAATCACGACATAAATTTCGGTATTGGTCCGGCCGGAACCGGCAAAACCTATTTAGCGGTGGCCTGTGCGGTACAGGCAGTAATGAACGACGAGGTTCAGAGAATACTTCTCGTGCGACCTGCTGTTGAAGCCGGTGAGAAACTCGGTTTTTTGCCGGGAGATTTGGCCCAAAAAATTGATCCGTATTTACGCCCGCTATACGACGCGCTATACGAAATGCTGGGCGTCGAAACAGTCACCAAAATGATCGAAAGAAACATCATCGAAATAGCGCCTCTCGCGTTCATGCGAGGCAGAACGTTAAACGATTCTTTTATCATTTTAGACGAAGCGCAAAACACCACCAAAGAGCAGATGAAGATGTTTTTGACTCGGATCGGTTTTGGCTCCACTGCCGTCATAACAGGCGATGCGACCCAAATAGATCTACCGAGGGGACAACAATCTGGGTTGACACACGCCATTAAGATTCTGGACGCGGTAGAGGGCATCAGTTTTACCTATTTTCAATCCAAAGATGTCGTCCGACACCCCATTGTTCAGCGAATTGTCGACGCCTACGAGCTAATTGAAAATGAGCCGTCGTCGCTAGACAATCGAAGTCGAGATAATAACCAGCAGTGATACGTTCGCCTCATGAATCTTAGTCTGGACTGTCAAATCGCAACCGATAACCGTGATATTCCCACGCTTACTGACATTGAATTGTGGGTGTCTGTAGCAATAGGCCAGCGAATGGATAATGCGCAAATCTGCGTTCGCATCGTCGACGAGGACGAAATCGCAGGACTTAATTTCAACTATCGCGCCAAAAACACGCCGACGAACGTATTGTCGTTCCCAGCAGATCTTCCAGATTATATTGATTTACCAATACTGGGGGACCTAGTGGTGTGTGCACCTGTCGTAAACAGGGAAGCAATCGATCAGGAAAAATTCAGCCAATCTCATTGGGCTCATATGATTATTCACGGCACCTTACATTTATTGGGCTATGATCACATTAATGACGACGATGCTGTCGCTATGGAAAACTTGGAAATCGAACTTTTGAGTTCTTTGAATATTGCCAATCCGTACGAAATTAGCCATTAAGCAAACTAATATCCACTAACACATAGAAGAAAAGGAAGAAATTCAACCGCCATGAGCGAAGACCGATTAAGCACCGATCCAGACGACAAAACCTGGATCGAAAAAATAGCACACGCCTTTTCTTCAGAACCAAAATCTCGTCAAGAGTTAATGGCCATTCTCGAAGTCGCAAAAAACAATGAAGTCATAGATCATGACGCCATCAGCATTATAGATGGCGCGATGAAAGTATCCGAGATGCAGGCACGGGAGATTATGATCCCTCGCACCCAAATGAAGGTCATTAATCTCGCGCAACCACTGGAAGAAATACTACCTCTGATTATCGAAAGTGCACATTCGCGCTATCCTGTTATTGGCGAAAACACAGATAAAGTTTTAGGAATATTACTCGCTAAAGATTTACTTCCACAACTGCTCAAAAAAGAGATAGACGAGTTTGACATTGCTTCACTTATTCGTACGGCGACAGTGGTGCCCGAAAGCAAGCGGCTCAATGTTCTGTTACGCGAATTTCGGGAAAAACGCAATCACATGGCGATCGTCATTGATGAATACGGCGGCGTAGCAGGACTGGTAACTATAGAAGATGTACTCGAAGAAATTGTGGGCGAAATCGAAGACGAACACGATGTCGAACCTGATACTTTTATAAAAAAACTGGCGGAGAATGACTACATCATTAAAGCCTTAACGCCTATCGACGATTTTAATGAGGAATTTGATACGGACTTAAGTGATGACGAATTTGATACTATCGGAGGAATTATCCTCCAGCAGTTCGGACATTTACCCAGGCGTAATGAAGTGACCACTATTAATGGCTTTCAATTCAAAGTTCTCAATGCAGATAACCGCCAGGTTCATTTACTACGAATGTCGGCCACCGCAGAATGACTTTCGTCAAGGAGATAAAGACTTGATACCTGATGACTTCAATACCTGAACGGTATCGGTCTTACCTTACTATCAAAACTCTAATTTACTAAAAGCAGCTAATAATATAATAATGCAAAAAGGACCTGCCTCATCATCTCACCAGAATATTTCTACTGGAAAACTTCTCGATAAGCTGAAAACAGGCTGGCCCAACTCTGCACTTGCGCTAGTTGCGGGAATATTTGTTACTCTCTCCCTCGCACCTTTTAACATCTGGCCACTGGGGATTGTCAGCCTCACACTATTGGCCTGGCTCCTTAACGACTTAAGTCGAAAACACGCAGCAGTATGTGGTTACTTTTACGGTCTGGGACTGTTCGGCAGTGGCATCTCCTGGGTTTATGTCAGTATTCATGTGTATGGCTACGCGCCCGCACCTCTCGCCGCAACGCTAACAATCTTATTTAGTGCCGCACTTGCCTTGCTATCCGCCTTCGGCGCCTATTGTTACGTTCGCTGGATTCGCGACAAACCCGGCGGAACGACGGTCGGATTTGCCGCCATTTTTGTTCTCGGTGAGTGGTTGCGCAGCTGGCTATTAACCGGGTTCCCATGGCTGTATTTAGGCTATGGACATATCGATACGATGTTAGCCGGCTGGGCCCCTCTTGGTGGCGTATGGGCCATTAGCTTCGCCATAGCCTACAGTGGCGCAATAATCGCGGAAGCTGTGAATAAGAAAAAAATCGTTAACATCAGCCTGGGCTTTGGCTTGATCTTATGGTGCGGAGGCGCAGCTCTAAATCAGGTCGACTGGGTGACACCTACAGACCAGCCTTCAATTAAGGTTGCCATGGTGCAAGCGAATATTTCTCAACATGTAAAATGGAGTAAAGACCACTATCTCAGTACCCTCAAAACGTATCGAGACAGCAGTCAGCCACTGTGGAGTAATCACGACATCGTCATTTGGCCAGAAGGAGCAATACCCGGCTACTACCACAATGCCAAGCCGTTCCTTGACGACATTGCCAAGCAAGCCAATCTCCACAACTCCACTCTGATTACCGGTATCCCGTATTACCAAGCCTCTGCCTCGATGAGCAGGGGACGAAGCTACAACAGCATTATGGCTGTCGGCAATGGGAGCGGAATTTACCACAAGCAACGATTGGTACCCTTCGGTGAATACGTGCCACTTGAGAACTTTTTGCGAGGCCTGATCCAGTTTTTCGATTTACCGATGTCTGCCTTTTCACCAGGAGATAAGCATCAGGAAACCCTCCAAGCCGGCCCAGTCAATATCGCCCCCTTTATTTGTTATGAAGTTGTCTATCCAGAACTGATCGGTCAGTGGTTACCCAGGGCAGACATACTGCTAACAATCAGCAACGACGCCTGGTTTGGCGAATCAATCGGACCACTTCAACACCTCCAGATGGCACAAATGCGCGCCCTGGAAGCGGGGAGATATTTACTCCGATCTACCGGTAATGGCGTCAGTGCGATAATCGACGAACGCGGCCACATCACCACTCAAAGCCAACAATTTCAAGCCGAAATTCTCAGCGGAAAAGCCACAGTATTTGCAGGAAATACTCCTTTCGGTGTACTAGGGACCTGGCCTCTCATCATTTTTTGTATAATTACCTGCCTGACCTTACAGTTTGCGCGCAATACAAAACTCTAATATTCGTTTAAGAGATAGACCTATTTTAGACTCCAACAGGGCTCACTAAATGGAAACTTCAGTGGTACACCGATCTGCAGCCGCAATGAATCAACCTCAATCGTGTTTTAAGCAAGGTTTCTCGTCGCTGAACTTCGCTGTTGCAGAAAATAACTGTTAAAATGGCGGATATTTTCACCAAGTCATAAATCTATAGGCGCACAATGCAAGAGCAATACACTCCTCGCGAAATCGAAATGCAAGCACAGCAATACTGGCAGCAACAAAACAGCTTTGTAGCTAACGTCGATACCAGTAAAGACAAATACTACTGTCTGGCGATGTTCCCCTATCCTAGCGGGAAACTACATATGGGCCACGTGCGAAACTACAGTATCGCCGATGTTATCTCTCGGTATCAGCGTATGCTTGGCAAGAATGTCCTGCAACCGATGGGCTGGGATGCCTTCGGCTTGCCTGCGGAAAATGCGGCGGTGAAAAATAATGAGTCCCCCGCCAGGTGGACCCACGAAAATATCGACTATATGCGCGACCAGCTGAAACAATTAGGTTTCGCCTATGACTGGTCGAAAGAACTCGCCACCTGCAAACCTGATTATTATCGCTGGGAACAATGGTTTTTCACCCGCCTATACGAAAAAGGCCTGGACTATAAAAAAACCGCTGCGGTCAATTGGTGCCCACAGGACGAAACAGTTTTAGCTAACGAGCAGGTTATCGATGGATGTTGCTGGCGCTGCGATACCCCGGTTGAACGCAAGGAAATACCACAGTGGTTTATTAAAATCACCGAATACGCCGATCAACTTTTAAACGATCTGGACAAACTCGACGGCTGGCCAGAGCAAGTAAAGACCATGCAGAGAAACTGGATTGGACGCAGCGAAGGCGTCGATATGCATTTCGATCTGGAAAACGACGTTGGCGATATCCAGGGCTTCGACGTCTATACCACGCGACCCGACACCTTAATGGGCGCAACCTATGTTTGCGTCGCTGCAGAACATCCAATAAGCCTCGCTCTCGCAGGTGATAATTCAGAATTAAAGTCATTTATTTCTGAATGTAAGACAAGCTCGGTTGCCGAAGCCGATATGGCAACAATGGAAAAGAAAGGAATTCCGACGGGTATCAATGCAATTCATCCGATTACCGGTAAAAGCATTCCAGTCTGGGTCGCCAATTATGTGTTAATGGATTATGGCTCTGGTGCAGTAATGGCCGTACCTGCTCACGATGAACGTGATTTTGCCTTCGCTAACAAATACTCAATTGACATTGAGCAAGTCATCTCTAGCAATGATAAGAACGATAGTCCTTTTGATGCCAATGCATGGTCTGACTGGTATGCCCGCAAAGGCAACACGACCACTATTAATTCGGGTCAGTTCGACGGCTTAAATTTTGAGGACGCCTTTCAAGCCATTGCAAACGAACTGGAAAAAAACAACAAGGGAAAGAAAACCACGAATTACCGGCTACGAGACTGGGGGGTTTCCCGCCAGCGATATTGGGGCGCACCAATTCCTATATTTAATCTACCCGACGGCGGAGAAATTGCCGTTCCCGCGGACCGCCTACCCATATTATTACCCGAAGATGTTGAAATGGATGGCGTCACATCACCCATTAAAAATGATCCTGACTGGAAAAAAGACCAACACGGTGGCGTCAGCGTTGAACGAGAAACAGACACCTTCGATACTTTCATGGAATCTTCCTGGTACTACGCAAGATTTACCAGCGCCGACTATAGCGAAGGCATGCTGGATCCAGATGCAGCGAATTACTGGCTACCGGTCGACCAATATGTGGGAGGCATTGAACACGCCATACTGCATTTGTTATACGCACGTTTTTTTCACAAACTGATGCGCGACGAAGGGTTAATCAATTGTGACGAACCCTTCGACCGACTACTTTGTCAGGGCATGGTGTTGAAAGACGGCAGCAAAATGTCCAAATCCAAAGGCAATACTGTTGATCCACAAGAAATGATTCAGCAGTATGGCGCCGACACGGTTAGGCTGTTCATCATGTTTGCCGCACCACCCGAACAATCACTGGAGTGGTCGGACTCTGCGGTAGGCGGTGCGCACAAATTTCTAAATCGATTATGGGCGCGTGCCTATACTCATTTGCAGGAACCCAATGTACCGACGTTAGACGTGACAAAGCTGTCGGACGGCCAGCTTCAGTTACGTCGCAGAACACATGAAACCATCGCCAAGATAAGCGATGACTTCGATCGACGCCTCACTTTCAACACCGCTATCGCTGCAATCATGGAACTGACTAATGACATTGCAAAACTAAAAGACCGCGAAGGACAAGGTCTGGCTGTTGAACGCGAAGCACTAGAGGCGATCATAAAAATGTTGTCGCCTATCGCACCGCATTACTGCCATCACGTATGGAAATCCTTTGGCAATAAGCGCGCAATTATTGACGAGCCCTGGCCGGAAGTGGACAAACAAGCGCTCCGCAGAAGCTCTCTGGAGATGGTCATACAAATCAATGGAAAAGTTCGCGCAAAAATCGAAGTTGCGGCCGATGCCAGTGATGAAACTGTGTTATCTCAAGCTTTTGAAAATGCTAATGTCATGAAATTTATTGAAGGCAAAGAAATAAAAATGCAAAAAGTCATACCGGGAAAACTAGTGACCATCGCAGTAAAATAAAATCAGTGGGGAGGTTTTTTTGAAACGTCCCCACTGATTACAAAAAAACCGGACGACATCTACCACTTCTAACCAGGAAATTTAATGTCTAGATACATTAATGGATTTTCCATTCTGCTCGCACTAATAGTCACGTCGACACTAGGCGCATGCGGATTTCAACTACGCGGAACCACGGCTCTCCCCGAAGGAACCGAACCGGTATACCTTGATGGTGCCACTGGACAGTTAGGGGTTGAACTTCGCAATCTACTGAATGCATCGGGCGTCCAACTCAGCGAGAATTTCGGCGACGCCAACTCTCACCTTTTGATCAAAAAGCGCAAGTCGGATAAACGTGCTGCAGCTTTAGGTGAAGGAGCCAGGGTCATCGAATACCAACTAATTGAATCCTTGTCGTTTGAGCTACGAGATATTGAGGGTGTAATTTTATTTAACCCAAGCCGTTTGACCGAGCGGAAAATCATGAACAACGATCCCAACAAAGTTGCCAGCACAAGTGCAGAAGAAGCATTATTAAGGCGAGAAATGTTGCAAAATTTGGCCGCAAAAATAACCCGCCAATTACGCGCATTCAAAACGACCACTGCACTTGATAACACCACATCAGTAACTGCGGCAAACGAATCCATTAATTAGTCACGCCTAACAACAACTACCTAACAGGTCTTTATCAATAATGCGCCTTCGCCCCGATCAACTAACTCAAAACTTAGTCAAGGGATTACTTCCAGTCTACATTGTGAGTGGCGATGAACCCTTGCTGGTTCAGGAATGCAGTGACGCAATTCGCTTAAGTTGCAGGCAGCAGGGCTTTAGTCGCGAAGTTCTTCAAGTCGATGCGAGCTTTGATTGGAACGAATTATTAAACTGCGCAAACGCCATGTCATTATTTGCTGAACGCAAGTTAATCGAACTACGAATGCCTACTGGAAAGCCTGGAAAAGTTGGCAGCGAAGCGATCTCCGAATACATTAATAATGCATCAACCGACAACGTCCTATTAGTAACGAGTAATAAAGTTGAAAGCACTGCAACTCGCAGCAAGTGGTACAAAAGTATTGAGTCAGCCGGAGCAAGTATTCAAGTCTGGCCAATTTCTGCAAAAGAACTACCGCAATGGATCGGCCGTCGGCTCCAGCTGGCAGGATTAAAAGCGAGTCCCGATGCCATAGAAATGCTGTCTGAGCGGATTGAAGGTAATCTCTTAGCAGCCGTGCAAGAAATAGAGAAATTGAAGTTACTGGCACTGACAGATATTATCGATATCGAAACAATAGCTAGCGCCGTCGCTAGCAGTGCGCGCTACGATGTTTTTGGACTAGCAGATCGCGCATTGGAAGGGGACGCCAGAGGAAGTATTAGAATGCTCCAGGGCCTTCGAGCTGAGGGCACCGAACTAACTTTTATATTATGGGCTTTAAGTAAAGAACTAAGAACGTTACTGCAATGTAAAACATTGGTCGACCAAGGGGAAAATATTGATCGCGCCTTACAAAACGCCCGGGTTTGGGACAAACGCAAACCACTTTACAAAAAGGCAATCTCGCGCCTCAGCAGTAAGAAACTTCAACAACTAATAAATTTAGCCTCAGATGTGGACCGTTCAATAAAGGGAATAAAGAAAGCTAATAGCTGGGATTTATTAGAGCAGCTTATATTAAAGTTTGCGGGGAAAGAGATTTTTCCAACGATTTGATAGAAATACTGACAGAGAACCTCGTCAATACCGACACAATCTCATATTCTGTGAAAGAGAGTGCTGTATGATGACGAAAAACATCGTTCACAGTGCATCATGCCGATCGAAGATATTCAATTTCAGCAATTCGAGTATACTGGAACATATGGTCAATTTTGAACTCAGGAGCAACGAGCCAAGAGACTTGACTACCCTCACTCAAACAATCTCTATCCCCACCGTTTCAAATTGTGTTAATGTTATTCAAATCAACGTGTTCACTAAATTGGAAGTAGTCGACAAGACCGCTCATTTACAGTCGAACAGACATCCGAAAACGCAGTAAAGAGAATCATAAGAGAGTATGAAAAATTATCGCAAAGTCTCTGTTGCAGATTTAACGGTAGGCATGTACGTATCAGAACTAGACCGACCGTGGCTGGAATCTCCTTTTTTGGTGCAAGGTTTGTTTATTGAAACTAATAAGGACATTGCGCAGTTATCGAAACTTTGTGCCTACGTCTACGTAGATGACAAAATTACCCGCGGCCCCGTAAAAACCAATTTAGCCGTAGACCTTGGGGATTCTAACAACAATAATCTAGAAAAGATTTTCGCAGGAAAAAAACTAAAAAAATTCACCGATAGCGTTAGTTGGAAAGAAGAATTCCCCAAAGCTAAAGAAGCTTTAGCGACATTATCAACGTGCTTAGATTCAATATTCTCGCGCAAAGAAAAAGGCGGCGCTCTAGAAATCGTAAAAATTAAGCAGGCTGTCGAACCCATGATAGACTCGGTATCCCGCAACCCTGACGCCTGTATCTGGTTAGCGAGAATGAAACAGGAAGACAATTATATTTACGAACACTCACTCGGAGCATCAATCTGGGCAGTCGCATTAGGAAGGCAATTAGGTTTGCCAAAAAGGGATTTACGCACACTCGCTATCGGCGGCCTGTTATTTGATGTCGGCAAACTAGATCTCGACAGGGAACTTTTAAAAAGCAATCGGCGCCTCACCGTTGAAGAGTTTGAAACAGTAAAAACTCATGTTCAATTAAGTGTCGACGCGATAAAAGATGGCGGGATGATTAATCAGGATGTTATCGATATGGTCGCTCATCATCATGAACGACACAACGGACAAGGGTATCCACAGGGTTTGTCGGGAGACGCAATACCGGTATTCGCCCGGATTGCCGCAATCGTCGATTGTTATGACGCAATAACGAGCCACCGTTTATATGCTAAAGCGATGCCCCCCTCACTCGCCATTAAAAAGCTTTACGAATGGAAAAATATAGATTTTCAAGAAGAACTGATCGAGGAATTTATACAGGCTATCGGAATTTATCCAGCGGGAACACTGGTTGAATTGTCCTCTGGTGAAGTAGCCATTGTTGTGGCTGAATATCGATCCAGACGGTTGCGCCCGCAACTTATGCTTCTATTAGACGGTGACAAGCAACCGATCGACGATATTTGTTACATTGATCTCTTGGAAAAAACGCATACCGAGGACGGAAAAGTATTGGAAATTGTGAATAGCCTTGAGCCCGACGCCTACGGCATCGATATGACAGCCATTGAGCTGTAAGAGAATTCAATGTGAGCGCACCGGAACCAATACACCGCCACGAATTCCTGAGCTCGCTCAGCCAGTTTATCGAAGCAAGTAAAACCGATACCAGCTCGGTCGGATTGATCCTGGTAGATATCGTCAACTTGCCCCAAATAAACAATCTGCATGGCTACGCGCAAGGAGACAAAACCCTACAGTTTTGTTTCGATCAACTGCTATCAATTAGCCGTATAAACGACACCGTTTACCGTATCGGTAATCATCAATTTGTTTTTATTTTACCGGCCATAAAAACGCCGTCTTTTGTAGCGCTGGCTATGAACAAGGTGGTTAAAGTCTTGCAAGCCGACGTCGCTGGCAATGTCAAAACAGCCGAACTCGACATAAAAATTGGCGTTGCCCTCAACAAATCTGCCGCACTCTCGACTGAAAAAACCCTCTTGGCTGCAGAAACATCTCTAAAGAACGCGAAGGCAAGTAAAGGGCATTTTACAATCGGGAAAACGACGAGCAAGCCAAAACAAACTGACGCTTATGAACACATATTTAGGGAAAAACTAAAAGCCAACGACTTCGAACTTTACTATCAGCCTAAGGTAAACATGCTGACTGGAACAATTGAAAGAGCTGAGGCCCTACTCCGCTGGCAGATACCGGACAAAGGATTTATTTCACCTGAAGTCGCTGTTGATATAGCGGCTAAAATTGGGGAAAGTTTTGCGCTAACCAAATGGGTAATTCACACTGCCGTCCGGCAGATGAAACAATGGGAAAAAGAAGGATATTTAATATCGGTAGCAGTGAACGTTCAAGCTGATCTGGTGCAAAGCCCCGAACTGTTTAATTTAGTTCAAGATTCGCTCGCCATATGGGGCGTAGATAAGAATCGCTTAACCGTCGAAATTACAGAGTCCGCTGTAATCGATGACAAAGAGGCTGGTTTTGATAATTTGTCCAAGCTCAAGGCCTACGGCGTACAACTGTCTATTGATGATTTTGGGACGGGCTATTCATCACTGTCCTACTTTAAACATATTCCCGCGAATGAACTCAAAATTGATCAAAGCTTTGTTCGATACATGCTTGAAAATCGACAAGACCAACAGATAGTTAAAATCATAATCGAAATAGCAAAACTCTTCGAGTTAAAACTGGTTGCGGAGGGTATTGAAGATCAGGAGACCTATGATTACTTAAAGCAACTAGGCTGCGATTACGGACAAGGTTATCACATGGCCAAACCAATGCCCGCCGATGATTTCATCCCCTTTTTGAAAAGACACGAAAAGTAAATTATTCGAAGAGGCCGGCGCTCAGCATGATTGCGCTTAGCCCACTCCTCACTTCACTGTATCAGACCGTTACGAGTCAACTCAACAGGAATACTGTGGTCTTCCGCTTTCCTGTGCATTTGAAAGACCGCAATATCCACCGGGGTTTTTTGCTAAATATTGCTGATGATATTCCTCAGCATAATAGAAGTCCGAAGCCTCTAGGATTTCTGTCGTTATTGCGTCAAAACCACCTTCCGTCAACGACGCTTGATATTGCTGCTTTGAAAATTCAGCTGCGTTTTGTTGCTCCTCACTAAGCACATAAAGGCCTGAGCGGTACTGGGTCCCTCGATCATTGCCCTGCCGCATGCCCTGACTCGGATTGTGACTCTCCCAAAATACCTTCAGTAATTGCTCGTAATTAACAATCTGAGGATCGAAAACGACCTGAACAACCTCGGTATGCCCCGTCATTCCCGAACAAACTTCTTCGTAGCTGGGATTGGGAGTATAACCGGCGGTATAGCCTACGGCCGTCGAATAGACGCCGTCCACTTGCCAAAGTTTCCGTTCCGCCCCCCAAAAACAACCGAAAGCGAAATAGGCACACTGGAAATTATCAGGAAACGGTCCAGTTAGTGGCGTACCCTTAAGAAAATGCTCATTCGTGATTTCCACAGGAGTATTTCTACCTGCCAACGCTTGATCGGCACTGGGAATCTGCAATTTATTGGTATCCGTTAATCTATCAAAGATGCTCATAAGCTCTATTCCAAAGGTAAAAGTGGGTTAACAGTCAATATCCCAAATAATACTCCATTTAGAGAAAAATGCATTTCTCAAACAATTGAGTTTTCGCATAATATTTCGCGGATGAGCAAAGAAATTGACATACTCAATAATCATAATCAGTATTCACTGGCTCGACACTACAGTTAGTCCGCGCTAGATTATGGATAGAATGCTCTACTCCAGGTAAGCAACGAGTTACTATTAACAAGCTATTTACAAGCCAGTCAAATTCTAATATTGCTGTACTGGCGCTCGAGGAATACTATACCAACAGCGAGGGCGACTCAGACAGGCACTATCCATTTTGCAATTTACGTCTATGAAGCCGGTCTCGATTCGACTCAAACGCCACACTATTTGCGAGTCACTACCTGCCTATTGCCGCTTTTCGGTAACCGGCAACTGCGGTTGACACAGTTGCCGTGTAATATAGTATTTCCAATTGAAAAAAGAAGAAGTGTAACATCGATGACAACGAAACATGTGTCTAATAAGACCAGTAAAAAACAAGAGCTTAGCGAATTTCTTGGCAAGGCTAACCAACTTCCACAGAGACTGGTAGATAGCGTCAATTCTAATGGTAGAATCATTTTTGCTTTGGATGCAACGGCAAGCCGTCAGGCCAGCTGGGACCGCGCATGCCAATTGCAAAGCGAGATGTTCTCAGCAACGGATACAATGGGCGGCATTCAACTTCAACTGTGCTACTACAGAGGGTTCAATGAATTCAATTTTAGTCCCTGGCTGCAAGACAGCAACGCGTTACGTCATTTCATGCATGGAGTTCAATGCCAAGGAGGTCATACGCAATTAGAACAAGTACTTAATCATAGTTTACGAGAACACGCAGATAAAGCCATCCAAGCCCTCATTATCATTACTGATGCAGTCGAAGAAGACGTGGATAGGCTATGCAACAAAGCGGGGCAAATGGGCATAATGAAAATCCCCATCTTTATTTTCCAGGAAGGGTTCGACCCTACAGCACAACGGTGTTTTCAGCAATTAGCTAAAATCAGTAACGGCGCCTACGCAAATTTTAACGATCAAAGCGCAAAACAATTGGCGGATCTTTTGGCTGCGGTAGCAACTTATGCGGCAGGAGGCCATTCAGCATTACAGAAATTAAACTCATCATCCGCGAAACAATTACTTCAACAACTTAGGCCGTGATCGTGATTCGACTAATTCTACTCGCAGCTTTTGTGTCTATTGTTCTTATCCTTCTCCAGCAAATGAAAAATACACCGAAGGAAAAGCTAAAAGGTCTGTACTGGAAATTCATCTTGGGCGGCATGGGTATCGTCTTGGTATTACTGGCGGCGACCGGTCGAATCCACTGGATCGGCGCCATGATTGGAGCCACTCTACCCTTCTTACGACAGGTCGCTCCGCTACTTATACGCTACTTCCCACAAATTCATCAATACCATAAATCTCGATCGCAACAAGCGTCCTCTTCTGGAAATCGGTCGACCTTGACATCTCAAATATTAAGCATGGTATTGGATCATGATAGTAACCGACTCAGCGGGGAGATTATCGACGGCCCTATGAAAGGCAGCCAGCTCGACAGCCTTGAATTGGAACAATTGCTTGGCGTTTTGGATTACTGTTACCAACGGGAACTGGACTCAGCCAAGCTACTGGTCAGCTATCTGGAACATCGCTTTGGCCCGGCTTGGCAGGAGACCTCTTCATCAGTGCCGAAATCGGAACTTGAAATTAACGAAGCGTACGCCATATTAGGGCTAAGCGAAGGAGCAAGCAAAGAGCAGGTCATAAAAGCCCATCGGTCAATGATGCAAAAAGTACACCCGGACCGAGGAGGCAGTGATTATCTGGCAGCGCAAATAAACGAGGCAAAAGATCGAATAATTAATAATCTGACATAGCCCAAAAGCAGGATACACGCTAATATAATGCTAAGATATTCCACATTTTAGAGCCAGACAACATTTTCATGACAAAAGTATTTGTAGTAAGTAACCAATTAGGTCTTTTTTCCAATAAACATAAAGAGTGGATTGACGGACGAGAGACAAAATTACTATTTCGCAGCACTCACAAAGACGAAGCCATTAACCTGGTTTTTGAGCTGAGCTCAAAGGACATTAATTTAAGAGCCGAAGCCATCCCCGTCGAAGTGGACGGAAATAACCAACCGATTGTTGAGGTTACGGCCGCGCCTGTGGAGAATATGGATAACAGCATCGAAATAGATTTCGGATAAATTATAAATTCCTTAGATTTTTGATACCTATGATTGAATACTTAAGGTAAATAACTGATATTAGATCCCTTGAGTTCGATCGAAGCTAAATTAGCATAGATAGAATAGGAATAAATAAAATGAAGTATCCTGAAACTTCGGAAATGGCTGCATCCTACCTCAAACAAGCCGTTCCAAAAATGGTGACTAATTCTATCCCTGCAAATCCAATAAATTATACCCTCTGGTATAATTACGTTTCCAAAAAAAACCCGTCTCTCAACTCGAAACTCGACCATGTTATCGATAGTACGGGAACCTGTAGTCCAGAACAGAGCGAGGAATTGTATTTCAGCTTTGTGATTGAAGAATATCTCGAAGATCATAACAAATCACTGGAAAACCTTACACTTTTAGCGACTCAATTGCTGGGCCATATGAATACCGCTATTGAGGGGTCCACCTCATTCGACCAGCAACTAGCCGGAAACATAACACGTCTTAGCGAAGTAAAGACCATCGAGAATATTTCTGAGGTTATCTCTGACGTCATGCAAACCACTGAATCTATTAGACTAGCTAACAGTCAGTTCAGCGATAAAATGGAGTCTGCCAACCAAGAAATACTCGCGTTACGACACCAGCTGGAGGAGGTAGAAAAGCAAGTCTATGTCGATAAACTTACCCAACTCTACAATCGCCATGCCTTCGACATTCAATTAAAACAACTTTTGGAAATTGACAATGTAGCGATACATGTCTGCCTGATTATTATGGACATTGATCACTTTAAATCCTTTAACGATGAATATGGCCATATTATTGGTGACAGGGTATTGGGGCGTGTCGGTGAATTAGTTCAGGATTATTGTCCAGAGCACGCCATAGGCGCTCGCTACGGAGGAGAAGAGTTTGCGATTATCATTAGCAATTCGAGCGAACAAGAATCAGCCGACCTCGCCGAAGGGTTTCGTCAGCGCTTAGAGAAATTACGAATTACGGTTAAGAGTTCGAGCAAAACTTTGGACAATATCACCGCGTCATTTGGCGTCACCCGATTTAAACTGGGTGAATCAACGGAAACCTTTATCGACCGAGCAGACAAAATGCTCTATAAAGCTAAACAAAGTGGTCGCAATCGTGTTGAGGTTGAGTTTTTGAGTCCATAACCCCTAGCTTAATTGAGCAACAGACTAAGCGACTAAATCGACCTATACCTCAAAAAAATGATTCAGAAAACGGCTCCATAACACCAGCCGTCCCGCCAAGCGCAAGAACCAGAAAGTAAACGTCTTACCCGTTATTTAACGCCAGCAATTTCACCCATTTCGGTAACTGCAGGCCACGACAAATAACATTAGGAATCTAACGGAATCAAAGCAATCCATCCAAATAGAAAATGATCCGAGAAAAGTCGTTTTCTATTCTAGCGCCGAAAAGCCGAAGCAATCAAAATTGAAAAAATACCGTCACATAGAAGTCGGCATGACAAATTCCCTGTCGAAACGTGGCATCGATCCTGAACTCACCGATCTAGGAACATACACCTCTAGATATATTCTACTTCATCTATTTCGTATTCAACTTCTCCACCTGGCGTGTGGACAACAACAACATCACCCACCTCCTTTGCGATAAGAGCGCGGGCGATAGGCGAAGTAACCGAGATTTTGCCTACCTTAACATTTGCCTCATCTTCACCGACTATTTTGTAGGTTACCGACTGGTCTGTTTCGCAATTAATTATGGTTACCGTCACACCGAAGATAACTTTATCACTAGGCGGGATGGTAGATATATCAATGACCACGCTATCGGATAGCTTTCCCTCTATCTCTTTAACTCGTCCCTCGCAAAATCCCTGTTGCTCTCTCGCCGCATGATATTCCGCATTCTCTTTTAAGTCACCGTGTTCCCTGGCCTCCGCGATCGCCTGTACAATTCGAGGCCGATCCACACTCTTCAATTCATTGAGTTCCTTTCGAAGCGCAGCTTCTCCAGCCACAGTCATTGGCACTCTACTTATGCTCATACAGAAATTCTCCCATGCGCGTCCTGCAATCGGCGGACTTGTAAACTTTTATTTTTACCACTCCGTATCGCTTCACATACTGCATCAGCACCGGCCAAGGTAGTTGTACAGAATACTTTTTTTGCTAAAGCGGTTCGTCGTATTGGCGAAGAAGCAGCTATCGATTTACGACCTTCGGTTGTGTTAACGATCAAATGGATGCCATCGTTCTTCAAAACATCCACAATATTCGGTCGTCCTTCCTGAACCTTCTTTACCAATTCAACACTAAGTCCGGATTCAGTAAGCGTTTTGTGAGTCCCTCGAGTCGCAACCAACTCAAACCCTAACTCAACAAGTTTTTTCCCTACCTCGGAAACCCTCTCTTTATCAGCATCTCTTACGCTGATAAACGCTTTCCCCGACGTCGGCAGTTTGTCGCCAGCACCAAGCTGTGCCTTGGCATAAGCTTCGGGAAAACTATCACCCAAACCCATGACCTCACCGGTAGATTTCATTTCCGGTCCGAGAATAGGATCGACAGCCGGGAATTTGTTGAAGGGAAAGACAGCCTCCTTGACGCTGAAGTAAGGAGGGATATGTTCCTGCGTAAAACCTTGTTCAACAAGCGACGTACCAGCCATACATCGAGCCGCAACTTTTGCCAATGAGGTACCGATGCATTTTGAAACGAAGGGTACAGTGCGAGACGCTCGCGGGTTCACTTCAATGACATAGATCTCACCGTCTTGTTCGGCCAACTGAACGTTCATTAACCCGCAAACACCCAACTCTATCGCCATAGCCTTGACTTGCTCGCGCATTTTGTCTTGCAATTCCATGCTGATCGAATAAGGCGGCAGAGAGCAAGCTGAATCACCGGAGTGTATACCGGCCTGTTCAATATGTTGCATAATTGCGCCAATAACAACCTGATTGCCGTCAGACACGGCATCGACATCCATTTCAACAGCAGCGTTAAGGAAATGATCCAGTAACACGGGAGACTCGTTAGAAGCCTGTACAGCATCCTTCATATAACGAAGCAATTCATCCTCATCATAAACAATCTCCATCGCACGACCACCTAACACATACGAGGGCCTGACAACCAGGGGATAACCGATGGCTTTGGCCGCATCAACAGCTTCTTCGGTTGATCTTACTGTTGTATTAGGTGGCTGCTTCAAACCTAACTTCTGGATCATTTTTTGGAATCGCTCACGATCTTCAGCGCGATCAATTGCCTCGGGTGTTGTCCCAATAATCGGGACTCCGGCCGCCTCCAGATCTCTGGCAAGTTTTAACGGTGTTTGGCCGCCAAATTGAACGATGACGCCTTTCGGTTTTTCCTTATCGACTATTTCAAGAACGTCCTCTAAGGTAACCGGTTCGAAGTACAAGCGATCGGAGGTATCATAATCTGTGGAGACAGTTTCCGGGTTACAGTTCACCATAATCGTTTCATAACCATCTTCACGCATTGCTAGGGCCGCATGAACACAACAATAATCAAATTCTATCCCCTGGCCAATACGGTTAGGGCCGCCACCCAATACCAAAATCTTGTCTCTGTTTGACGTTTTCGCTTCGCATTCTTCCTCATACGTAGAATACATATAAGCTGTACTCGTAGAGAATTCCGCTGCACAAGTGTCGACACGTTTGTAAACGGGCCGGATATCTTTCGACCATCGGTAATCTCGAACAGCCTTCTCTGTTTCGCCTAACAAGACCGCCAGACGCTGGTCGGCAAAACCTTTTTGCTTGAGTCGATATAAATAATCTGCAGGAATCGACGACAAAGTCTTTTCCTTAACATCATTCTCAATTTTAACAATCTCTTCAATTTGAACCAAAAACCAGCGGTCAATTTTAGAACACTCGAAAACCTCTTCGATGCTCATGCCAGCGCGAAAAGCGTCCGCAACGTACCAAATTCTTTCAGGTCCGGGGTTGGTTAGCTCGCCTATCAATATGTCTGACACATCGCTTTGTTCAAGCGAGATTTTATTGTCAAACCCTGAAGCACCAACTTCCAAGCCACGCAACGCTTTTTGAATCGACTCTTGAAACGTTCGACCAATCGCCATCACTTCTCCGACCGACTTCATTTGGGTATGTAGGCGGGAATCAGCTTCGGCGAACTTCTCGAAGGTAAAGCGAGGAACTTTTGTAACGACATAATCGATCGATGGCTCAAATGACGCGGGAGTTGCCCCCCCTGTGATATCATTTTGCAATTCGTCCAAGGTATAACCGATCGCCAATTTTGCTGCAATTTTCGCAATCGGAAAACCCGTTGCTTTTGAAGCTAGCGCCGAGGACCGACTGACACGAGGGTTCATTTCTATAATAACAAGGCGACCCGTGTCTGGGCACTGACCAAATTGTACGTTAGAACCTCCGGTTTCGACTCCGATTTCACGCAAAACCGCCAACGAGGCATCTCGCATGATCTGGTATTCTTTGTCTGTGAGAGTTTGTGCAGGAGCTACCGTTATCGAATCGCCAGTATGAACACCCATTGGATCAAAATTTTCGATCGAACAAACTATAATGCAGTTGTCATTTTTGTCCCGTACAACTTCCATTTCGTACTCTTTCCAACCGATCAAGGACTCATCAATAAGCAGCTCTTTGGTCGGAGATAGATCCAGACCCCGTTCGCAAATTTCAATAAATTCTTCTTTGTTATAGGCGATTCCACCTCCGGATCCACCCATAGTAAATGAAGGCCGTATAATGGAAGGAAAGCCCAATTGCCCCTGTACTTGCAAAGCCTCTTCAAGACTGTGCGCGATGGCTGAGCGAGGCGTGTCTAAGCCTATCCGCTTCATTGCCTTGTCAAACAAATCCCGATCTTCGGCCTTGTCGATAGACTCTTTAGTCGCTCCGATCATTTCCACACCATGTTCTTGGAGGACTCCGTGCCTATCCAAATCAAGCGCGCAGTTTAAAGCCGTCTGTCCGCCCATGGTCGGTAAAACCGCATCGGGTTTCTCTACTTCAATAATTTTAGCAACTGTTTTCCATTCTACAGGTTCGATGTAAGTGGCATCCGCCATCTCTGGGTCGGTCATGATTGTTGCAGGGTTTGAATTAACCAGAATTACACGAAAACCCTCTTCCCGTAACGCTTTACAAGCCTGAGCTCCGGAGTAATCAAATTCACAAGCCTGACCAATGACGATAGGGCCTGCACCGAGGATTAGAATAGATTTTATATCAGTTCTTTTTGGCATGAAGATTTAACTCAAATAGTATAATGTCATTTTCTATGAACAGGCACACACCGAGCGTTGCCTCGTCAGTTGCCATCGACGCCCGCCGAACCATGCAACTACCTAACATCCTTTGCCGTACTTTTAAAAACTGGACTAGCTCGATCGAGCCTTAATCAAGTCAATAAAGTGATCAAACAACGGCGCTGCATCATGTGGGCCGGGACTCGCTTCGGGGTGCCCCTGAAAACTAAACGCGGGCTTATCCGTTCGATGAATACCCTGCAGGGAACCATCAAACAAAGACTTATGCGTCACAACCAAATTATCAGGTAGTGTCGCTTCATCGGCCGCAAAACCATGATTTTGGCTGGTAATTAGAACAGTATCGTCGACAATATTTTTTACCGGGTGGTTTGCGCCGTGATGACCAAACTTCATTTTGACCGTCTTGGCTCCAGACGCTAACGCCAATAACTGATGACCTAAACAAATACCAAATACCGGTATGTTTGTCTCGAGTATTTTTTGAATGGCCTCGATCGCATAGGTACAGGGTTCAGGATCACCCGGACCGTTGGAAAGAAAAACACCGTCGGGCTGCAACGCCAACACAGTGTCCGCCGTTGTTTCTGCCGGCACTACGGTTAACTTACAACCGCGATCGACCAGCATTCTCAATATATTGCGTTTAACACCAAAGTCATAGGCGACAACATGATAGAGGCATTCGTCATCGGCATATTGCTTATAACTTTCGCCCGTTTGTTTGTCGTAAGGTAAGGCCCAAGAACCTTGCTGCCAGTTATAGGATTTTTTGGTGCTGACTACTTTGGCTAGATCCATGCCTTTTAGTCCCGCAAAACCTTTGGCTAAGGCCAGAGCCTTTGTTTCGTCAATGTCACTTCCAGACATTAAGCAGCCATTTTGCGCCCCTTGATCGCGCAAAATTCGGGTCAAGCGACGTGTATCTATCTCTGCAATACCCAATATGTTTCGCCGTTTCAGATAATCTTCAAGATTTTCTTCGTTGCGAAAATTACTGGCCAATAATGGTAAATCACGAATCACCAAGCCCGCAGACCAGACGTGGTCCGCTTCGTCGTCTTCCGAGTTCGTTCCCGTATTGCCAATATGAGGGTAAGTCAGCGTAATAATCTGTCTTGCATAGGAGGGATCGGTGAGAATTTCCTGGTAACCGGTCATGGCGGTATTAAATACCACTTCACCGACGGAATGCCCAGTGGCACCGATCGCTATTCCTTTGAAAATACTACCGTTTTCAAGGGCGAGTATGGCTGGTACCGTCAAACAAACCTCCTAGATATCAAATAGATGGGTGATCCGCATCGCTGCGGCGATTACATGTTGGAATTGAACTTTCGACGCGCTATCAAGGCATGCAAGCTAAGATAAGTGTACTTTATACCGACAGAAAAACGCCTTTTCAAAAAATGCACAAAGCGCTCGTCAATCTGTAAAAAAGCGAGATGAAGAAACTCTTCACCTCGCTTTCCCGTCAATTCTCGTCACCGGCTTCAACCAGTCAAATCTAGGCGCGTATCTTACGCAAACCTGGCTGTTTTGTCCATATAAATGACAGACAGAAGCCATCAAAGTACGCCTGATATTCGAAATTATTCATTTCACTCGACTCGATGCCAGCCACCAATGATGGAGACGGATATAATTAGGGACCGCATTGGAAGATGCTGTTTTTTAAAAATGCTCGGAAGCCCGGATAAATCTGATTTCAAAATCGATACTTTTGACGATAGGGGAAAACGTCTTGAAATTTCCCACGGCTAATTTCTTTTTGTAGATCTTTCCAAAATTCGACCCGGTACAGATCTCCATGCAATGTACTGAACGCCTTCCTAGCGCGCTTATTACCGGTAAAAAACAAACTGAATTCTTCGGGAAAGACGTCGTTCGGCTTTACGTCATACCAGGGCTGACTCGCCATTTCTTGCTCTTCGGTTACAGCTTTGGGAAGCGTCCGGAAGTTACACTCCAGCAGCGGGGAGATTTCATCATAATCGTAAAACACCACCCGTTTATGGCGAGTCACGCCAAAGTTTTTCAACAGCATATCGCCGGGAAATATATTAGCTCCTGCAAGCTGCTTTATGGCGTTGCCGTACTCTTCCATAACACTGAATAATTGTGCGTCGGTGGCATCCTTCAGGTACAAATTGAGCGGAGTCATACGCCGTTCGACGTACACGTGTTTTAGAATTAATGCATTGCCCTTCTCCTCCAGCAATGAAGGCACTTCTTTTTTCAATTCATTGACCAACTCAACAGGGAAGCGTCGCCGATCGAACGCCAAGTTACTAAATTCTTGAGTTTCTGCCATTCGTCCAGCGCGATCCCAACGCTTCACAAGTTTATACTTACCCTTTACCTCTTCTCGCGTCATATCCTTTGGCGGGGTAAACCGGTCTTTAATGACCTTATAAACATAATCGAAGGAGGGCAGTGTAAACACCAGCATGACCATGCCTTTAATCCCCGGCGCGATCGCGTACTGGTCATTTGATTTTACGGTATGGGCGACAGCACTGCGATAAAATACGGTTTTTCCGTGTTTCCCGAACCCTATCGCGCTGTAGAGCTCAAAGGGCTCTTTGTGCGGCATGATACTGTGGAGAAAATCGACATACTGAGAAGGAACTGACGCATCAACCATGAAGTAGCTGCGGGTAAAACTAAACAACTTACTGACTTCGTCCGCTGAAAAGAGCACGGTATCTACATAAACGGCGCCTTTTTCGTTATTCATAAACGGTAATACAAAAGGCAGATACCGACCGCTTAATACAAATCTCCCGACAAGATAAGCCGCCTTATTTCGATAGAACAAGGAATCCAAAACCTCTACCCTTTCGCAAGCGCTCTCGCCAACGTTTGATTCGAAAATGGGCCTTATTCGATCGAGGACCCTATCTACATCCCGATCCAAATCTTCGAAAGGAATATTAAATTGAGTATCGACCAGGACGTCTCGTATACAGACGGAAACTGTTTCGGTAAAGGAATATTCTTTAAAAATAACCTTGTCATTCAAATTCTTAGGCAACAAATCGGGCACAAAAACAAAAGCATGCAGATCCCGGATCTTTTCGTGGCCGAACACATAACAATACATGGAATTAAAAAAGGTCTGGGCAATCTCAAAATTACTATGAGTTTCTATAAGAACCGCGTATTCCGTTTTAGCATCTCGCCACAAAGATCGATCTAACAACATCTCACCGACAATCTCATCGGCAAATTTTGCTGCAGAGCTTATTTTTTTCTTATACATTTCCAGCCGATTGCTCATCACTTCGTGAACTAACTGCCAATCGGCGTTCTCAAATCGGGCCTGCCCGCCCAAAGTGAGATTTTGAAAATCGCCAAAAAAAGCATCGAAACCGTTTAGAATGATTTTAGCCAGTCGCGAAGCATTACTCATTCCCATCGAACCCTCCACCTCAAAGCCGCATCACAGACTAACAACAACCCCGCCTTCACGAAGCAAATACAAACAACCCGCACTATCTAACCCAAACTAATGCTATTTAAGCAGCGACTCAGTGGATACGATAACTCCTGTGCCATCGGCATAAATGAAGTCCCCAGGGCATATTCTCAAGCCAGCGACATCCACCGGAACATTGACCTTGCCCTCCCCAAGCTTTTCAGTTTTCCGAGGTATCGAACCTAGCGCCATAACACCGATCGGCATCGCCTCTATTTCCTCCACATCGCGGAGATATCCATAAATAATAATCCCTTGCCAGTTATTATTGAGGGCATGAGAAACCAGCTGGTCCCCCAACAGGGAACGCCTTGGTGAAGCCCCACCGTCGACGAACAGCACCTTGTTTTCCCCGGGCGTGCGCACCATTTCACCCACCTTGGAATTATCCTCGAAACATTTAACAGTCACCACTTCACCGCCAAATTGGCGAACACCGCCATAATGCCTAAAAATGGGCTCTGCCACTCGAACTGCATCACCATACTCATCACATAAATCGGGCGTTGAAATCATCATTTCTTGTTTCCATTCATACCGAGCTGCCGTGCAGACGGTTATATTTATAAATTGGGGATAGCCAATACTCGACAAAACATTTTGTCACTCCGACGTTATACTCAATGCGGAGATACAAGCACTCTTCCGGAGTTACAAACTATCGCCAACAGGACAGGTACACGATACCCCCTGCAGCTCGGGACGACAGATATCATACATCGCTTAGTGACGATCTGAAATATCAAATAAGGCATCGCAAGCGATTTTAAACAAAGGACTGCTACAGCTGCTTCTAGCAGCGAGTATTTTTCTTTGGCGAATATTTTGATACGTATTGCTGACGTGCTGGACCCCGGAGAGTCGCGCCTTTCATCGTACGGCTGAGACAAGACGCAAAGCGTGCAAGAAAAAAGTCGATAGGCGACACAGACCGCCATCCAGAAAGTACCAACGAAAAAAGGCGGCCGAAGCCGCCTTTTTTTCAAACTAAAGTGTTTCTAATTACAAACCTATTCTTAACCGAATTGATTCATAGTATTGTCTTTACCAGAAGCCTTCAGTGCAGCCTCGCCAGCAAAGTATTCTTTGTGATCATCACCCATGTCAGACCCGGCCATGTTTTGGTGCTTAACACAGGCGATACCTTGACGAATTTCCTTG
>CAJVZD010000035.1 GCA_913019905.1 uncultured Cellvibrionales bacterium
ACATCAGAACGATTTGTATCACTACACACACCCAGGCGGTAAACTTCGATTTTCTTTTGAAGATAGAGTGATCTTACACAAATCTGTTGTGTAGAGCCGTAGTCATCGTATTTGTATTCGGGTCGATAATGAACTCAATTACATTTTCAGTAGTGTAGAACGTTTAGCAGAGCTGACAAATACCCGCAGCAGTTGGATAGGGGCTGGAGGTGAATCTGTGCATATTCAGAAATTTTTTCGTGTGAAAAGACGAAAATCACTTGAGAGATCGCTATCGTGAAAAAATATTGATTTTCGCTAGTCGGCGGAGCAGTACGCGTTCGCGGGTAATTTATTAGCTTAGAAAATCATGTGAATCATCGCCGTTTTGGTCTGCTCTTTGCAGAACTAGATATCTAGTTCTGCGTTTATTCACACATATTCAATAAGAAGAGCGTTGACATTTAATACGTTGAAATATTCAGGGACGCCCGATGTTAAAACGCCTTTCTTATTCCAACATTGAGGGAATTGTAATCAAAGTCTTCAAAGCCAACGACAGAACTGATATCGGCAAACAGTTGGACAGAATTTGCCAAAATCAAAGACGTACCTATCGTAAAGTTAAAATAACTTGAATCAACGTCATCAGTCTCAAAAGAAATTTGGTTATTTCTGGGATCGTGAACATATTGAAAAGTAATGGTATCTGAATCGTCTTTGAATTCGTTGTGCCACTCTGCGATAACATATGGACTTAATACGCCGTAATCTTGATTCATCACCCAGCTTGCCTGTACTCCGAGTATACCTTTAAAGGATTCAACATCTTGGGATTGATATTTTAATCCCAAGCCGCCACCTGAAGAGTCTTTTTCGGCGAAAGCGTCAATCTCAACGTCTAGGTAGCTCAGTTTTATGTAGGGACTAATCGTCCTTGTGTCGCTGACAGACTGATAGCCCATTGTGATAGAAACGTTGTATTGGTCGCTGTCGGTCTTGCTGGATATCTTTCGATTGGCACCGTTTAAGTTCGGATTTGGGTTATTCGAAGAATATTTCACGCTTCGAGATGTATCGAAATCGCTGTTCCCGTAGCCTAAAATAGCCGACAAATAAAAGTTTTCTTGGCTATATAGCCCGTAGAGAGACAGTGTTGTCGTGTCAACGGACATATCACCGCCGCTTACTCTTTGGTTTTTCTCGTAGTCGGCATCGTATTCTTCCCAGCCAATACTGGCACCCACAACGGTATTATTGCTGAGCCTGTAATCTGCTCCAACTATGAAGGTCATTGCGTCGAGGTCAAATCCATCTTCACGGTCTGTTGCGTCTTTTTCGCCTGAACCACCAGATATATTCGCAAAAAGGGAGAAATCTTCACTTAATCCAACGTCGTCGCCGCTGGCGCCCATACCGAGTATTTGACTGTTTTTTGCGTAGTATTGTTGTTCGTCTGAGTCAGCATAATTTGTTTGAGCTAATCGAGTTAACAAACCTGAGATTCTACTGCCGATAATGGCATTTTGTCCAGACATCGTATCGGTCGCAATATTACTTTGGGCCATAACTTCTTCGCCAGCGACCTCTTGCAGGACATTTGCCAGTTCGCTGTTACTGATGCCCAAAGTTTTTGACGATTCTATTGGTAAGCCGAGGGCGGTGTGAACCATTTCCCCACAGCGGTCAAACAAGTCAGTTCTCTCTACGCTTCCGACAAAGTCTTGCGCTGCAACAAATTGACCACAAACGGCGTTGACTCCGTCTCCCATTATTTGTTGTAAGTCCGTCTCGCCAACTTTGCCGAGCGGTAGCGTCGGTTCATACGCTAAAGCAGTTGAAGTTATCCCCAAAAACGTTGAAAGAATGATAAACCTTGAATTTATTGATTTCGACATTGCGAAGAGTCCTTATCTGTTGTTTTTATATCACTAGTGGTTATAGTTATATAATACTGTAAACCAAAGATGGGTTTTTACAACAGTTAACGCAACGGCGACCGAGAAATAATGAACAATTCGGATAACACTGATCGTCCAAACGACACTGATGACCACGAAAAAACCGTTATCGTATCGAGAACGACTCAATTTTCTGATACGGCGGCACTAAACAAGGGTTCAAATCACACTGATATTGATGATTCTGAGGGAACTGTCCTTGTATCAACAATGAATACGTCGAGCGATCCTGACAGAACCCTGGCATTACCTCCTGAAGCGCTCACTAAAGATCCGGACCGAACTATCGCTTTACCCGACAATGGCCCGGTCAGCAACAGTGATTTCGCTGGATTTAAATTGGGCGATACCATTAAAGGTCGGTTTGTTTTGACAGAGCACCTGGGTGCTGGCGGGATGGGCAGCGTATATAAAGCACTTGATTTGATACAGGAAGAAGCGCAGGACAAAAACCCCTGGGTGGCAATAAAACTACTCGATAATATTGAGTTAGATGGCCAGGATGCCCTCATTTTTTTGCAGAGAGAAACCAGTAAGGCCCGCAGTTTATCTCATCCCAATATCATTACCGTCTACGATGTAGATCGCGATACAAATGTCGTATTTATGACCATGGAATGCCTTGATGGCATCTCCCTCGAACAGTGGATAGAACAAAATTCACCTGCAACATTGGAGCAGTGTCTTCCGATATGGATAGCAGCAGCGTCGGCTCTCGAATATGCTCATCAAAAGGGTCTGGTCCACTGCGATTTTAAACCCGGAAATGTCGTCATTAGTAATACCAATGAAATCAAAGTCATTGATTTTGGTATTGCCAGAGCGAAGGCCGACGCGTTTAGTGGTAATAAAACCATGCTTGACCTAAACGCCATGGGGGCGATGACCCGTGCCTATGCCAGCTGCGAAATGATTGAAGGTCAGGCGCCGGAGCCCACGGACGACATTTATGCGTTAGCCATCGTGATGTATAAAATGTTGACCGGAAAACATCCTTATCCGGGTAAAACCGCCACCCAAGCACGAGCGATGAAATTAGCACCTCCGGTCATAAAAGACTTAAAAAAATCTGTGTGGTTACAGCTTAATGCCGGCCTAAGTTACGATCGGGCAAGCCGACCGCAACATGCATTAGAAATTTTGAAAGGGCTCATTAAGGAAAAACCTTCCTTCGACATCAGGCTCCTTGGCGGGGGTGTCGTAGCTTTAGTTACAGCGCTCGGATTTGTCGGGTTTCAGCTCAATCAACAAGAGACTCAACAAATTCCAGTCGGGCCGCAAACTATACCGACTACGGTGCAACCACAAGAACCGGTACTGTCTCCTGAAGAAGCGGAAGAATTGGAAATAAAGTTAAACACAGCAGAAGCTCATTTATTAATGGGTTTTTATGTTCTACCCCCGACGAATAATGCTTACGACGCTTTCAAGGATGTTTTGGTTCTTTATCCCTATAATCAAAGGGCGAAAGCAGGAATCAAGGAAATCGCAGACCATTTTGCGACAGAAAGTAAGCGATATAGTTCGAATCGGCAGGCAGAACAAGCACTTAACGCTATTCAGCAAGGCCTTAAAGTGATGCCAGACCACGCGGAACTTCTATTTTTGCGGGAAGAGTATCTTCAATAAAGCGTTCTTTTGACGTTTTGAACTATCGAGACCACGTCCATTTCTGCAGACGTTATTAGGTAGTCGCGATTATCATTCCCTGATGTGCGTCTACTGTTGGTCATAGGTGAAAATAGGTCTATTATGATGCGATACCGATGATTGCGGAATCGAATCTCAGCGTAATTTACAATCTATAATTTTCTGAAAGACTCTCTTAAAAGGAGCATACAATGGATGTAAAAAATCACACTTTCCCGATAGCATCAGGAACGCAACCTTTGTCAAAGAAGAGACGAACGTTTAGGGTCGTGTCGACAATTGTCGCACTCATTTCTTTTGCGAGCTGTAGTACGACAACCCAGGAAGGAGCGGCTAAAGTCAGTAACAAGGCAGGTATTTCTGTTGATAAGCTCGTCCTAGTCGATTGCCTATTACCAGGCCAGGTCAGAAAACTCGGTACTCGCAATACCTTTGTAACACCGCGACGACCGGCTCGTTTGCATGCCTCAGAATGTAGTATCCGTGGCGGAGAATATACGGAATACGATCGCGCTAATTTAACGTCATCTGTCAATGTCTGGACTCCACTGGCACAACAGGGAGACGCAAAGGCACAAAATTATCTGGGTGAAATCTACGAGGCTGGGATCAGCGGCAATCCCGACTATCAATTGGCTGCGCTTTGGTACCAACGCGCTGCAGATCAAGGGCTGAAAGCGGCGCAGGTTAATCTGGGTTTTTTGTATGAATCGGGAAAAGGCGTTGGGCAAGATAAAGCCAAGGCACTAAATCTATATCGCTTAGCCGCTGATTTACAGGACGATCAGTTAGAATATATGTCTGTTATCGATAAGAAAGTATCGGAACAGTTAGACCGTTGGAAAGGTAAGCTCAGCCGTAGCCAAAAACAAACTGACAAGGAGAAAAAGGCGGTTGGTAAACTGCAAAGGCAATTGGAAATCGCTACCGGTAAATTGAAAAAATTATCTCGCATTGCTTTCATGGCAAGAGAGCAACCGTCTAGTTCGTCAGCCGAAACTACCCGACAATTAACTAAACTGCGCAACGAAAAGCAGGACTTGATACGGAAGCTCGCTGTACAAAATGAAAAGATAGTGGAGCTCAGGCAGGAAGCACGCCAAGAGCGTGCTCGGATGAATTACCAGATCGATGGGCTCAATGAAAATCAACTACAGCTGGCCAAGCAGATCGGTGAAAAGAAAATTGAACTGTCCCGGGTAAAAGGTTTATTGACCGCATTAAGTGAGGAGTATCAGCAAGAAAAGGAGCAGTATCAGCAAGACTTTAACGATGAAACAAAAACAAAGGCGAGCAGTGATTATGCTTATCAAAATCAAATCGCTAACCAGAACATCGAACTGGTCGAGTTAAAACAAAAAATAGCGTTCTATCAACAACAAGAAAAGATCTATAATGAAAACATCTCTCACCAGCAGCTGGAATTGGAAAGCAATACCAATCAGGGCGCAGAATTCAAACAACTCAGTCAAGCTAAAATTGACAGTTTAGTGTTGGAGTTAAAACAGACTCAATCGCTTGTCGAAAATAGTCAGCGTCGTCAGCAGCAGCTAGTCGCCGAAAATGACATTTTGACTGATCAATTACAATCTCAGCTTGCGCAGACGGAATTAGAGAAGAACACGGTAGCGAACTTGACAAACCGCCTGGTTGATAAAGCAGAAACCTTGGCCGATCGCCACAGTCAAATTATTAGATTAGAAGAGAAAGTGAACCAGCTAGACGCGAAGCTTAGCGGACTAAACAATCTGCCAAAACCCGTTTTAGCGTCGTCGACGAAGCGTGTCCCATTGAAGCAAACTGTCGCAGGCGATGCCGGATTTCCCGACTCACTCAATAGTCGATTCGGAGAATTTCATGCGTTAATCATCGGAAATGATGAATATCAATACCAACAAAACTTGAGAACGGCGGTTGCAGACGCGATCAGTATCGAAGAAGTGCTATCGACCCAATATGGTTATAAGACGACTCTGCTTCTAAACGCGACTCGTAAAGATATTTTGAGTACGCTTTACACCATGCAGGGAGAGCTGGACAGTAATAAAAATCTATTGGTCTATTACGCCGGTCATGGCGAAATGCGCGATTCCAGAGGACACTGGTTGCCGGTTGATGCGGAAATCAACGACCAGTCTAATTGGATTCCAACCCAACAAGTCACCGATTTGATTTCGCAATTCGATGCGCGAAAAATTATTATTATTGCCGATTCCTGTTTTTCCGGTGTTCTAACGCGTAGCTCTATATTGTCTCCTGGCATTAAAATTGATGTTGAAAATCAGAAGCATCTAAAATGGCTACAAGCGATGTCGAAAGGAAAGTCGCGTACGGTATTGACATCCGGGGGACTGCAGCCGGTGCTCGATGGAGGAGGGGGAGAGCACTCCGTATTCGCAAAACATTTTCTTGCGGCTTTAGACAATAACAAATCGGTGATTGATGCGCATACGCTATATAATCGAATATTCCCAGCAGTAAAAGAAGATGCAATTACTTTGAATGTCGAACAATCGCCGCAATACGCACCGATAAAAGGCGTCAACCATCACTCAGTCGACTACTTCTTTATTAGCCAAGGCGGGTAGTTTTTTTTAAAGAGCCTTTGTCATTGATTTGGTATTCACAGGATGGTAACGGGGGAATGGGGAACAAATCTAAAACTTGATAATGGGATTTGCGTTTAGCTGATATGCAAGGGTGGACAATTTTACAGGTTATTTCGAGTTACTTTGCAATCATTTTCCTGGTGTTTGTATCTGGCTGTCAGAGCGCATCTGAGCGATTTGAACAAAAAGCAATTGCCGCGGCTTTCACGCCTCAGGTTATAGAAACCGGTATTTTTTCCCACAAGATCTATAAAAATCACCAACTACTCGACGGTAAGCTTCATATCTATTTGACGGGCGACGGTTTGCCCTGGATGGCTGGAGTGATTCCATCGGTTGATCCAACTCCGAGAGATACGATTATTTTTGATCTTATAGAACAGGATCAGTCAGCGGCTCTTATTCTTGGTCGGCCTTGTTATCATGGATTCTCCGATAAATCGTATTGTGATTCAGGACTTTGGACCGGCAAACGTTATTCTGAAGATATCGTTGAGAGTCTGTCGATTGCCGTAGAACAGTTGTCTGAGCAGTATCGAGCGTCCAGCTTGGTCCTCATAGGCTATAGTGGCGGTGGGGCTTTGGCTGTGTTGCTTGCGGAAAAAGTTTCGAATGTTTCTGCAGTTATCACCATTGGGGGAAATTTGAATATTTTGTTGTGGACCCAGCACCACCAACTCCTACCGCTTAACGGTTCGATGAATCCTGCTGAAAGACCGGGATTACCTGTCACTATTATGCAAAAACACTTTATTGGAAGTGAAGACAAGATAGTTCCAGCATCAATGTTGAAAACTTATGTAGAGAGTCATGGGGCGAGTGAACTCGTGGTTGTCGATGGCTTTGATCATCGTTGCTGCTGGAAAAATATATGGGCGGAAATATTGAAGCAAATACCGTAACATTTATTTTTAGAAGAAAGGTTGATATAAATGCCAGTCCAGAATCAAGATTTACTCTGGTTGGAAGTTATCCACGATGAACAGATTAGTTCGTTTGCAACAAACCTTAAACACAGGCGTGGCGTAATTGAATGTGGCATGGCGGCGGTGGGTAGAAAAGTTAGTAATCTTTGGCTATTGGTGCTGATATCGCCGACCCTATTTTTATAGTGATGAAATCGATGTTGAGCACGAGGAAATAACAAGACTGATTTGTTAGCAGTTCGAAAAAAACGCTTTTACGTGAATGCCGAAAACCTTGTGGTGTATGGTTAGACAGTCGGAGCGAAGAGTAGGGATAGTGAATTGTGGTGCAATAAAACTGGATCATACTTCTCAACTCTCCATCCCATTGCATTGTTTAGTATTTGGGAACCGAAGAAAGTTCATGCGCGTATCGGCACGCTAGAATGTTGATTTTCTAGGACATCAATAGGTTCGCTGTTTCTCTATAATGCGCGCCAATGTGTATAACCGAGTATTACAACTTCCGCAAATACACGTCGGAAATACCGTGATTAACATTCTTGCGTAAAATCAGTTGCGCGCGTTCTCGGGTGGGGAGAATATTCGCGCGCAGGTTTTCCTCGTTTATCGACTTCCAGATTCGGTGCGCAAAATCGATGGCTTCCTGCTCTGATATTTTTGCTAGTCCATGAAAGAACGCGTCTGGATCTTTAAAAGCGGTTTCTCGTAAGTTCAAAATACGTTCTATATACCACTTTTCAATATGCTCGACATCAGCATCGAGATAAATCGAAAAATCAAAAAAGTCCGATACTGCGGGAGGTGTATTATCTGCACCGTGTAAAAGCGGTACTTGTAATACATTAAGTCCTTCGACGATAAGAATATCGGGCTGATCAATAATCTTCATTTCATCCGGCACAATGTCATAGATTTGATGCGAATAGACCGGCGCCTTGACATTGCTCTTCCCGGACTTAACATCGTTCAGAAATGCGATGAGTTTCTTTTGATCGAAGCTCTCGGGAAAGCCCTTCCGCTCCATGAGCTGTCGTTCTTCGAGTACAGCGTTGCTGTAGAGAAAGCCGTCTGTCGTGACGAGATCCACTTTCGGGTGGTTCGGCCAACGTGCAAGAAGCGCTTGTAAAATTCGTCCTGTGGTACTTTTTCCGACCGCGACGCTACCAGCCAGGCCGATAATATAAGGCACCTTGGGGCGTAATCGACCCAAAAATGTGGATGTGACGCGGTGTAAATCCTGAGTCGCACCAACGTAAAGGTTTAGCAGACGTGATAGAGGAAGATAAATCATCGTGACTTCATCCAGTGAAATAATTTCACCGCGCCCCCGCATGTTAATGACTTCTTCTTCAGAGAGGACTATCGGTGTGTCTGCCCGTAGGTTTGCCCACCCGTCCGCCGTAAAATGCCGATAGGCCGTAGGTGTAATATAATTGTTTGTTGTTTTATCTTGCATAGTGGCCCCGATAGTAAGAACGCTAAGGATATAGGTGTACTCTGGATAATTCCAGAAGGTTTTAGCGCAAAGATTGGCTATAAGGAAGATGCTGATAGATGGCTAAATATTCAAAGAGAGGGCTTCACTATCTCGGTCGAATGTCAGACAATGCTGGGAAAGTAAATTTCAAGAGCGTGTGAATGAATCTTAAATCAACTCAATATTCTGTCATCGATGGTATTGCTACTATCCTGTTATCTCGGCCGAAGCGACGCAACGCGTGGACTGGCCGCATGCATACCGAGTATCGCTGGTGTCTTTCTCAGGCCGATAACGACCCGCTCGTGCGGGTAATTGTTGTAACTGGAGATCCGGATGGCAAAGCTTTTTGTGCAGGGGCCGATCTCAGTGGTTTAGAAAAAATATCGGAGAAAGGAGAGTACGATGCTGGGATCGATGCAGACATAGCCACTCCCGGGTATGGATTCGATGCAAACTTCGATGCTACCTTTGCTTACCATTTTGGTATTGCAAAGCCGATTATAGCCGCAATGAACGGTGCAGCAGCGGGTGTGGGCTTGGTTCTAGCGGCTTTTTGTGATTTACGCTTCGCGGTGCAGGGAGCGAAATTCACTGCCGCCCACGGTCGTTTTAACTTTCCGGCTGAGTATGGTTTGTCCTGGATTCTTCCAAAGCAAATCGGCGTAACCAATGCTAACGATATTCTTTTGTCCTCTCGGGTTTTTACATCCAATGAAGCGATGGATATGGGGTTTCTTAACAAACTGTCGAGCCCTGAAGCGCTGCTGAATGAGGTATATGCCTATGCTCGAGAAATGGCGAAGACCGCTTCTCCCGGGTCATTAAGAGAGACGAAGCGCCAGCTCTACCGCGATTGGCATCGTAGCGTGTCTGAATCGGTACAAGATAGCGAACGTTTACTCAAGGAAATGGCCCGGCATCCCGACTATACTGAAGGTGTGGCAGCGTGGATGGAGAAGCGAGTCGCCTGTTGGAAGGGAGACTAAATCTAATACTGCCAACAATCAGTCTGTCGAATCCAATTACGTATTTGGAGCGCTCGCCAGGCTTAACCGTTTAATAGACGGTTGCTGTTCGATAGATGACCACAAATCAATAGATGAACAATGTTCAACCGATTGTCCTCGCCCCGATAAAGAAGAAGCCCTCGCCAGTTGCTAGGACCTGACTACGACACAACACCATCGAATGACGCAGCTTCTTTGGCCGAAAAAACGGAGATAGGTTGAAATTACGTTCAAATATTAGCTGGGATTTCAGTTGCTTACTTGTCTAATCTGGAAACTTGCACGTTCTAATGGAAACGCTAAAGTGTGAAGACTCGACCGGGAAACTGAATTCGTCGTTCTAGTTGCTCCGCAGGTGTCTAAGAAAAGCCATATTGTTAACGTGTTGTAACGGAAAATCCTTTGTTTATCGGAAAAACATTGTGAAGCGTAGTAAACTAACGGTCCTTACTATAATGCAAACACGATTACTCAGCTTCTTGATGGTTGTCATTAGATAGATGGCAGTTAGCGGTGGTTAAAAATACGGCAGGTGAATCGTGACAGTTCATAGCGAAATTATGGGAACTACAGTTGCGGTAGGGTTGTTTTTGCAGAGATTGATTACCTTGTTATTTGTCTAGTTTGACTAGTTTGTCTAAATATTAAAGTGGTGCGCAATAGGAGCAAACCCTCTCAGTCGCCACTGGAGAACTTATATTTTGTGGAAGTCCATTTTACGATTGCCCTTCATTTGTCTAATCATAGCGCTAAGTGCCTGCGACTCAGACTTATCGGGTAAGAATACTGAAATAAAAAAACCGCGTCCCCCGACTGCTGTTGTTACCTGGCAGGCCGAACATGTGATCCTCGCAGACAGGGTTGAATCCGTCGGGTCTCTCGTCGGTAACGAATCGGTGACCATCACAGCAAAAGTCACAGACCAAGTGACGGCGGTACACTTCAACGATGGGCAGACTGTAAAAAAGGGAGACATTCTGGTCGAATTGACAAATGCTGCCCAACGCGCAGAGTTGAGAGAAGCGCAAGCAAATTTGGCTGAAGCTGAATTGCAGTTAACTCGGTTGAAAAAATTGGGTAATAAAATTGTTACGGCGCCCAAATTAGATGAGGCTTCCGCAAAAGTAAAGACGGGTCGCGCTAGACTAGAAGTCATTGCGGTTAGGCTTAGTGATCGCTTAATCCATGCACCTTTTGATGGTCTCCTTGGGTTCAGACGTGTCAGCAAAGGTGCATTAGTCACGCCGGGGACCGTTATCGCGGAATTAGATGATATACATTTGTTAAAGTTGGATTTTTCTGTTCCCGAAATTCACCTGGCAAAAGTGATCGTGGGTGCGAAAGTGTCGAGTACAACTCCCGCATGGCCCGGGGTGGTTTTTTCGGGCGAGCTAGTCAGTATTGGTAGTCGTGTTGATATATCCACTCGCACCTTCACTGCCCGGGCCTTGATCGATAACGCATCGTCTAAATTGCGGCCGGGTATGTTGTTGAATGTCACTCTGATGATGGCAGAACGGCAAGCTTTAATTGTTCCGGAGCAAGCAGTTGTACAAAGCGGTAAGCGCAGTATTATTTATGTCATTGAAGAAATCGACGGCAAACTTAAAGCTAAAACCGTGCCAGTGGAATTGGGTAAAAGAGTGTCGGGAGGTGTGGAAATAATCAGTGGCGTCGAACCAGGCGCACAAGTCGTTGTGAATGGACAGCTAAATTTGCGCTCGGGAGCGTCAGTTCAAGTCGTCGCGCCACTGATCGACATGGTTGAATAGGAAATTATATGTGGTTACCTGAAGTTTCCGTAAAGCGTCCAGTTTTTGCGACCGTTATTGCCCTATTGTTAGCTGCCTTCGGCAGTATGGCTTTTACTCAGCTATCAACCCGTGAGTATCCGGATGTGTCACCTGCGCAAATTTCCATTTCAACCGAATACTCCGGCGCTGCCGCCGACGTCATCGAAACTCGAATAACAAAGCCGATAGAAGATGAAATTAGTGGTATTGATGGCATCAAAGCGATCCGATCGAGCAGTAAGGACGGACGTTCCAGTATCAATATCGAGTTTGAATTAAGTCGGGATATCGATGCGGCCGCCAATGATATTCGCGACAAAGTATCGCGCGTTGTTAATCGCCTGCCGGAGGATGCAGATCAGCCACGAGTGCAAAAATCAGATAGCGATGCCTTTCCCATTATCTACATCAGTTTGGAAGCCGGCTCAATGCCGGTTATGGAACTAACAGATTATGCGCAGCGATATATTGTCGATCGTTTTTCCGTGTTACCGGGCGTATCGTCGGTAAATGTTTACAGCAGCGGTACCAAATCCATGAGGATTTGGATCGATAGGAAAACATTAGCCGCGAGGCAGCTAACAGTCAGTGATGTGGTCGATGCTTTGCGGCAGGAAAATCTTGAACTTCCCGCTGGTAGAATTGAATCTACTTATATGGAATTTCCGATTCGCCTTCAGCGAAGCTATAGAAGTGAAAAGGATTTTCGCGAATTGGTTCTGAAATTGGGGAGTAGCGGTCAGTTTGTACGTTTAGGCGATGTCGCCAAGGTTGAGCTTGGGAGCTCCCGGTCACGCTTTCTATTCATAACTAATGGAAGCGACAGCATGGCTATGGGTATAGTCAAACAATCCAATGCCAATACAGTTTTAGTGCTTGAAGCGATCAATGCAGAAATAGAGGCAATTGCGAGAGATTTGCCCGATGGCATGGGTATTTCGACCTCCGGCGACGCATCCGCATTTATTCGCGCTGCCTTGAATGGCGTATATTGGGCGATTTTTCTAACGACAGGGTTAGTCGCGTTGGTAATCCTTTTGTTCCTTGGAAGTCTAAGCGCGACCTTGATTCCTGTCGTCTGCATCCCTTTGTCGCTAATGGGGGCGACCATCGCTCTGCAAGCTTACGGTTATTCGATAAACCTCATTACCTTATTGGCGATGGTATTGGCCATAGGATTAGTCGTGGACGATGCTATCGTGGTTCTGGAAAATATCTATCGGCGAATCGAAAAAGGTGAGCCACCTTTACTGGCCGCTTATAAAGGTGCAACGCAAGTTGGATTCGCAGTGATTGCTACGACGGTCGTCATCGTCGCTGTGTTTACGCCAATTGTGTTTATGCAGGATAATATGGGACGCCTTTTTTCAGAGCTTGCGGTGGCAATTTGCGCCGCGGTTATTGTTTCGTCTGTGATGGCCCTTTCGATTGTACCTATGATGTGTGGCAATTTATTAAAGGCGAATCATAAAGAATCGTTTATAGAAAAGATTATGATACCTCTGATGGCAGGTTTGGAAAGCGGTTACAGTCGTAGCTTGCGTTTTACCTTAACGCAACCATGGGTGCCAGTTGTCGGGACTCTTGCAGCACTTGTCGCCGGTTATATTTTAGCCTCGAATTTGAAAAATGAATATGCGCCTACGGAAGACCAGGATACCATTTTTGTATCGGTAATTGCGCCAGAAGGTACTGGTGTCGACACCATGAGGGGGATAATTGAGCAGCTACAAGCACCTGTACTGGAAATCCAAGAAAAGGGGGGCATAGGCCGAGTATTGTTTTTGTCACCGGGACGAGGAGGAACCGCTACGACCAGTGCATTTTCGCGAATTTCCCTGGTGCCATGGAATGAACGTGATTTTACTGTGTTTGAATTACGCGACAAGTTATTAAAAAAATGGAAGACGCTTCCAGGTATCAGAGTGATGGCATTTCTACCTTCAGGAATCTCCCGTGGTGGGCCGAATTCGCCGGTACAATTTGTGTTGCAAGGCCAGAACTTCGACGAGTTAGCGCAATGGCGCGACACGGTGATGGAAGCCGCTGATAAAAGTGGGATGTTTGGTCGTTTGAATTCTGATCTAAAAGAAACTCAACAACAGATTCATGTCAGGATTGATCGAAATCGGGCAGCGGCCTTGGGCGTGTCGGTAAGGGAAATCGGACAAACGCTACAGGCATTAATGACCGATCAGCAAGTGACGACTTATTCAGACGATGGAGAGGAGTACCCCGTCATCGTACAAATGCAGGAAAATCAGAGAGTTAGTCCGGAAGATATCGATAATGTCTTTGTGCGTTCTAGTACCAGCGGCAAGCTGATCCAGTTGTCGAATGTACTCCATACTGAAAGCGTGTCTGGTATTGCTGCTCTGAACCGTTATAACCGTATGCGGGCGGTGACGATAAGCGGTAGCCTAACGCCTGGAGTGAGTTTAGAAGAGGCCTTGCTTTTTCTGGAATCGACGGTGCGAACAAGTTTGCCAAACAAGGCGAAAGTTGATTACAAAGGGCAGTCCCTGGAATATAAAGAATCGTCCTCCGCTATCTATTTTACTTTTGGCTTTGCCCTGTTGGTCTTGTTTCTGGTTATGGCGGCGCAATTTGAAAGCTTTGTGCACCCGACAGTGATAATGATAACGGTACCGTTAGCGATAGTTGGTGGTTTGCTAGGTCTGGTAGTTTCCGGGAATACATTGAATATCTTCAGTCAAATCGGCTTGTTGATGTTAATTGGCATCGCGACAAAAAATGGTATTCTGTTAGTCGAATTTATTAATCAGGTCCGCGATACAGGCGTGGAATTTGGTGAAGCAATAGTTAAAGGTTGTCAGTTGCGCCTGCGCCCCGTACTTATGACCACAATATCTACCTTAGTAGGGGCAATGCCATTGGTATTGATGACGGGGCCGGGGTCTGTTAGCCGAAATGTGCTAGGCACAGTGATTTTGTTTGGCGTCAGCGTTGCATCTATTCTGACACTCTATATGGTTCCAGGCCTCTATAAGTTGATTGCGCGTAATACCTCTTCGCCTGAGAGTCTAGCCCGAGAGTTGAAGGCTATGCAGGAAGCGGAACGTGCCTAAGGCCTCAGAAGGATATGCCAATTGCCAGGGGTTCTAGAAGTCGCACTTTTTCTTTAGTTTCGTTAAAGCCAATACAAAAACAGTCATTATCTGGTGATCTATCGGGCGGCTTATCACGTAAATATAACGAAAATATCACAACAGATCATAGTTCTGTAAAGAATGAATCGGGGGTCTATTCATCTTCGAAAACTTTCTTCACACTTACACCATCGAATATTAATTTATTGAATTTACAAATGGTGACCAACATGACAGCTAGAATAAGTGCCTTAATACTCAGTAGTATTTTAATTTTAGGATGTTCAGTCAACGCGGAAAGTACCGACGATCGGTCGAATATGACGAATATTTCGCAGTCAAAGGTGACGATGAAAAACGGGGCTTATCAAAAGCCTTCTGATGAAGTCATTCGCGAAAGACTTAGCGCATTGCAATACGATGTGACGCAAAACGATGCAACCGAAAGGCCCTTCGACAATAAATACTGGAATGAGAAGCGTGCGGGTATTTACGTTGATATTGTCAGCGGAGAACCGCTTTTTTCCTCAATTGATAAATATGACTCTAAAACAGGTTGGCCGAGCTTCTCGAAACCCATTAATAACTCGAATATTGTAGAGCGAACCGATCGTGGCTTGTTTAGTGTTCGTACAGAAGTTCGTAGTCTTTACGGTGATTCTCATTTGGGGCATGTGTTTAACGATGGCCCGAAATCGACGGGGTTAAGGTATTGCGTTAACTCGGCGGCCTTACGTTTTGTGCCCACCGTTGCACTTGAAAAAGAAGGGTACGAGAAGTTGGCGAAGCTATTTAAATAGAAACCTAAATGCACAGTTTACGATCCTTACATAGAACCGTTTAATGAGAGCCTTTTATGAAAACTACCCGGTTGTTTTTTCTATTGTTTATTTTGTTGTCGACCTCAATTAGCGCAATTGCTGATAAAGCCGTGTTTGCTGGCGGTTGCTTTTGGTGTGTGGAATCTGATTTTGAGAAGCTGAAAGGTGTTTCGGAAGCAATTTCAGGATTTACCGGTGGAAAGCTTAAAAATCCGACGTATAACGGAAACCACAAGGGCCACTATGAAGCCGTAGAAGTTCATTATGATCCAGACCTTGTCAGCTATAAAGAGCTACTGGATCATTATTGGGTGAATGTTGACCCCTTCGATTCCAGAGGGCAATTTTGCGATAAAGGAACGAGTTATCTCAGTGCAATTTTTGTCGCAAATGAAGAAGAGAGAGAGCTAGCGGAAAATTCTCGAAAGGACGTAGTCGATCAGTTTCCAGGAAAGACTGTCGTAACTCCAATCTTGGAGTCTTCAAAATTTTATCCGATAAAAGGGAAGGAGAGTTTCCACCAGAATTACTATAAAACCAGCTCGGTTCGCTATAAATACTATCGTTGGAATTGTGGTCGAGATCAACGTTTGACAGAGATTTGGGGAGACAGAGCGACTGTTCATTAGCCATTAGCCATTAGCCGTATAGTAGATTTGTGGCGATCGTATTCAGATTCCGGCTGTTTCTGAATACGTGTCGCGGTGAGTAAATGTGAGCTTAGAGCGCAGTGGTGTCGGACATCGCTGACCGACTTTGTGTAGTTACCAAAGTTACCCAAGTTACCAAAGTAATCACTTGTTCAATATGCTCTATTGTCCAAAGCACTTCTTATAGAAAGCCCTTCCTATCCAATGCCCTCTTTATCGTCAAACCTTGACCTACTACCAATGGAGTTGAATAGATTGTCGTAAAGAAGACACGGTAGGCTATTTTTTCATATTCGAAATGAACTTTATCAACACTAAAGCTTCTTCAGGATCGGTCCGTCCAATAGGCGATGAACTGTAGGTTGACGATAAGACTCTACCCGATTGGTTGACAACAAATTCACTGGGCTGAATAAAATCGCGCCGTTCATCCCAAAATGCGCCAATCTGATCACCCAGGGTTCGCTCGACACCCCATGCGACGGGAAAAGACAAGGGAGCTCCTACTTCAGCCGCTTTTTCTTTGGAGTCAACGCTCGCTGCGATGATACTGACTCCCAATTCTTTAAATTGAGAAAGTCGTTGTTCGTAGCCATCTAACAGACGGCGGCAGAAAGGTCACCAATGGCCGCGATAGAAGAGCACAATGGCATAATCTGTATCGATGTCCTTTGGTAATACAATATGTTCGCTGTCACCTATATTGAGGGTGAATTCGGGTAGCTGGTCGCCGTTATCCAGTTTTTTCATCGTTTTCTCCAAGTTTATCGTTTTCATCTAAATCTCAGGAGCATAATGCCTGCGACAGAATTTGAGTTTAGTCCAAGCCAATTTAGTCAAAGACAGTTTAGTGCAAAAAATTTGGAAAAGTAGTTGTTTCCCGACGTTTTTTGCCGAGCGGTTGTTGTTGTAAAAATGTTGCAGTAAAAATGTTGTGGCAAAAATACCACTGCTATGGATTCAGAAAATCTATGGGATACGCGCAATTCAAGAAGCGTTGATTAAGAGTCGTTATTTATATTGAATTACAGTCATTAATTAAGGGGAATAGGGGGCCTGTAGCGGTGCTGTGATCCTTATGAAATTGTAGCCGGTTTACGTTTCAGTCTGGAAACATGGAAATCTCAGGGATGGGAAATCCGTTATCAACGTATCGATGCGAGTGCCTCAATTCCTGTAAATACCCTTCGAACGCTAAAAAGGTTAAATATGGCCATTTTAGTGGCCATATTTAACCTTCGGTTTTCTGATTAATTAATACACACTGTGCCGTGAAACAACTAGAATTGTTGAACTTGAAACTATAATTGTTGAACTTGAACCAAAAGTTAACAATGACTCATAACATAACTCACTGGAGGAACCGATGAGCGAAGCAATGATGAAAAACCAGAAAGTGGTGATCAATCCACTGGATTTGCCCTACCAGGATCCACATACGACTCCACTGGAGGATCTCGACGTCGCGCGCCCTCAGTTGTTCGAAACCGAAGAGCATTGGGCTTATTTCGAGCGGCTTAGAAAAGAAGCGCCTGTGCATTATTGCAAAGACAGCGCATTTGGTCCTTATTGGTCTATCTCTTCATTCGAAGAAATAAAGAATGTTGATCAACGTCACGACCTGTTCAGTTCGGAGCCAGCGATTACTATCGATGAAGAGGACGAAGATTTCAAACTACCCATGTTTATTGCAATGGACCAACCCAAACATGACGAGCAGCGCAAGGTTGTTCAGCCCGCCGTCATGCCAAAAAATCTACAAAAATTTGAATCTGTTATTCGAGAGCGCACAGGGCAAGTGCTGGATAGCCTGCCTATCGGCGAAGAATTTGATTGGGTCGATAAAGTCTCTATTGAGCTGACTACCATGATGCTGGCGACCATTTTCGATTTCCCCTATGAGGATAGGCGCAAATTGACCTATTGGTCTGATGTGGCGACGGGCGCTGTCTATAAAGATTTTACTCAGGAGGCACAAGAGAAAGCGCAGGCGGATCTGTTGGAATGTCTCGGAACCTTTACCGAGCTATGGCACGAACGAGTCAAAAACCCCGGTGAGTTCGATATGATTAGCATGTTGGCCCACAACGAAACAACCAAGGACATGGTCAATGATCCGATGGAGTACTTGGGTAATCTAATGCTACTTATCGTAGGGGGTAATGATACAACGCGTAATTCAATGTCCGGCAGTGTGTACGCCCTGAATAAATATATGGACCAGTACGACAAATTACGGGCCGATGAAACCTTGATTCCCAATATGATATCTGAGGTGATTCGCTGGCAGACTCCGCTGGCTCACATGCGGCGCAAAGCAAAACAGGATATCGAGCTGGGCGGACAGCAAATTAAGGCTGGCGACAAAGTTATCATGTGGTACGTTTCCGGGAACAGAGACGAAACTGTGTTTGAAGACCCGCATAAACTTATCATCGACCGAAAAAACGCTCGACAACATGTGTCCTTTGGCTTTGGCATTCATCGTTGTATGGGTAATCGTTTAGCGGAGATGCAGCTGAAAATTCTGTGGGAAGAAATTCAGTCACGTTTTTCTTTTGTTGAATGTTTAAGGGAGCCAAGCCGATCACAATCAGTTTTTGTGAAAGGCTATAATGACCTTCCCGTTCGCCTTCACCGAAAGTAAATTACGCCCCGGGGTGCCGATATAACTTGGTACCCCGTGACTTAGTGCGTTGATTGCACTACGAAATAAGGCCGGTTTTTCTGCAGTGGCAATAGATACACTGCATGTTGATTTTTGTCTGGAAGCACCACCGTGAGTCGCGCCGGGGGATTTCCGGTATGATTCGGTGCGATTACTCCCCCTCCAAAACTCAATGACTGGCTATGCCTAAATCCCTGTTTTAGAGGTCGAAATTGTGCATAACATATTACCTGCAATGTCTTGGCTGCGAACGTATTCACTAATATCAAAAAGTGAAATGAACCAAAGGATTGTTTTAGCCTCTTTTAGCATCCGTAGCGCGGTATCAATCATTGAGCAATGATAAGTCTTTTCCGAATACGAATTTGATTCCCAGAACCACGCAGGAAAAAATCTTACTGTGGTTAAGTGCTATTTCCGCTAGCGCCTTGTTACCGTTTGCGATCGTAAGGCTATCTACAGGAGATATTAATATTGCGATTGTCGACGGCATCGGTTTTTTTGCCAACCTTGGCTTAATTTACTCTGTCTACCGATATCGCCGAACGGTGTTAGCTGGTTTTATTTTGTCGGCGATTGCTCTGGGTGGCATTGTATTGAACATCTATATTGAAGGGCCCTCCGAAGTTTATTTTATGTACCCTGTGGTCATCGCGGCGTACTTTCTCACGTCTCCGATATTGGCCCTTGGCGCTATTCTCGTCGCTATGATTGCACTCTTGCCCGTGTTAACTGATCAGATGGACTGGCTCACTTTAGCGAAGTTCTATTCGTCCCTTTTTGGATGTGTTGTTTTTACCTATGTTTTCGCGTCTCTTCGCAATCGTCAGCGTGATCAGCTTTTGGAATTTGCACGTAAAGACGCTCTGACAGGTGCGGGAAACCGGAGAGCTATGGATCAAACGCTTTTAGAGTCGGTACTGAGATTTGGCCGTACTAAGAGCCCAATGTCTTTGATTGTTTTTGATCTGGACAAATTTAAAGAAATTAATGATACCCATGGACATGACATTGGTGATCAGGTTTTGGTACGACTAACACATATTGTCCATAATCGAATTCGAATAACAGACCAATTGTTTCGTTACGGCGGCGATGAGTTTACCGTATTGGCATCGGATGCAGACTTGGAGACCGCTGCGCAACTGGCCGAAGATTTACGGTTGTTAGTCGATTCCGATAATTTTGAATCCCGAGTTGCCATGTCGATATCGCTCGGAGTTGCGGAATATCGCAACGATGAGAATGTCGAAGCGTGGATGAAGCGAGCGGATGATGCCCTGCGTGAGTCAAAGCGTCTAGGCAGAAACTGCGTTGTTCGTGGTTGAGCTCTGTGCAAAAAATTGGACAACTCTGTCAGCCAGTAGTTACTAATGCGGGGGCTATTTTTTCCTAGCCATATTATCTATACTAATACGCAGCTATTTTGTTTTTAGTTTTTCCAATTCGACTTGTTGAATAACATTGTGAACACTCCCATCATAGATACTTCAATCACACTGACTCCGGAACAAGAATCCTATTTGGAGTTGATCAGATCGACGCAGCTTAAAGCGATTGGATCGGTGAACCGAGAAATTATCGTCGCTATAAACAACGATGCAGATGTTAAGCTCATTGAGGAATTCGTACTAAAAGATGCCTCCCTAACAGCACATATTTTAAAAACGGCCTCGTCGGTTGTGTATGCCGCCAACAAACAGCGAACCGCAACATCAATAAGATATGCGATTGTACGAATTGGGTTTGAAGGAATTCGCTCGATTTGTATTACCGTTGCTTTAATCGACAACATCCCTGAACGTCATGCTGATAATAAAGAAAACCTGGTGAAGTGCATATCGAAGAGCTTCCACAATGCTATTCAGTCAAAAAACATGGCAAAAAAAATGGGGGGCTGTCAGGAGCAGGAGACGTATATTGCCGGGTTGTTACAGAATATCGGCGAATTGGCTTTTTGGTGCAGTCCACTACACAATATGGCCGCTTACGTAAGTCTTATAAAGAGCGGTTTAGAACCTGAAGAGTGTTGTTACACTCTCTGTGGTCAGAGATTTAAGGAATTGTCGACGATATTGGGCAATGAATGGAACCTGGGCGAAGTCCTTGTTGAGTCTTTGCAAGATAACCCTACGACAAACAATGCAAAAGCAGTAAAAATGGGTACCAATATAACCAACGCCCTCGAGCTAGGTTGGAACTCGATCGAGATGAGTCAGATTAACGATGTCCTAGGCCGAGAGTTTGATTCTGATATTGACAGTAATCACGAACTTATTTTTGCGGGCTTCACAGAGGCCATTGACGAGGTCATAAGCTATTTTCCGGAAGCAGAACAGGTCTTGCGAGCATCTGCGCCTGCTGCTGTTCCCGAGGGTGACGCTGGCATTTCCGCTGACAAAACCAGTTCGAGATCGAGACGAACGCCTGACGAAAAGATTCAGCTTCAGACCATTGCGAAGATGAAGAAACTTTCAAAGAAAAAATCTGACCAAATCGACTATTTTAAAGTGCTTGCGCAAGGATTAAATAAGGGGGTGGCGCTAGAACGCGTAGTGGTTGCTGTTTTGGATAATAAAAGGAAAAATGTAAAGGCTATCTCTTTAGCGGGCAGGAAGATTAAAGCATGGGCCAGTGATTTTTCCTTTTCTGTCGGAAGAAAAGGTTCCTTTCTACGCCACTGCCTTTCTTCCTCCGCGCCGCTTCTTGTCTCACGAAAAAGTTCTCCAAAATTGTATAAAAGTGCCGAAAATTCCTTCAAAACAATCATTGAAAGAACTGATTCGTTCATCGTTTGTCCCGTAATAGAATCCGGTAAACCGATCGCGATCGTTTATGCCGATATGGCGGAAGAGGATTGGGAGATAAACGATAGCCAGCTTAAGTCGTTTGCCTGGTTGGTTAACCAATTATCGAGCGAATTGACAAAAAAATAAGGTCTGATTAAAGGCCTCGTTGTCAGAAGGTGGTTGTTCCTACTCGTCTTGATTTTTACTATAGGCTCTCGATATTCGATTTGAGCTGTTTTACTTGCGGCGGACAGTGTTTAATTTACACACTTTTTAATAAGGGCAAGTTTAATAAGGGCAAGTTTGATAAGGACAAGTTTAATTGGGGCTTGTTTTAATTAAGGCTTGTTCTAATTGGAATAAGCATAGCGGTATTTATAGATAGCGCAGACCAGTCGGTGTTGTAAGTGTTGTAGATACTCTAGGTAAGAGTGAGGCGAAGTTATGGCGGTTCTTAATACGTATCCGGTTGGGACAGCGGGCGTGCCGTGGGGGTCGGATGAAACAGCTGCCTGGCTTGCCAGGCAGTCAATAAAACGCTCATACAGAAAAGACGTTTTGGAGAAAATCCCTTTATTAAAAGAACATTTTAACGTCGAGCAATATGGCGCTCTCTCCCATGATGAGGACCGATACCCGCTTTTCGCGTTTCCATCGAAGAAGTGGGATAAAAGCAATGAAACAGTTTTGGTAACAGGAGGCGTTCACGGTTACGAAACCAGTGGTGTTCAGGGGGCAATTCGCTTTCTCGACATTCTAGACCCTGCGTTGACTGACCGGTTAAACTTAATTGTGGTTCCCTGTGTGAGCCCTTGGGGATACGAGACGATTAACCGCTGGAATCCTAACGCTGTCGATCCCAATCGCTCTTTTACCCACGGCAGTACTGCGGAGGAGGCAGCCTTTTTGATGTCCTACGTTACCTCTCTGGATTGCACAATCACGGCCCACATCGATTTACACGAGACAACTGATACTGATCGCAGCGAATTTGGACCTGCGCTTGCTGCAAGAGACGGTTTGGAGCTGGATGATTGTAATATTCCCGATGGTTTCTATTTGGTTGGTGATGTCAACAGACCGGTACCTGAGTTTCAAAAAGCGATAATTCAATCCGTAGGAAAAGTTACTCATATCGCAGAGCCCGATAATAGCGGTCATATTATAGGAGAAAAAGTCGAACAACCCGGTGTCATCAACTACGCGATTAAAACACGAGGACTTTGCACTGGATTTAGCGATGCTGAGTTTTCGACGACTACGGAAGTATATCCGGATAGCCCCAATGTAGATGATCAAATTTGCATAGCGGCGCAAGTAGCAGCCGTAACAAGTGCGCTCAATTATATATTAACTCGGTTGGGAAGCTAAGATATCGTCTGTGTTTTCACTTTTTCTCGATTTGAATAGGCCACTGACAAAGCGTCGATTGAAAGCGCACGTTAATTGAGATCAATTGTTGGGGGGTTCTAATGGTTATGGGCTGCAACTAAATGTAATTTACTTCTATCGCTAGACTGAGGCGCTGTGTTATGGATGAATCGATTAATGTATTTGGCGAAAAACTGGAAGTGTGTGGCATGGAGCCGACCACTGGTTTTTATCGCGATGGCAAATGTAACACCTGCAAAGAGGATGTAGGCTCCCATACCGTTTGTATAGAAGCGTCGAAGGAGTTTTTGGAGTACTCCAGATTCAAAGGCAATGACTTGTCGACGCCGATGCCAGAATTTGATTTCGACGGGTTGAAAGCTGGAGATCGTTGGTGTTTGTGTGCCGCGAGATGGCTAGAAGCACTGGAAAGCGAAAGGGCTCCGCGAATATATCTCAAGCGTACTCATATTAAAGCGCTTGAAATTGTGCCACTAGAATTATTAAAAAAATACGCGGTTGACTTGAATTAACAGCCACATTCCGTGTGTTTGAAATTGATCGATCCACAATTACTGCTGGTTACTAATCGGCAAATGATCGCTAGGATGACGTGCAACTTAACGGTTTAAAGTAGCGACAGATATCACGCCCACTCGATTGCTAACACGTTGCTGCATACGCATGCCACCTAAGATAAGCAGAGAATCGTTTTCGACGTTCAGCATTCCGCGATGATCCATTGTGTTGGGGCCGTTAGAGATAATATGCCACTTCTCTTGTGCAAGTTTGTAAACCCAAAGATCATTGTTGGGATTTGATGGCTTATCGTTATAGCCGATACCATTGAAATTGTAGGGGTTGTCGGAGCCACCAGCGAACAAGATAAATTCATCTGCTGTTTTGACTCCGGTAGCCGCCATTCGGTAACGTGCAACTCCCGTTGGGTGGGCAATTTTCCTCCAGTCTATTTTCGTGATTTGATTGGGGGAAATAGTGCCCAAATAACAGGCGGGAACGCTCGTAAAGGTTCGACGTTTTTGCACCGCTGATTTTATCCCGACCCCGTCGCAAACCAAAATCTTGTTATCAATAATACCACCAGCATGGCCAAATACCGGTTCTCCTGGAAAAGGCGATGCTTGTTGCCAGGTGTTTTTCAGAACATCATAAACCTGTACCAGGTTAACGTTGCCATCATTGTGCCAACCGCTAACGATGTAAATATATTGCTGTTGATATACAAGGGCGACGGCGTCGTCCACGGGTACTGGCGTTGTCGCTATCGGGTGGTATTGATCGCGAACAATATCGTAAGTGAAATTGTCGGGACTGGACTTTTCGCTATGATCGTCAGCGACTGTATACCCTCCAAAAATATATGCCTTATCTTTTATTCCAACGGCGACGCTTGCGAGTCTGCCTCGAAGAAGCGAGGAAGAGGGTACGGCGCTGCGCTCCAGCCAGTTTTTATCACCGATCCGATATGACCAGACTTTATTGTGAACATCTTTGACCGTTTTCCCCGAACCGATGCCCATAAAACTGATTAGATAATCATCCTGTTCAGTACTGACCTGTGCGACGGCATTGTTGGAAACCGCCTCTGGCATTTCAGGTATTATATTTTGAGCCAGAGTGAAAGACGACAAAAAGAAGAGTGAAAACCAAAACAAGCTTTTGTTGACGAGCATATTGAGTCTCATGTTCTTGGTGTGAAAGTTTAGTTTTAAAGAATGTATTTGGTTTTTTGTTCAATGGCTTTCTATTCCATCTTCTTTTGATTAATCGTCTTCTATTTAGTCATCTTTTATTCATAGCTATCAAATTTGACCTCTATACCCGAACAATCCCATTGAGCCGCCCGTGTGAAGGAATACGACGTTATCATCTTTACTAAAATGATTGTTTTTGATCAGGTCTATCATCCCGGCTAATCCTTTGCCACTGTAAACTGGGTCAAACAACAAGCCTTCCATTGTCGCCAGTAGGGAAACAGCATCCTTCATGCCCTGTGTCGGGATACCATAACCCTCTCCCACATAATCGCAATTGGCGATAACGTCATCTCGGCGGACGCAACCGGCGGCACCAATATAGTCGGCGGTTTCGTCGGCCAGTTTGAATACTTTTTCTTCTTGCTCCGCCTGTGGAGCACTAACGCCGATACCGAGTAATGGAATATTGGAGTTGGTGGCCTTAAGCCCAGCGATAAGTCCGGCTTGTGTGCCCGCACTGCCCGTTGCGTGAATAATATGGTTAATAACGAGGCCTTGGCCGTTGGCCTGGGTTAACAGCTCTAAGGCACAGTTGACGTAACCTAAGGCACCGATTTTATTGGAACCACCACCGGGGATGATGTAAGGACGTTTACCGGATGCGCTTAGGCTTGCCGCTTTGTTCTCCATTGCTGCATTCATATCAGCACCCTTGTCGAAATGGTGGATATTCGCTCCAAAAAGATGATCGAGAAAAACGTTTCCAGAATTTAAATATCGTTCTGCAGGATTTTCAATTCTGTTTTCAAACAGTAACTCGCACTGCATCCCTACTTTTGCTGCTGCTGCAGCTGTTTGTCGGGCGTGGTTCGATTGCACTGCGCCCTGGGTAATTATGGTGTCGGCGCCATTTTGTATTGCGTCCGCCATTAGAAATTCAAGCTTTCTGGTTTTGTTGCCGCCCGAACCTAAACCCGTGCAATCGTCTCTTTTTACAAAGATGTTTGGTCCGCCTAAAAAGTCGCTTAGGCGTGTTAAGGGCTCTAATGGTGTGGGTAGATGAGCCAGGGAAATTCGTGGAAAGCGCGAGAGATGCATGATTTTTCCTTTAGTTAAGCTATTTCAATGGAAGGCAGTTTTGATTTTTGGGTAGCGTAGGCGATGGTTTGTTGTACCAGGATGTCGGTGGATTCGATGAGTGGAATATCGATATCTTTGGCAGTCATAACCAAGGGAATCTCGGTACAGCCGGAGATGATGAGTTCTGCACCCGCGTCGGAAAGGTACTGGGACAAAAGTACCATCTCTTTGCGTGACTCATCGCCAACGTTTCCGGTTTTTATTCTGAATAATAACTCCATGAATTGTCTGCTTCGGTCCTCATGCCATTGAATGGGAACAAAGCTTTTATGTAACAATGCTTGCTGATAGATATTGGCATGCAAGCATCCATCTGCGGCCATGATGCCAATATTTTTAACGCTTGGATAGTTCTCTTGAATATGTGCGACGACTTCGTCGACGATGCTGATAAAAGGGATAGATATTTTGCCCTGAATATCGGCGTGATAAGCGTGTGCTGTATTGCATACCATCACTAAAAAATGAGCGCCGGCCCCCTCGAGTTTCTTAGCCATTTCTATCAGTGGGGCTTTCGCATCATCCCCCGAGCCATTGAGTGACTTGTGTCGATTAGGCACGAGTGGGTTGTGATCAATGATCAAGGGGATGTGGTCTTGATCTAACTGTGCAGGAGTTTGACGAATGATTTTTGTCATGAAATCTACAGTCGCCTGAGGCCCCATTCCGCCTAATACTCCCGTTGTTAAATAGGGTGGTTTTTCCACTGGTATTTCCCATAATTTCGAAGTGTAATAGTAGTATGTAAGACGATTCTACTCCAGTGAGGAATTAAAGCGCAGCGAATATTGTCTCGAAGCGAACGGAGATAAAAGGGGAGGATGAGCTCGTTGCCGGCAATTGTTTAGCGCTCTCAAAAATTGTAAACTCATTTTATATAGGGAAGCATCTAAGACACATCGCAGCAAACGTGATTGAAGTTACTGAGCACGACAGATACCAGAGGGCAGAAACAAGATAGCCGGTGAGAAGGATGCTTGAAACGACCGGTTGTTTCTCTTGTCATCAATATGCCAAACTACTGTTGGATATTTGCCTTTCGATCGGTTTTGGCAAAAAACTGACAAAAGATTGTTATATGAATGGCCTTAAAGGTCGAGGCAGAGGCCCTTCAGTACTTCCCGGCGCCCAGGAAAAGTCTATTTCTCGACGTCAATTTTTACCAGCTCAAATTGACAGGGTTGGGCCCGTCCTCTAACGATATTCCACAATGCGTATTCCCATAATATGAATGATGAACACGATGATAGAAAAGAAATTCGATGGGGTATCGTCGGCTGTGGTGCAGTGACGGAGAGAAAGAGCGGTCCTGCATACCAGAAAGCAGACGGATTTAAATTGGCGGCCGTTATGCGGCGAGACTACACAAAAGCGCAAGATTACGCGACACGGCACGGTGTCGAGTTCTGGTCCAGCGACGCAGAGGATATTATCAACAGCGATGATATCGATGCCGTGTATGTGGCGACGCCTCCCGATAGTCACAAATACTACGCGCTTAAAGTAGCTGAAGCCGGAAAACCATGCTGTATCGAAAAACCGTTGGCTCCAAGTTATCGGGATTGCTTAACGATTTGTCGTGCTTTCGACGATAAAAAAATACCCTTGTTTGTTGCTTATTATCGTAGATCTTTGCCACGTTTTAACGCAGTGAGAGAAGCACTTGAAACCAATAGGATAGGCGAAACTCGACATATTACATGGAATTTGAGTAAACCTCCCAGTGAGGCTGATCTCGCAGGAACGAGTAATTGGCGTACTGATAAATCTATCGCCGTTGGAGGGTACTTTGACGATTTGGCGAGTCATGGTCTAGATCTTTTTGCGTATCTTCTCGGTGATTTTGATCAGGTCTTCGGTGTTGGATTAAATCAGCAACATCTGTATTCGTCTATGGATGCAGTCACGGCTTGTTGGTCTCATACCAATGGTATCACTGGAACAGGTAGTTGGAATTTCGGCTGTAACGTCAGAGAAGATGACGTTGTGATATACGGGAGCGCCGGGTCTATCAAATTCTCCGTCTTTGACGAAAAGCCCATTGTTATTTCTAGTGCAAATGGCGAGCAGAAAATGTTTGTTGATAATCCAGGAAACATACAATTGCACCACGTTCAGAATATTGCCCGAAGTCTAATTGGCGGAGCGCCGCACCCTTCAAATGGAGCTTCCGCCTCTCACACTGCATGGGTAATGGACAAGATATTGGGGGGAATCGACTGATAATCGGAGAGTGTACCTTAGTGGGTGTTTGATAGTGGGTAAGCATATTCTATAAATCGGTATAGGTCTGGTAACAGCAAACGGGTATACTTTTTACTCTCTGCTCGAAATAAATAATGATAAGACAAGAGGGTATATCATGTCGGAACAACAAAAGACTATCCGTTATGAAGGTGTGACAAATGGTGTTGCAAGGATAGTATTAGCTCGCTCGGATACGCGCAATGCACAAGACAAGGCCATGTTATATGAACTCAATGCTGCGTTTGACCTTGCGGCCCAAGACAATGAAGCAAAAGTCATTGTTTTAGCTGCTGACGGACCTCACTTTTCGTCGGGACACGATTTACGCGATCGGTCAAAAATGAGTGATTTTACCCCGGTCGGAAACTGGGGCGGTTTTGATCTGCCCGGCGCAGAAGGTTACATGGCGCAAGAGCAAGAAATCTATTTGGGGTTTTGCTGGCGGTGGCGTAATCTCCCCAAACCTACTATCGCCGAGGTTCAGGGTAAGGTTATTGCCGGAGGTTTGATGTTAGCCTGGGTCTGCGACATGATTATTGCCGCAGAGAATGCGAGCTTTTCGGATCCTGTGGTCGCCTTTGGCGTCAATGGTGTCGAGTATTTTGCCCATCCCTGGGAAGTGGGGGTGCGCAAGGCAAAAGAGATGTTATTTACCGGTGAGGCGATTACTTCCGAAGAAGCGAAAGCGCTGGGCATGGTTAACCATGTAGTGGCGGATGAGGAGTTAACCGACTTTACCACTGCAATGGCGGAGCAAATCGCTAAGAGACCCTCCATGGGATTAAAACTCGCTAAACAGTCGGTCAACCAAATGCAAGACAGTCAAGGTTTGTGGTCATCTTTGCAAGCGGCAATGTCTTTACAACAATTGGGTCATTCTCACAACCACCAAGTACACGGGATGGGAGTAGATCCAGCAGGTATGGATATTATTCGCAACCAGGCGAAGAAATCGTGATCTGTTCCGATTGAAGCAATCTTTTGTCTATGCCGGTTTGCGGTAAGACTTTATGACATGCACAAACTCCATGGATTTAGAAAATCTGGTGTTTAACAGGTGATCGTCATCGACCGGAGTTAGCGCTTCGGTTAATGGCGTGGTTTCTATTTTAAGCAGAGGCTCGCGACGTTGTTTTTACTCTTCCGAAAATAGTCCGGCATACTGCTTCCGTAAGTCCGGCTTCTTAACCTTACCTGTACTGGTGACAGCTATCTGTTCTTGTATAATGACTTTTTTGGGTACTTCATAGCCTGCCAAGAGTTCACGGCAATGACTGATTGCTATTGACTCTTCCAGCTGAGATCCCGGGATGAGTTGTAATACTGCGCATACCGCTTCGCCCCATTTTGGATGGGGAACACCGAAAACGGCAGCAAGGGCCACGGCATCAAGGCCGACTAGTGCTGCTTCTACCTTACAGCTTGAAACATTTTCACCGCCGGTCTTGATAATGTCTTTCTTTCGATCGACAAACATCAATTGGCCTTTTGCGTCGATAAAACCCAGATCACCGCTATGGTGCCAGCCGTGAGTTCGTACTTCCGCCGTGGCCTCGGGATTTTTTAGGTAACCATTCATCGATTGAGGACCGCGCCAGCATATTTCCCCTACTTCTCCGGCTGCGCATTCGCGACCATTGTCATCCAGAACAGCTTGTTCGCTCATGATGGTAGGTACGCCCCAGTAATTGCCCTCGCCAAATTCAGTGGGCGAATGATCGTAAAAAACACAGGGTGCCGGTGTGAATTCCGTTTGGCCGCTGCCGAGATGAAAGTCGCAGGCAAAGACCTCTCTTAAGTCAGTCAGCGTTTTTGAACTCATGGGAGCCATGCCATAAATTGCAGCAGACAGGGCACTGTAATCTCGGTCGGCAACTCCGGGAACAGCAAGTAATGCGGACCACATCATGGGTAATAACACCGTACTTTGAATACTCTCCTCTTCCAGTGCGGCAACCACGTCTGCTGGGTTAAATCCGGTGTGAATGACGAATGTTCCCGACATCTGTAATGTGCTCATGGCATTGTTTATTGCAGTGGTATGAAAAGTCGGAAGTATATTAAGATGCGCGCCGCCTTTGGTAAAACCGAGGCTAAGAGGGTTATTTAGGCTGGCAAGTGTTAAGGCCAGGTGTGACGTTTCGACGCCTTTCGGGCGCGAGGTGGTACCACTGGTGTATAAAACCAGCGCAACGTCCCGGTCGTCAATGATGATATCGAATATTTCTTCGTCACTTTGACTAGTTAATAATTCGCTTAACGTCGCGTCGCAATACTTCGATTCATCCCCTAACGATAATTTAAAGCTAATTTGTTCAAGGTCTTGCGCACATTGACAGCACAGCTCTTCTAATTCCGCATCGTAAACCATAGCTCGCACTTCGCCGTGTTCGAAGTTGAACCGTACATCGTCGGGGTTCTGTAAATAATTTATCGGGACAACTACGATCCCCGCTTTGAAACAAGCAAACATAATGGCCAAAAAATTACTGCTGTTACTTGCCACCAAGGCGAGGCGGTCGCCTTGGGATATGCCATTAGCTCGCAAACCACGGGCGATTTTGTTGGCATTGTCATTCAGTGTTGCGTAACTGGTCGCTCGTCTTTGTCCGCCGATATATTCGACTATCGCTTCGGTTTGACCGTGACTGCGCGATCGGCGCCTCAACATATCGCCCATAGCAACCCGGCTAATAATATTAAGATTGAGTTGCTCGTTGCTAATAGCTTCTTTATTTTTAGACATATTTCTTACCATTTCTAGAAGCTGGTTGGCGTAACCCAGCTCAAGCTGATTAAATTTTTCGGAGTGGGTTCACTGCCCTGAATTGATCAATTAGTTGACCTACTAATTGATCAGCTAATTGTTCGAATAGACGAGTTGATCGATAGACTATCCGCGTATTGGTCTGTTTGTCACGTTCATAGAATGTAACAACAGCAGGTAGATAATCAAACCATCATTTACAGCGTAGTGCATTAATAATTATTGGGTCTAGCTTAATCGATGCTAGTAAGAGTTCAAAGTAGAAAGTTGTTTTCCGGTTGCGTATACAGGCATAATTCATTGTCGTGGAAGCTGAAACAACGGCATAGGCGACCTACAGTTACCGATCTTACGGTAAGTTAGTCATCAGGGTTGGCTGGCATTTGTATGATGGTTCATGCGCAGCGTACTCTTCAGGTAACTATCGGTTTAATTTTTCTTAGAATATCGGCAGTCAATTTGAGGAATTACAATTAATCTGGCGTCAACAGGGGGGAATTGTTGAAGAATGTCACGTAGTAGTGCTACGCTGGTCTGAGTCGATACGATGGAAAATAATACAGGTCAATAACTAAAATAAACGGCCTAATTACTCAGCTCAACAATAGTGGAATGCTCATTGTGAATTTTTTTCGTAGAATTATTTTGGCACTATTTTTTTGCGTTTCCCCATTCGGTGTTTGGGCGGCTGGATCGTCTCATAAAGATTTATGCTGCTGGGAGCCAACTTTTTGAATTCGAGATAGTTAATGCTGGAGAATTTCTCGTTAGTCAAATGATGTGGAAAGTTACCACGACAACCGAGGCAGATGGGCGACGTTTATGATGTTTTCACTCGACAAATGCGAGTTAAATATCTAGTGAATCGTTAGCGTCGCTACGTCAGATTCGGTAGCGCTCACCTTATTTAAATCAACTAATCGTTGAACCGGAACACTAACAATTTTAACAATAGCTATCGTGGAGAGTCAGTATGAATGCTATCAACAGACGGCACTTTCTTAAATTTGGAACAGCGGCTGCTGCGGCAACGACATTGAGTGCCTGCTCGGGTAATCAAAACAGTACGAGTATCGATACCCAGCTGCCGATAGGATCTTTTGGCGCCGAAGCCACCGCTGAAGAGGTCACTGAAGGACTGGATCTCAATGGAAAGACTGCGCTGGTTACCGGTTGTAACTCCGGCATTGGATACGAAACCATGCGAGTTCTTGCGCTGCGGGGCGCACATGTTATTGGGGCTGGGCGCACGATGGAAAAAGCGCGGAAGGCCTGTGACAGCGTAGAGGGAGAAACGACTCCTGTTGTTCTTGAGCTGTCTGACTTCCAATCCGCAGCTGATTGTGCGCAGACGATCAAAAAGATGGGACCGCCTATTGATATGGTCATTTGTAACGCTGGGATTAATACCTTTGGCGAGTTGGAGTTAGTTGATGGAATCGAGAGAATTTTCCGTGTGAATCACCTGGGGCACTTTGTGCTGGTAAATCGGCTTTTGGCGCTACAGGCACTGTCTGAAAATGGCAGAATTGTTCATGTCGGCAGTATGTCCGGATACGCTCAGGCTCCGGCTATGGGAATCGACTTTAGCAATCTTCGCGGTGAAAAGGAGTTTGATGCTGGGGAGGCCTATGGTCGTTCAAAACTGGCGAATGCGCTGTTTTCTCTGCAGTTGGCAAAAGATCTGCAAGCTACAAAAATTACCTCCAATGTCATCCATCCGGGGTTGGTATTAACCAATATTGCCCGCAACGCGCCGGCACTTCTCAGGAAGGGCTTTGAATGGCTTGGACCCATGTTTGCGAAAACCCCGGCGCAAGGGGCTGCTACCCAGGTATATGTCGCAACCCATCCATCTTTGGCGGGAGTTAGCGGTGCGTATTTTGAAGATTGCAATCCCGTGATAGTTGCTGGTCCTCATCATATAAACGATGAGGCGATGGCCGAGAAATTGTGGGAGGTTTCTCTGGAAATGACAGAAGGATTTGTCTGATTTAGCTCCCTCTAGAATAGGCACAGAATGCACACTGGATTCGATAGCTGCGGAGTGTAAATGCCGTTCGCATTCGAAGTCGATCGATATTCCTCAATCCAGCCGGGTTAGTCCTTGGTTGATTGTCAGTTGGGTATCTGTATTATGTTTCTTTTTTTATTGGTGAGGATTAATCATGCTTAGGCTCTATGGATTTACAGTTAGTAACTATTTTAATATGGTCAAGATGGCGCTCATTGAGAAAGGTATCGACTATGAGTTTGTCGATACCAAGCCGAGTCAGGAAACGGAATTTTTGGCTAAGAGTCCAATGGGTAAAGTCCCTTGCCTCGAAACGGCACAGGGATTTATCAGCGAGAGTGACGTTATTTTTGACTACCTCGAGGATTTGGGAGAAGGCCCTTCACTCATGCCGTCGGACCCGTTCGAAAAAGCCAAGGTCCGCGAGCTGATCAAGGAAATTGAGCTGTATATTGAGCTTCCTGCGAGAAGCTGTTTTGCCGAAGCATTTTTCGGTGGCACAGTGAGTGATGAAGTTAAAGAGAAAGCGAAGGCCAATTTGGCTAAGGGAATCGATTGCTTGAGACGTAACGGTAAGTTTGCGCCGTACGTTGCGGGTAGTGAATTTACGTACGCCGATATTATGTTTATGTATGCGGTGAGTCTTGCCGGAGCGTGCGCGAAACGGGTTCTAGGCGTCAATTTGTTGGAGGATTTTCCTGAGGCTAGAACGCTTTCGGAAACACTCGCTAAACGAGATTCTGCGGTGAAAATTGCCGCGGACCAAAAAGCCTAAGTACATACACTCTAGCTGATAAGATGGTTTATTTTCCAATTGAATTGTCTTGTCACGGTTTTATTGATTACTTAGCTTTTGGTATCCGATGCCATCAATACTTTTCGGTATTCGTCGTTATTCTTCGTTCGTTGTGATTCGAAAATTGTTGCGGGTGCCCTTACAACAGTTTTATGAATGCTTTGCTCCTAAATTGTTGATAGGCCAACTCGGTCTCAGCGCATAGAGAAAAATAATGCAGGTGAGCGACTGTCGCTCGTTTCCTATTTTGTTAGTTCTGTTCAGGCCACGGAAATAAACTATGCAGCGAAGAGTGCGGAAACCTTCCCCCGTAGATTTCCGCACAGGCTGTTTTTGAAGATGATAAAGAGGTGTGAATGATGAATAGACTGAAATTGCTGGCTATTTTGGTAGCTATACTGTCATTTGTAAGCCTGGGTGCTGCTCTTTTGTGGATGGATAGTTTGTTTGAGGAGCCCGAAGCCACCTTCGTTTCGTCTATTGCAGGAGAGGTGGGCGCAAAGTCGGTGCTCGCCATATTTGCGCACCCCGATGACGAGCAATTAATTACCGGTTTGTTGATTCGTGCTAAGGAACAGGATGCAGCTATTACTCGCATGATTACCGCGACGAAAGGAGAGGCGGGCACACCTTTACCAAAAATTTCCAGAACTGCAGAACTTGGCATTATTCGGCACGCGGAGCTACTCAAAAACGGTTATGCACTAGGTGTGAAGGAGCAAATCGTCTGGGATTACGCAGATGGCGGGGTGGCGAATGCCGATTTTGACACCTATGTTGGGGACTTGGTTGACAAGATGCTTATCTGGAAACCAGATTTAATCGTGACCTTTTGGCCGAACAGCGGTTTTTCCGATCACTCGGATCATAAGACGGCAGGTAAGGCAGCTACGGCTGCAGTGACGCGGATGAAGATTGACCATCCAGCGATGGCGCCGAAAGCGATTGCCTACATTCTTGCTCCACGCTTAATGATGGACAAGTTTGGCGGTGCGGTAGGTAAGCGAGTTGTGGCCAACCAGCCGACACCGACTCACGCTATGCCCGGTGAAGGTTGGGCTAAAATACGGGGCTGGGACATACATGCGTCTCAAAGCCAGTACGTTAGCAAGGCATACGGATTTCCGCCTTGGTTTATTCACAGGCTATACGACAAGGAACATTATTATTTGCAATTTATTGACTAAGAGTTAGTAAAAAGAAGAGCTATTTAGAATTGTGCAGGAGCAAATCCGGTCACTGCCGTCACGCCAATTTCACGACCCAGAGCTGTCATCGGATGAACGACGACCAGTCCACGAACAGACTTTTTCAATTTACCCATATCGGCCTGTTCAGCTTTGGTGAGTTCGCGGTTAAAAGCTAGCGCTTTAACGCCTTGCCCTTTATTGCTCAGTTGTTGGTTCTGACTACTCTTCAGCTCTGTGACCTTTTGATTGATTTTTGCAATCTCGTTTTTGAATTGAGAGATTATTTCGTGATCATTTCGTTCCTCGGCGGCTTTTAACTTGCGTCGACATTTATCGAGCCGATTGTTAAGTTGTTGTAATTCTTGCTTCAAATTCATACATTCACCATTTTTGCGCAATGACGACCGGAATGTGTACCGGTATTGTGTACCATTATTGTATCAGTAAGCGGGTCGAACTTGTTAGACAGACCGATATTGAGAGGCAAAACTTGACGCCTCGCGCCAGTTAATACCCATGGTGGAGGCGTGTTCGAATAATATTTTGTCCGCTGCTATTCGAAACGAGAACTAAATTTGAATAGTCGAATAGCAGAAAATTGTCCACTGTAACTACGGGTGTCTGACCGGCGTTTGTGTTAGTGTATGCAAATGTTTATTTGATTCGAAATCGTGGATCGTTGTTCACTATGGGCTTTTATTTGCGAAATATTAACGTTAGGATTTAATGTTGCAGAAAAGTGTCAATTTAACTTCTATACTCTTGGTACCTTGAAATAAAAACTGAAAGGACATTACCATTCATTTATTAGAATGTGCTGTGATATCCCTTTTTTCGGGTTTTTTACCGACGGATTAGAGCTTGGATTCAAAATAAAAAATAAGCACCATTCATGGCGGGTATTCCAGGATGAACTCAATACTCAAACTTTGGACACTATTGGCTATGATGCTAATAGGCTTTCAGGGCTGTGGCTCTAGCCCGATGCAAAAAGGCGCTGCGACCGCGCCCAAGGAGACGCCGTCTAAGGCGATAGAAGCTAAGGAAACGTCGTCTACGGATATAGCAGCAAAAGAGGCATCACCTATATCGCCCAAACAGGCAGTACCCAAAGTGGCGCAGCCTAAAGAGGCAGCACCTAAAAAGTTACCGCCAAAACAACGTGTCGAAACTGAGGGTGTACCACTAGCGAAAAGTGATGTTGCTGTGGAGCCAGCTAGACCGATCGTGAAACCACAATTTAAAGGTGAGTCGAATACATTAGTAGAGAAAAAACCTGTTAAAATTCCAATGGTTAAATCACCTGCTGAGAAGCCTGTCGAGCCACTGAAAGACAGCAAACCAGCGGATAAAATCGTCGAAGAAAAAGAGAAACAGGTAGCTAAAATTGTATCTAAGCCGACCGAAGCGGCGGCGGTTCTGAAACAGCCCAGACCTAGAACAGAAGTAAATGTCGCAGCAGAAGTAACAGCCATTGCCAAAACGTCAGGTGAAGTTCCTTCTCCAGCGCTTATTGATGAAAATGAGAGAGTAGTTACACGTTCTCCAGAGTTTAATTTGGATCTACTTCCGATCGATATTAAGGATAATTGGATTCTTAGTGCCGACGACTCGACGTGTAGTCTACAAACGATTGTTTACACACTCAACGATGGGAACGGCGAGACACCCGTCAGTATGGTATTAACTGCCAATAACTGGCTACTGAAAACCGATTCGAATCTGGACGCGAAATATCCGGAATCGGGCCTGCGATTGGATACAGGTGTACGATTCGAGCCTGAAGAGATTGTTAATGAAACTCAAATGCGCTTTAGCCAACAATATGATGCCTTAAACGAAGCATTAAAGTCGGCTAAGACGCTAACGCTAAACATTGGTTTTTGGCCAAGCTGGCCGGCCACCGAGGCAAAATCTGTTGTATTATCTGTCGATCATTTCGAATCCGCTTATGCAACTTGGAAAACGTGTAACCAACATCTTACAGCACAGTAACGGGAAATTGACTCATGGGATTACGATTAAAATTTAACCTCATACTAATACTTATTACCATTGTGGGGCTCGCTGCTTCCGGGTATGCCAGTAATAAACTACTGCAAAATAATGCGCGCGAAGAAGTCCTTAATATGGCTCGCATGATGATGGAGAGCGCGATTGCTGTCCGCAGTTACACCGTTTCTGAAGTAAGACCGTTGATGAAGGTTCAACAACGGAGGAAATTTATAGCGCAAACCGTACCCGCCTATGCCGCTAACCAGTACATTAAAAAATTACAGGAAACCCATCCGGAATACAGTTATAAAGAGGCAACGCTCAACCCGACTAACCCTGCCAATAGAGCGACAGAATGGGAAGCTGATGTTGTCAGTTGGTTCCGAGCGAATAAAGATGAAAAAGAACTGATTGGGGAACGAATGTCTCCAACGGGCCCACAGTTGTATTTTGGGCGGCCGATTACCATCACTAATCCCAACTGCCTGGCTTGTCATAGTACTCCGGCAGCTGCGCCACAAACACTGATTGACAGTTACGGTTCTAGTAATGGCTTTGGTTGGAAGTTAAATGAAACCGTGGGCGCGCAAATCGTAGCGGTTCCGATGGAGCTTACCTTGGAACGTGCCGCTAATACGTTCCAGACTTTCATGTTGGCCCTCGTTGGCATCTTCTTAGCGGTCGCGGTTGTTCTCAATTTAATGTTACATTATATAGTGATAAAACCGGTTCGTGTGATGTCTGGAGCCGCAGACAAAATCAGTTTAGGTGATCTGGATGTTGAAGAAATTAAAGTATCTGGTTCCGACGAAATTGGCTTGCTCGGCCGATCCTTTAATCGAATGCATCGAAGTTTAAGCAACGCGGTGCAATTGTTAGATGAGACAGACGACTAATTATTATGAATACACGCACCATGCCTGAAAATATAGGTAAATATACGATAAAACGTGAACTGGGCCGCGGCGCGATGGGCGTTGTTTACGAGGCTTTTGATGAACAAATCGAGAGGACTGTTGCCATCAAAGTTCTCCTTCAGCATCTTTTAGAGGGTGATTCTGGAGAAGATTTTAAAGTGCGTTTTGTTCAGGAAGCTAAAGCAGCGGCCCGTTGTTTACATCCGAATATCGTTACTGTTTTTGATTTCGGCGATGAAAATTCGCCCTATATCGTTATGGAATTGGTCGAAGGTGTAGAGCTAAAGTCACTACTTAAAAATCACGATCCGATTTCCATGGCGATGGCGATCAGTGTTACGCGCCAAGTATTGTCAGCATTGAGCCACGCTCACAAACAGGGAGTGATTCACCGCGATATAAAACCGGCCAATATCATTCTACTTTCGGATTCCTCCGTGAAGGTGTCGGACTTTGGGGTTGCACGTTTGGATACATCGGATCTTACCGGCGTCGGATTCATGCTTGGTACTCCTAATTACATGTCTCCCGAAGGGCTTCAGGGCTTACCGGTGACAGCGAATTCTGATCTCTATAGCGTGGGTGTATTATTCTACGAGTTGCTGACTGGTTTGCGCCCTTCTCGAGAATTTACATTGCAGGAAAACTTAAAAACTCTTAGTTCGGCTTTTGAGCAATCGCCCGGACTAGGCCGTACTTTGACAACGATTTTAAATCACGCGTTACAAGCGAATCCTAAAGACCGGTATGCCTCCGCTGACCATTTTATTCAGGACCTGAATAAAATTAACTCTCCCGGTGAAGTAAATGATGCTTCTTCCATCAGTGCTCAGGACCAAACGGCCGTGATGAGTGCAGCTCACTTTTCGAAAAGCGGCTCTGAGCATAGCTCTAATACCAGTGCAAGTGCCATTGATAACGCCTCGGTGAGCCAGTGGAGCAGCGACGAACTAAATTCGGTCGAACAGTCGCTGGCGACGTTTATTGGGCCCGTGGCGAAATTTCTGGTGAAGAAGACCAGTCATTCTGCCACTAACATCGACCAGCTAGTTGAGAATTTGACACAGCATATACCGAGTGAATCGGAGCGCATGGAATTTATCAAGGCCATGGAGAGCTCTAACATAACGAAGAATGAGCCGTCATCGAAGAACGACTCTTTGTCCGGCGCGCAGGCAAGTAATTTGTCGACGACGGGCTTAGCGTGTATAAATGAGGATCAACAAAAAAGCTTAACCAAATTACTGCTGCCTTATATGGGGCCTCTTGCCGGCAGAATTGTTAAAAAGTTTTCTAAAAAATATTCAAGCAGAGATGCCCTGATCGATGCATTGGCGGCAAAAATTCCCGATAGTTCAGAGCGTCAACAGTTTACTGTGAAAGCCCATTCATCGGTCTCATAAATACGGCTACGACTTCATCGCAACAATGATCGGCGTTTAAATAAATTCTTATTGTGAAACAAGCTTTTCATCAAAGAGCTGACGAATTTCTTCGAGAATAACGGGATCATCTATTGTAGAGGGTACAGTGTAACTCTCGCCATCGGCAATGTTGCGCATTGTTTTTCTCAGAATTTTCCCAGAGCGCGTTTTTGGTAACCGCTCGGCAGTGATGACGGTCCGCAAGCAAGCGACGGCACCGATGTCTCGTCGCGCCATTTGCACGATTTCAGTACCGATCGTGCCGTCGTCAGTGATGCCATCCTTCAAAACGATTAAAGCTAACGGTATTTGGCCCTTCAGACTGTCGTTAATACCAATGACAGCGCATTCTGCAACACTGACGTGGCTGGCTATTAACTCTTCCATTTCTCCGGTAGAGAAGCGGTGTCCAGCAACGTTTATTACGTCATCGGTTCTCCCCATCACAAAAACGTAGCCATCTTCGTCGATATAGCCACCGTCGCCCGTTAAATAGTAACCGGGATAAATCGACATATAAGTTTGTTGATAGCGGTCGGCGTCATTCCATAGGGTCGGAAAGCATCCCGGCGGTAATGGCTGCTTAATGACTATTTCACCCACTTCTCCGGTCTTTTTAGTTTGACCATCCGTTCCCAAAATCTTCACATCGAAACCGACAACAGGAACGGATGATGAGCCGGGTTTTACGGGTAGATGTTCGATGCCTGTCATATTCGCGACAATCGACCATCCGGTTTCCGTTTGCCACCAGTGATCGATAATAGGTTTTTCTAAAAGGTCCGCAAGCCAGTGATAGGTCGGTGGGTCTGTTCTTTCGCCTGCCAGGAAGGTACTTTGCAAACTACTCACGTCGTATTTTTTGAAGTGCTCGCCATCGGGATCAGTTTTTTTAATTGCGCGAAAGGCGGTCGGAGCTGAAAAGATAACTTTAACCTTATGCTGTTCGATTACCCGCCAGAACGCTCCGGCGTCAGGGGTACCGACCGGTTTCCCCTCGTACAAAATAGTTGTGCATCCTGCTAACAGGGGCGCGTAAACGATATAGCTATGTCCAACAACCCAACCCACATCGGAGGCGGCCCAATAGACATCACCAGGTTCTACGTTATAAATCGCCTTCATGCTGTATTTCAGCGCGACTGCATGTCCGCCATGGTCTCTGACGACTCCCTTAGGCTGTCCTGTCGTCCCCGACGTATAAAGAATATAGAGTGGGTCCGTCGCTTTAACCGGCACGCACGCAGCAGGGGGCGCGTTTTCGATGAATTCCTGCCAGCTTATGTCAGTATTGGTCGCCAACTCGCAAAGATGTTGAGGTCTTTGTAAAACAACGCATTGTTCGACCTTATGCGTGGACATCGACCGGGCTCGATCGATAATCGGTTTGTATTCGATGACGCGGTCTGTTTCGATACCGCAGGAGGCAGTAACTATTAGTGAGGGTGTCGCGTCGTCAATTCGAGTAGCGACTTCCTTTGCGGCAAAACCACCGAAGACGACAGAATGAATGGCACCAATACGAGCACAGGCCAGCATCGTGATGGCTGCCTCTGCAACCATTGGCATATAGACTAATACCCGATCACCCAGTCCGACTCCCTGACGCCTCATGGCACCAGCCACAATAGCTACTTCGTCGCGAAGTTCCCGGTAGGTGTAGGATTTAACAGTCGAAGTAATGGGAGAATCGTAGATCAATGCCGCTTGTTCGGCTCTCCCGTTATCCACGTGATAATCCAGCGCAAGATAAGCGGTATTCAGCAGCCCGTCGGCGAACCATCGGGAAACGCCGTGTTCATCTTTACTTAAGATAGTTTTTGGCGAGTTAAACCAGGCAATGTCGGTTGCTTTTTCCGCCCAGAATGTCTCCGGGTCGGTAATAGAAGACTGGTGTTGTTCCCGGTAAGTCATGACATGTGACCTTTATAGTGGTTGTTGCTAGCGCGTTGTAAGATATTTCATGCAAAAAAAAAGAAGTTCTGGGAAGTAAAAAGATCACTAAACTACAATGGTTTGGAATAAAAAGTTTCTGCCTGCACACTATTTTCTATTTGTGAATAAGGCTCCGGCGATAGGTAACTGCTAGGACCCAGGGCGCGCAAAGGTGATTTCGAATCATCTTTGCGCTCTGGATTTTCATCCTTGAGTTATAGCCTAAGTTGTCAAACAACTTAAAATTTCATCCAAGGCTTTATCTGCCAGTTCGTACAGTTCTTCGTCGCTGCGATCCTGAATCGGGTGCTCGACAAAAATCATTTCCGGGTGAAAGCCCAGTGATTTGGATTGAATGTCCGCTGCTTCTATAAACGGAGTGGACGCTATTCCTACACCAGGGATTCCTCGGCCGTCTAAACTCGTTAGGTCATGTATACAACACGACGTGCACGAGCCTCAATCAGCCAATCCTTCAATAACGACGTCAACATTGGCAACCATTTGAGCCACCAGTTCAGGAGGAGCGACGCGAGTAAAGGTAGGCTTGGTAAATTCAACGGCCTCCATACCTCTCTCGCGTATTCTCCTGCCCAAATGCGCCATGAAAACATCGCCTCGGGGTTTTGAAATATCCAAGAGTCCAATCCGCAAACCTTCCAGTTTGTCGGGACGACTGGTTCGTTCCCGGGTTGTTGCCATCCGTTCTGCGGTCGGGTCCATTAGGACTCTTTTAGCGGCCCTGTCCGACTCATTTATTACTGTTTCAACCATTTAATTTACCTCTCTTGTCACGGGTGAGGAACCGACATTGCCGCTGGCACCCCACCCACTGAGTATGGCCGAGAATTTCCCGGCCTGGCCTCCCGCGCGAACTATCATTAGTCCACCGGGCTTAAATTTTGGAATTTCTTTACCTTTAACGAAATCCGGTAAACCTTCGTCGATACCCGCAACACCCGCGATCAAATCGTCTCCCGGTCTGATTAAGCGTCTATGCAATTCTTCCTGCAAGCGTTCCTTATTCCAACCGTGTTCACGAAAAACATTAACGTGCTCGGGGCAAACGACCAAAATCGCGTCGCCACCCATTGCCAATTTGATATTTCCCACAGCTAGCAATGAAGCGGCAAAAGAAGCCGTCAGTGCTTCAGGTGTGCGGGCTTTTTGATCGACGATACCTTGAATGCCTTCTCCGGCAAATACCGTAACGGCAGATTTTCCAAGGTTTATGCCTTTATCTTGGGCTAAAGAAGGCCAAAAGTCATCGGTTTCATCTTCTGCGAAACAAAAGGTGTATTTGCCAGGATTTCCCAGTGCGGAACGATCGATTTCCCCGGGGCGGCCTCCGCCAATATTGCGAATAACGAGTTGTAAAGCACGGCCGATGGTAGCGTTGGCCCGATTGCCCTGGCCCAGCGCATTTTCGCTCCAGTTCATGCCGATGCTTTTAGTCACGGGACCGCTAACGATGAGAATCGGAGCGCAAAACATGGTGGTGGCCAAGACTCCGTGCATGCAAAATTCTGGGGTGAGCGTCGCCTCGACAGCGGTGAGCAAAACCGGCATGTATTCGGGTTTACAGCCAGCCATGACAGCGTTTACAGCGACTTTTTCAACGGTGCATTCAACCAAATCTGGCGGTACCTTCCCGATCATTTCATGGGCTAGCCGTGAGGTTCCCGCCAGCATTCGAGTTACCCGTTCAGGGGTTGGTGGCACCAATGGTAAACCGTCAGACCAACCGCGTTCGAACATCGCTTCGAATTCATCTTCGTCGATGCCTAAATCGATTCGTCGGGATTCCAGGCCATCGCCATCAAATCGAATTGTTAGTCGCTCTTCCATGCCTGGGTCAATGGACATAGAACCGCAACCTGGTCTGCTTGCGGGCAAATCAGCGCCCAAGTCACAGACCCCGGAAAGTTCGGCCCATTCACTGCGATTCCAGCCAATGGCTCGACCTTTTTCACTTTCTCCATCCAGGCGTATCAAGGTCGGTACAATCTCGATCTTAGATTGCCATGACATTTTCAAATCGCGGTCGTCGGTAATGGTGGTGACGTCTTCGGGAAAAGAGGGGTCATCTTGTGAATAAACGGTGGTCAGCAAGCCTTCTTTTTCAAGTCGACTCAGAACGGGGGTAACTAATTGACAGGTTTGGCAACTTCTTTTAACGACGGCCACGAGTTTCTGCACAGTACTACTTCCCCCTTGTAACTATTTGAACGGATTGATATTAAACCTGTCAGTCGGCGGCTGGTCAAGTAATAATCCTGCGGTAAACTGACGCCTTAGTTTCGCCCCTTACAAATGATTCTCGGCATAATAAAGACTTTGCAATTATGGATTCATAAGCTGTTTTCGCGTTTTATTGAGCCAAAAAATAATCTTACGAAAACATGGAAACCGAGCGGTTGATTAGGACTCGTACGTCATGCTGCCTGCGAGTAATGCCGCTAGCATCAAAAAACTCCAGGATATCAATCGACGGACGCCTTCCAATACCACTTTCGTCGCGAAATTGAGCTGCACTAAAGCTGTCCGATTCGCTGTTCCTGGCCAATCGAAAAACCAGTTGCTGTAAATTGTTTAGCGAAGTGACCGAAAAGTATCGATTGCTGCCAACTTTTACCAGGCGACCCAGCTGTGTCATTCGCTGCAGATTGTCTCGCAGGGTTTCGTCGTCCATGTCGAGCCGTAGCGCTAGATCATGAACGACGGGAGGGCAGGGGCCAGACTCTTCAAGCAGAGGCCGAACAAAATGCCAAAATGCCTGTTCGGCCTCAGACGCTTGAACTTCGTGATCCAGTGGATGAATTAAATGGCCGGTGCGTGCCAGCAGTCCTTCGCCAATCAGACGGTTTATCGCATCAATCAGTGTAGTAAGCTCCATCGATAAGGCTAATTGTCCCCACAAATATTCCGGGTAGATACCTTGATGTCCGATGTTTTTAGTCGACCAGAAAGTAAGGAAATCGCAGATTTTTGTCGTTAGGGCCTGCCATTGAATTGAATCAAATGCGACTTCTGGCAACAACGTGGCGTTTACTGATTTGACTATTCTTTCCCCTTCAGCGGTGCTGAGATTCCATGCTTCTGTTAACGGTCTTAGCTTTAATCCATTGGGCGCTTCAGCGAGCAAACATTCTAGAGATTTTCTTCGGTCGGGAATTTCCATTAGCTGTAACTGCCGCAGGCGCTGAGTTTTCGTATGGCCTTTCAATGGGCCATAGGGGTCAATTGTTGTACCTCCACCAATCGTCCTTTGATCGGCCTGATCCCTAATAACAAAGTGATCACCAGCGACACTATAAACGGGAGTGTTGGTGACAAGTCGGACCAGGCCATTTCTACCTGGCTCGATGCTGTTCTCTGTCGGTAGCATTGCGAGTCGACCGATAGTGTGCGCTGCTCCGATGTAAATATGAATGGGTGTCCAGTGTTTTATTGGAATTTGTTCGCTAGGCAATATCGTTAGGCGTGCGTCGATCCGATAGCTTGACGGGCTCGCGGAGCTTGAAAGTAGCCAGTCACCGCGTTTTAACGCTGAGGCTTGAATGTCGCGCCCGCCAATATTGATCGCACAGCGTTGGCCGGCAATGGCTGTGGCAGACTCCAAGTTATTGGCGTGAATTCCTTTGATTCTGATGATTGTGTTTGTTGTTGCGGAGTTCGGTGAATGGGTGACAACGCCTGCAGATTTCGCTGTTGAACTGTCATGTAACGACGATCCGGAGCTGCTAAGCATTAGCCTATCGCCGACTGATACTGAGCCGGAATAGACTGTGCCTGTGACTATCAGCCCATGCCCGTCCTTGATAAACCACCGGTCGATGGCCAGTCTAAACTTTTGCTGATGATGGTCTGGTTCGGGTAGCGCTGCTGCGAATTTATCCAAGTGAGCAGCGAGTCGGTCAACCCCTGATTTATTATGGGAAGACACAACAAAAACCGGGCAGTGACATAAAAAGGTATTTTTGACGAGCTCGTCTATCTCCGCACGTACTTGTCGAAGCCTATTACCATCAACCTTGTCAGCTTTGCTAATAACCACCAGCCCCGCCTGGATATTCAAGAGCTGCAAGATAGATAGATGTTCGAGAGTCTGTACCATGGGGCCATCGTCAGCTGCGATGACCAATATCGCGACATCGATGCCAGCGACGCCCGACAACATATTAGGCAGAAACTTTTCGTGACCGGGCACATCGATAAAACCGATTGTGCCGGCGGAGCCTAAAGCGTGGTAAGCAAAACCGAGTTCGATACTGAGGCCACGTTTTTTCTCCTCGGCTAGACGATCGGTTTCAATATTCGTCAGAGCCTTGATTAAGGCTGTTTTGCCGTGGTCAACGTGCCCGGCCGTTGCTACTAGCATAGGATAATGATCGGCAAGCCGGGACAATATGACTGGGGGCCGAAAATAGTATGCCGAGTTTTCCGAGATCTGTCTGGTGGTGACTGTTCATCCAATTTGCACTGCGGAGAAGAAATATTCACGTCATTTATCCGTATTATGAAATGGACCTTGTCAGCAGCGAAGGGCCGCATCAGTTTTTACTATAGGTGTCTCGCAGTACATTCTTTAATACTTTTCCTGTTGCATTGCGCGGAATAATATCTGTGAATATCACTGACTTTGGCAGTTTAAACTTTGCCAGGCGTTCGGCACAATAATCCTTGATTGATTCTTCGGTCAATGTAGCCTGTTCGGCTGCCACGACGATGGCGCACCCGGTTTCTCCCCACTTAGTATCCTCAATACCAATGACGGCCGCTTCTATCACGCCGTCAATCTGGTAAAGAATGTTTTCTACCTCGGCTGGATAGACATTCTCGCCGCCGGAAATGTACATATCTTTTGTCCGATCAACGATAAAATAGAAACCATCCTCGTCAACTCTTGCGGCATCACCGGTATGTAACCAACCGTCTGTAAAGTTAGATTTGTTTGCTTCGGGTTTATTCCAATAGCTTTTTATAATTGTCGGGCCCTTTGCCCAAAGTTCTCCTACCTCACCCGTAGGGACTTCCTCTCCGTCATCGTCGACGATTTTTACCTCAACATGCATCACTGGTTTTCCAGTCGAACCGATTTTCCTTTCAGCATCACCTGCCATGAGTGCAAGGCACGAGGGACCGGTTTCGGTCATGCCAAAACCCTGTTGAATGTTGGCCCCTACGTTGAGCCATGCTTTCAATACCGGAACGGGAACCGGTGCGCCGCCGACAAAAGCGGCAACCAATCGACTGAAATCGGTTTTGTTAAAATCAGCATGCTGGGACATAAAGAGCAACATGGCAGGAACACCGAGAAAGTGTGTTACCCCATAGCGCGCGTCGTTAATGACGCCTAATACTTCACCGGCATCGAAGGCTCTGGTAAGAATGACCTTGCCTCCAGCATGAAGAACCGGCAGGGTAAAAACGTTAAGTCCTCCGGTGTGGAACAAGGGCATGAAGGTAAACTGCACAGAATCGGGAGAGAGTTTGATACCCACATAGTTGATCGCATTAAAAAGCGCCATCGAATAAGTAATGACCGCACCCTTGGGATGGCCGGTTGTTCCCGATGTGTACATGATGGTGGCACAGTCGTCGAGAGTAAGTTCTGCGCATGTGTAAAAGGGGGTGGCCGCTGCTAAGGCAGTTTCGTATTCGGAGTCAGTGCCGTCCGAGTTAGTGATAATAACGTGTTCTGTGCCGATAGTATTGGCGACGGCGCGTGCGGTTTTTTCAAATTCCACATCGGCCAAGACCGCTTTCGCTCCACAGTCGCCCGCGATGTATTCAAGTTCGGGAATAGTTAACCGGAAATTTAGCGGTACGAAGATGGCTCCCAGGCGCTGACAGGCAAATTGAAGTTCCAGCATTTCCGGATTGTTGTACGATATAATGGCGACACGGTCGCCTTTTTCGATGTTGCAATTCGTTCCCAAATGGTCCGCCAGCCGGCCAACGCGCTCGCTCATTTGCGCGTAGGTAAAGGTTCTTTTACTGTATAGATCTTCAATGGCTGGTGCATTGGGCGTCTGGTTTGCGTGTCCGGCAATCCAGTCATAGGCTTTTATTGTCATTGTTTTATTCCATTCATTATTTTTTTAGAAGAATAAGGGACTGCATTCGAAATATCCAGTACTACTGGACACAGTGTATTGTCAGATTACATAAGAAAAATTGTCTCGGTTGTTGAGGCCAGACCCTAGGTTAATCATTACGCTTCAAATACGGTTTGTCAGCAATTTGGAGGTCCGCATCGCTGTAAATATATGTTGGCACTTACGCAGACGCAATGAACGAGACAACAGCGTCCGTAAACGCGTCATTTTTGTCACCGGCAATCATGTGTCCCGCGTCAGAAATATCGGTGTAGTGCGCTTGTGGCACGACTTCGAGAAAATGCCTGGCGGCATCTTCACTCACTAATTGACTTAGGCGCCCACGGATAAGGTGAGTCGGTAGTTTGACGCCTTCAGCGACCTTGTCGAGATTTCGAGGTTCTTCTGTATTACTGCTCGATTCCCGGGCCGCATTAGAGTGCGTGACGAAAGCCGGATCCCAGTGCCATCGGTAGCGACCGTCTTCCTTGAGACGAAGGTTTTTTTTGAGACCTTCGAGATCTCGAGAGCGAGGCCGATGGGGGTTGTATGTCGCGATGGCCTCGGAGGCTTCTTCCAGGGTGGAGAATCCCTGGGGCTTCTGGTT
>CAJVZD010000036.1 GCA_913019905.1 uncultured Cellvibrionales bacterium
TCACCCGGTTACCGGTGATCTATGGGAGGGAGAACACGGCCCACAAGGGGGCGATGAAATTAATATAGTTCAAGCCGGCCTCAACTACGGGTGGCCAGTGGTAGGTTATGGTGTGAATTACGGAGCGGGAGAGCCTATACACGGTACTCAGACTCTCGCTGATATGGAGTCTCCGCTCCATTATTGGGTGCCGTCTATCGCAACGTCAGGCCTGATGATTTACAGCGGCAACAAGTTTCCCAACTGGATAGGTAATATCTTTGTCGGTGGCTTAAAAGGTCAGCAGCTAGCACGGATATCATTGAGCGCCGACGCCAAGACAGTGGAGGGCGAAGAAACATTGGTGAAAGGCTTGGGTCGAATCAGGGATGTTCGTCAAGGTCCCGATGGATATATCTACCTTGCAGATGAAAGTAATGGAGTCATTGTTAGATTAGAACCGTCTAACTAACGCGCGTCCAGAAACCGCTCGTTTCCTGCAGGTCGGGATTACTGTGGTGTTAATGCCCGACATGAAAAGCGTGATGGATAATGTCTGGATGATCGGGGTAAAAACGCGACTTACAAAAGAAACACAAATTTCAAATCGGTATTTTTAGGCGGGCACTAACTAATAATTTATGTCGAAAAGATATAGTGCTCTTTTTTCCAGGATCATTAATCTTCCAGAAAAATCGGATGTCGATTAGCTGTTGTTTCGAGTCAACATTCTTTGTTAGGCTTAGAGCCATTTTAAGACAACTTAAAGTGCAAGGAAAGTATGGCTGTGTCTATTCAAAGATTTAACAAAATATTGGTCGCTAATCGCGGTGAAATCGCTGTTCGAGTTATCAGGGCGTGCCGGGAGCTTCACATTATGTCTGTCGCTGTATATTCAACGGCGGATCAGCATAGCTTGCATGTTGAGCTAGCCGATGAGGCTGTTTGCATTGGCGAACCCGAGGCGGCAAGTTCCTATTTGAATATTGATAAAATTATTGGCGTTGCCAAAGAATTAGGCGCGCAGGCGATTCACCCGGGTTACGGTTTTCTTGCTGAAAACCCGGGATTTGCAGAAGCATGTGAGCAAAATGACATTGTGTTTATCGGCCCGAGTGCTGAAAGCATGCGAGCTGTTGCGGCTAAAGATACGGCACGAGAATTGGCCGATTCCCTTTTGATTCCGACTATTCCCGGTCTTAATGTTGTCGGCAAGTTCGGCACACAATTCTCGAGTGAATGTGAATCCATAGGTTACCCGTTATTGCTTAAAGCGGCGGCCGGCGGCGGCGGTTTGGGGATGCGGGTTGTAGCAGAGTCCGGTGCGCTGGAGTCTGACTACGGCGCCGTTTGTCGCGAGTCGTTACAGGCCTTTGGTGATGACAAAATTATAGTGGAAAAATATCTCGGCGGAGCGCGTCACATTGAAGTACAGGTATTGGCGGATAATCACGGGCATTGTGTGCATTTGCACGAGAGAGATTGCTCGATTCAACGCCGGCGTCAGAAAATCATCGAAGAATCCCCCGCACGTAATTTACCCGCAGAAGTAAAACAACTCTTGTGCGATGCGGCTCTTACCTTGACGAAACATATCAATTATTGCGGGGCTGGCACCGTAGAGTTTTTATTGGATGAAGACAATCAGTTCTATTTTCTTGAAATGAATACTCGTCTGCAGGTTGAACATGGTGTTACAGAGGCCGTGACAGGTGTGGATATCGTGCAGTGGCAAATCAGGATTGCGGAGGGGGAAGTCCTTAGCTTAGCACAAGGTGATATTTCGCAGATCGGGCACGCGATTGAATGCCGTGTTTGTGCCGAAAGCCCCGAGTTGGATTTTATGCCAGCAAGCGGCTATGTTAGCTTCTGGCGAGCGCCCGAAACGCAGCGTTGTGATACCGGTATTCGTTCGGGAAGTCGTATCAGCGTGTACTATGATTCACTGCTAGCCAAAGTAGTCAGCTACGGACAAGATTTTAGCGAGGCAAATCGAAATCTGCAAACGGCTCTTAGTCAGACAGCCTTACTTGGTGTTGAGACCAATCTTAATTACCTACGTAATATCGCCGCCTCCAGCGCGTGGCGACAAGGTGAGGTCGATACCAGTTCTGTTGCACGTTATAAGTCAGAGTGGAGCGTTGCCATTGATGACCGCAGCCGCAACTATTTATTATGTGCCGCTATGGCGATTCTCAATGAGAAAGAAAATCAATTTGTGTGGCCGGGTCTTAAACACTACCCGCAAAAATGGCAAGTCAGCGGTGCGGTGTTTAATCTAGAAGTCGTAAGCCAGCGAGAAAATACCGTGGTCCAAACGGTTACCATTGAGGGTCAGGCTTACGATAGCCATGTGTTTTCAAGTGAAGGTTTAGCCGATCCTGCTCTTATCTCGATGGACATAGAGATTGCTAACCGCCGAGTACGAGTGGTCGGACTGTTGACGAATGACGGTGAGCGCATCTACGTGCACTGCGATACGCTTGGATCTCTATCGTTCTCCTTCGATACGGCTGATTCGGTTAAACAGGCAGGAGCTTCAGTCGATGTCGTTATTGCTCCAATGCCTGCCAAGATTGTTGCCATTCATTCTAAGGTGGGTGATGAGGTGCTTATTGGGCAGGAGTTATTACTCTTAGAGTCGATGAAAATGGAGACTCATTTGGCCGCTTCCCGAGATGGAAAAATTAAAGCAATTTATGTTGAAGAAAATGAATTGGTTGAATCCGGAAGTCCCTTGATAGAATTTGAAACGTAATATTGCAGCGCCAATTCAATGGTCGGTAACGGGCCCAAAGAGAGGTGTTTGATCGTTTCTAAGATTGTTAAGACGTTTCGTAAGAGATTTAATAAGAAGTTTGATCGGCTGGAAGCTTAATGTTGATTGAGCGATTAATGAGGTTTGTCGAGGAGTGCTGAATAGATGAGTTGGTTGGAGGAAGTAAAAGAGTTAAATCGTCGTAGAGAGCTGGCTTTGCAGCAGGGCGGTGAAGAGTCTATTCAACGCCATCACGAACGAGGCAAGCTAACCATCCGTGAACGCATCGATAATTTTCTCGACCAAGGGTCATTTAAAGAGTCGGGCAGAATTGCCGGTGGCGCCGTTTTAGATGACGATCTTAAAGTGGAATCTTTTTCTCCGGCAAATTACGTATTGGGGGTTGGGCGAGTTAATAATCGTTTAACAGCCGTTGGCGGCGAAGACTTTACGCTAAAGGGTGGGTCGCCTAATGGCGCTGGTTTACGCCGTAGTGTGTATGCTGAACACTTGGCGGTTCAACACAAAATTCCGATTGTACGATTTCTCGAGGGCGGAGGTGGAAGTGTCGGAGGTAGTCCCCCGGACCCAAAGCAACCTCGCACCGTAGGAAGCCCTGTGTTCGAGCGAAATCGGATGAAGATTTTTGGCGAGGCGTTGGGCTCAGTACCTGTTGCCTCCGCCGCACTGGGTCCGGTTGCAGGGTTTCCAGCGGCTCGCTTGGTGGCATCGCACTTTTCGGTTATGACCGAAAAGACTGCGCAGGTTCTTATCGCTGGACCATCAGTCGTTGAACGAGCTTTGGGTCGTCCTATTACAAAAGAAGAGTTGGGCGGAGCGCAAGTTCATTTGAAAAATGGCGTTGTCAACAATCTGGCTATCGACGAATACGATGCGTTTTATCAACTGCGCCGGTTTTTGAGTTATATGCCACAGAGCGTTTGGGAGCGAGCTCCGAGAAGTGCCTGTTCAGATCCAATTGATCGGAAGGACGAAAGTCTTTTGTCCGCTATTCCTCGTGATCGGACTCAAACTTTTGATATGCATAATGTCATTAATAGCATCGTCGATAAGGGTTCTTTTTTTGAAATATCATCTCAGTATGGCCTGGGTCAGATAACAGGTCTTGCGCGTATTAATGGTCAGAGTGTCGGCGTGACGGGAAATGATTGTCGCTTTTTTGCCGGAGCTATGACTGCCGACGGCTCCCAAAAGGTTCGTCGCTTTATTGAGATATGTGAGACCTTTCATTTGCCGATTATTAATCTTGTTGATGAACCGGGTTTCATGATTGGACCAGAAGCGGAAGCTCAGGCGACCATTCTATACGGAATGTCGACAGTGTTGGCCGCGGTGCAAGCGGAAGTTCCTTGGGCATCAATTATGGTGCGCAAGTGTTATGGCGTTGCCGCTACCGCACATTTTAGCGACCAGGGGTATACGCTGAGCTGGCCGAGCGTCGATTCTGGCGCGTTACCTATTGAAGGAGGCGTCGCTGTGGCATTTCGCAGGCAAATTGCTGAAGCGGCTGATCCTGAGGCGTTTAGGAAGGAAATGGAAGACCAGTTTGCTAAAAGTAAAAATCCCTATATATCAGCCGAATCTTTTGCTGTAAATGATATGATCGACCCGAGAGAAACTCGTCCTTATTTGTGTGATTGGATTGAATTAATTCAACCACAACTGGATGTGTTAGTAGGGCCGCGGGCGTTTACCTATCGTCCATAGTTAACGGGAAACTAAGACAGAATGGTAGATTAAGCGTTCTACATGACAACTATCGAAGCCTGTCATTAGGTCGTGGTTAATGTCTGAACTCTCGGGGTCTTGTAACAGGTTCAAAGCCAGCTCTTAATTTTCTGTTGTATAGGCCAATACCGGTTTGTAAATCAAACCATGCCTGGCGGTTTCGTCCCTGAGCGACTACCCGAAAAGCCGTTTGCGTGACCTCCAAGACTTCACTGGCCGTGCTATTAATATAGATTTTTTCTCCTGTTTTTAAACCTAAAAACTCTCCGCAATAATCGCTGTTTTCGGCAAAATTCTCGTCGTTCGCGCAGCTTTTGTCATCCGTGAAGCGCTCCTGCAGCATTGCATATTTTGCATTTAGTGCTTGCATGAATATGACGTTTCCGCCGCGGTCGGGGTGATGTTTCGCCACCAGCTTACGGTACTGATGTTTTAGTTCTTGCAATGATTGCGCTGCTGATAATTGTTGCATCCTGGCTCCAGTCAATTGGCGACTTGCGGCAACAGCTTGCCGATATCTCTGTTGTTATGTCTGTTGCAATGAGAACTGCATGATTTGTGCCATTGCTTGTGGGGCTGGCAGGCCTTGTTGGAAAGCGCGTGCCGTAATTGTCCATCAATCGTCATGGAGCAAATCAGAAATTGAATGGGTGCTACGGGGAAAACGCAGAATTAGTCTACAAAGTAGAATAAATACTTGTAATTTAAGTTATATCCTCTATATTGTAGATTAAATAAGCCGCCAGTATCATCAGCAATAAAAATATGACGGAGCAAGTGCAGTGACAGACAAAGAAAAATACCTGGGTGAGTTTGAACACATTTTGTTATTGGCTCTTATTAAGTTAGGCGCAGAATCCTATGGCGCGAAGGTGCGCAGGCTGCTCAAAGAGTCGATTGAAAGGGAGGTTTCGATTGGTGCTCTGTATGCCACTTTAGAGCGATTAGAGAAAAAGGGACTCGTTGAATCTTATGTGGGTGAATCAACTCCAGAGCGCGGAGGCAGAGCTAAGCGTTATTTCAAGGTTACCGCTAGCGGCGAATCGGCACTCAAAAGATCGCGTTCGGCAATGGATATTATGTGGAGCGGGATCGCGATTCGCAGTATGGCGTAGGAGTCAGTATGTCATTGAAGGAAGGAAACACACATTCACCGCACAAATTGGCGTATTCCATTTTGCTCTTTGTGTTACCCGCAGCAATTCGAGAGCAGGTGATAGGTGATTTATTTGAAGAATTTGATGAGTTGATACAAACCGACCGGAGTTTGTGGGCTGCTCATCAATGGTTTTGGCAGCAAAGTATTAGTACTGCTTTGCTTTATCTTTGGAATGAAAAAGGAGGGCTTATGGCCTTTATCGTGAGTATTCTAATTTTTGGCGCGGTGACTTTAATGGCAATGTTGGTTAGTAGCGGTTTGAAATATTACCTTGACTGGCCATCGCTTTTTCTTGTGATACCGCCAGCTATCGCTTTCGGTATAGCTGCGAGCTCATTCACTGCCTATAAAAATAGTCTGGCCTTTGCGTTTGTCGACCAAATTGAAATAGACGAGAAAGAAGCCAAAAGTGCCTGTCAGTTCTTACAGGTAACAGGGACATCGGCCATTTATATGGGGTTTTTCACAAGTATGATCGGTTGGATTTCTATGGCTACAAATATAACAGGCGACGATTTTTCTCAAACTTTCGGCCCCGCGTTTGCGGTCTCTGTCTTAACTATAATGTACGGAATGGGTTTAAAAATTCTGTGTTATACGGCTGAAAATAAAATACGGTTTCGCTATTTATAAAGATGTCTTGGGTAGAAACAAAGCGATTTGAACGGCTTCTTTTCTCGCTGCGTGCGATCGTTCTTTTCATGGATTATGGCGGCGTGAACGATGCGCTTTGTTGTAATGATTGACATTAACAGCGCAGTAACGGTACGAGAGATTTTGAACCTTTATTTGAGTTTCAATCAAGCTGGTTTGATGGCGAGAACGGAAAATTTAAGTTTCATGGAGAAATGTTCCAGCGATAGAGGTCCCGACAACTACATGATATTTCGTCAGTTGGCTGTCGGGTTAGCCTTTAAAGTTTTAGTTTAAGTTTAACCACGTCTTCACCTTCAATGGCTGCAGGCACAGCGCAACATAGCAGCACTTCGTCGTCGTTGGTTGCTGAAGAATGTTCGGTCTGGTATGCCACTTTGCCGGAAACAAGCGTCGTCTTGCAGGCACCACATTGTCCGCTTCTACAACCAAACTCAGGCGTGAAACCATGAGATTCGGCGAAGTCGAGGAGGGAGCCATCTGCGTCGGTCCAGGCCTGTTCGACTTTGGAGTCGGTGAATTCTATGATCGCTTCCGTCGCGATGGGTAACGGTGTGAATTCTGTCGTAGCGAGGTCGCCGTCTCTTTTTAATGAAGCCGGTCCGAACTCCTCGGCATAGACTCTGCAATCGCTGACTCCTAAGGCCCGCAAGATGTCGTAGGTACTTTGCATAAATCCGGTGGGCCCACAAAGGTAAAAATCATAGTCATCCAGGGGTAAAATCGCCTTTAACAACTGCGGTGAAATTCTGCCCTTATTGTGAAAATCCTGGCCGGGTTTTAAATTCGGCTCAATTTCACTGAGTGACCAAAACGCTCTTATCTGCCCCTCTGACGCAGCAGCCAGCTGATTTAGTTCGTCAAAAAAAGCCCGCTGTTGATGATTTTTTGCAGCGCCGATGAAGGTGATTTCGCGACCTGAGCGGGTGCGAGTTGTTTCGTTTAAGGCATGTTTGGCCATGGAAACCATTGGCGTAATCCCTACGCCGCCGGCAAGTAACACGGCAGGTCGCGTTTCTACAGCATCGAAGGTAAAGGCCCCGCAAGGTGCTTTTGCGTATAGAATATCACCAATCTGTACGTTTCCATGAAGATGGTTTGAAAATAGGCCTGCCGGTATATCGGTGTCGGGGCTGGTTTCACGCTTCACGCTAATGCGATAGTGTGCATCGGCTGGAGCACTCGATAAGGTGTAGGTGCGAATGTGGTCACGCCCATTTATCGGTGCTTTTACCGTCAAAAATTGTCCCGGTACAAATTTCGCAGGTTGGTGTCCGTGAGCCTCGAGGTAGAACGAGCTGATCACCTCACTTTCCTTGATTACATTTGTGACGGTATAAGGGAGCCATTGATTTTTTTGGGTCTCAGCCTGCTGTAGTTTCTCAGCCTTTTCCCAGGTTCCGGTCATGAGGCTATTTGGCGAGAACTCATCGAGTTTCCAGCGCAAAGGCAAGGCATGCGCGAGAAAACGACCGTGATCCAAGCGAAATTTCCACAGGCGTTCAGCGCCTTCAAAAAACTTTGTGTCTGGGCTGTCCCATAAAATTTCGACAGTTCCCGTGAGCGTCAGCAAGTGGCCGTTTTCGAAATCGATAAATAGTAATCCGGCCTTGGGATTTTCGATGAAATTTCCGAAGGTGTTGAAGTGGAAGTTACCCAGATAGTCAGGAATTGTCAGCGTGTTGTCGTTGTCGATACGGACAAAGCCGGGCCGCCCGCCGCGATGGGATACATCAGCGCCTTCACTGATTTCGCTACTGTTATTCAAGCCTTGTACGTAACTGGCAACAAAAAAGGTATCGCTATTGGATATCAAGGCTTTACTGCGTGCGTCAAAGGTTTGAAATTCTTGTACCTGGGAGGGGAGCATAGTTGATGCGTCGACTACTTCGATCTCGCGCTTCTGAATGTACTGCGGACAGTTCCCAAAGGCTTGGTCGATTTCGAGCCGCAGCTGTTCATCGGTGTTGTCTATGACATGTGCTGCTAGTCGATTGCGACGGCGCGACGTGAGCTCGATACCTAACAAACCCAGTCGAGCGCCGTTTTCCAAGGATTCTCCCAGCGGGTCACCTTCAACAGGTTTTGACTTTATGCTAAGGGTCTTTTCATTTTCCGACGTCATGAAGCCCGGCGTATTGAATAGTATTGATGCCCAGGGCCAGCCTCTTTTGTCCGCATGGCCAACAAAAACAAAGGGTAATTGTCGGTAAAAATCACGATGCTGGTCGGGCATGAACTCTCGAATCACTCGACTGCCAAAGCGCTCCATTTGATCTCGGACTCCCATTCGGTTTTGAGCCTCGTGCTCTCCCTGATGAAACGGAGAGCTGTTTGCGTCGGAGATATCGTCCACTGAATGGTCCATGTTTGTGCCTTTCTTGTTCGTAATGGCTATTGAGAGAAGGTTCATTGTTCGAATCTAGAATTATTCCACCTGGGGCGTTTGATACCACTGTTGACTGGGTGTTGGTATTCTCATTCGTGTTCTCAGGTCTGTTGCATTGTTCTTGTCGGTCAGTTTTTCTACTAAAGTTAAGGCAACTTCAATGGCCGTTCCCGGTCCCGTAGAACTGATAAAACTGCCATCTTCAACGATGGGCTCGTCAACGAATATAGCACCGTTGGCGATTAATTGCCGCTTTCGTTTCCCGCCAATTTGATGATAGGTGGTGGCTTTTTTACCTCTTAGAGCACCGGCTTCAGCGACCGGGATCGAAGCGACACAGACGCTCGCTATGATTTTGTTAGCCGCTGAAAAATGCTGAATAACAGCTAGAAATTCCGGGCTGAGCGCTTCATTATAAAATCCACCCGGTTCAAATCCCCCGGGGATAGCCAGAGCGTCAAAGCTGTTTAGATTGACCTCGTTAAGTAAATAGTTGGGCGTTATTTTTAAGCCAAATGTTGTTTCTATTAGAGGGCGTAAGCCCACGTCGATAAGTTGTATCTCTTCGGTTCCTATTAACGAAGCCCAGCCTAAAACGTCGGTAAAAGCCGCCATTTCAAGGGGTTCAACCCCATTTGCTAATAACATCATCACTTGTTTCATTGTGTTGCCCTGAGTCGTTTTTTCTCGTCTTGGTCGCTAAACCAAGTGCCAGTTTTTTAAGCGTGTTTTCAATACAAGTCCTATCAACACCCGTCCTATCGATACAAATCCTATTAATATATGCCCTGTCAATGAGACACGCATCAATGATTTTCATGCGGCGCATCACACAGTAAACCCACAGCGTTAATCCGGTCTGCTTGTTTGCAATGTCTTTACTAAGCGAAGTGGAAGCGCATTTGTAAAAAAGAACGGCTAACGAACATTTTGTGGGATGTTTGTTAGCCATGAGTTCAATAAAAATTAGGCGTTGAGGCCAACGGCACTCAATTGCATAGGCACAAATCCGGTTAGATTTTCAAAACGTGCCAGCCATTGCTTAATATTGGGGTATGCCTCTAGCGAAATCTCTCCTTCTGGTGCGTGGGCGATGTACGCATAATTAGCAACGTCAGCAATGGTTGGTAAGCTACTGACTAACCAATCGCGCCCTTCTAAATGACTGTCTAATTGTAAGAAGAGTGCCTCCGAGGCTGCAATTGCTGCCTCTTTATCGAGCCCGGCACCAAATACGTTGACCAGCCGTGCGACCGCGGGTCCGTAAGCGAGCTTGCCAGCTGCCACTGAAAGAAAGCGTTGAACGTTGGCGGCATCGACGGGGTTTTTTGGTAGCCATGTGCCGTCAGTGTCGTAGGTTTGAGCAAGGTAAACGAGAATGGCGTTAGAGTCAGAAAGGGTTATTTCACCGTCATCAATTGCCGGCACTTGACCGAAACTATTTTTCTGTAAAAAGTCGGCTTGTTTATGGGCGCCATTAGCTAGATCGACATCGATGATGTCTGTTTCCAGACCCAGAATCGATAGAAATACTTCTACTCGGTGTGAGTGGCCTGAAAGTGCGTGACGGTATAGTTTAATTGTAGACATCGTAATTACTCCAAAGGTTTGTAGTTAAATTTTCGTTAAGGTGGTAGTTGATATTTTTGTTAAGTTTGTTTAAGAATTTAATGTTGCCGGTTTTGGTAATCGTTTAAGTTGTTCGAGTTTAAGCAATTCTTCAAAGCCGCCAATTGAGCGTGACTTTATGAAAATCTGGGGATAGGTACGCCCCTCGGTGCGGCTGCGCATCTCATTCAAGCGGGCAGGATGTTGGTAAACGTCATACTCAGTAAAAGCCAAGCCTTTGCTTTTCAATAACCGTTTTGTATGAGTGCAATAGCCGCATCCCGGTCTCGTATATATTTCGATATTGTCCATTTCATTCTCTCTGGAAGGTTTCAATCACCTTCATCGTGTTGCTGCGTTGTTGATGTGAGTAGTATCCTGAAAAACACGGTGTTGATAAACGCCCCTCGTGTTGAATTATTGTCAACATCATGTTGATAGTAGTCAGTAGGGAAATTCAGAGTTGGGGAAGGCGCTGGTGTTTTAGGGGTGGACATAATGAGAGGAGCAATGATGGGAACAATTATGCAACATGGGTTGCAACCCATGTTCGCAACGCTTGTTGCGACCAATCTGGGGGGCGCAGAAATAGCATTGTTTATCGGGCTTAAAATCACAGTAGAACAAGAAGTTTGCAAACTAATAGCATGACTTCGATATTTGGATGACAGGGTGAACAATCGAGAAGTCGTGAGCTAATACTGGGGTTCGGACGGATGGTGTTGGTGATTTGATTCTAATCAGAAGATGTTCTTAATAGCTCGAGGTTAAACATCGAACGAGTGACCGCATCGTTCATCAAATAATCTCTTTGATACAATCTAAGTCTCGTCCGTTCTAAATCTCATCCATTGCTAGGAAAAACGGACGGTTCGGCACTCATAGGGCAGATACGCTGTAAAAAATGAAGTAGAAATATTGGATTATACGGTTTTCACTTAACAGAAGGGCGACTATCGATCATGAGTTTATCGAGCCGGGTTTGAGCATCTTTGCTATTCGAGAGATCTTTAATTTCAATCATTTCACAATCGTCCTCGATCATTTGTGCGATTGTTACCGGATAGTGTTTGCAATCGTCGGGCCTGTCGTAGTAAATGTCGCAGGTGTATTTTCCGTCTGTCGAGTTTTGCTGTAACCAGGGGCAGCGGGAGAGTTGTTTATCTGTTTCCGGATTTATCCATATTTTGCCATTGGACACATAGCGATATATTTCAGGACGGTGTACCTCCCACCACTCAATTTCTTCAGTAGTAGCATCAAGTCCGCCATCACTATAGTTAATGCAACATTTGCCGCATTGGTTGCATGGTTTCACAATTTTTCCTATACCTGAGCCTGATTGGATAGTTTACGCCCTCATTCGTCCAGCACCAATCTAAACATTGTTGGTGGCAGTTGTTCCGCTGCTAGGTACGGGCTGAAGTGTGATTGGTATAGGCGGCTTAGTGCTGCCCATACTCGTAAAGCGGTGTTACAATTTCGTCAATATCCTTAAACATACTATTCAGAAAACTGTGACGAGAACGCGATTATGAGAAGAGCAGCAATTGTAAAACCCTTGAGAACTCCCGTAGGAAAATATCTGGGCAGCTTGCAATCCCTACAGGCAGAGGATCTGGCGGCGATAGTCGTAAAAGAATTAGTGTCACGTTCCGGTGTTGATCCCGACAGGATCGAAGAAGTCATCTTTGCGCAAGGTTATCCCAGCGGTGAAGCGCCTTGTATCGGACGTTGGGCAGCGTTGGCGGCTGACCTTCCTCTACATGTGTCGGGTACGCAGGTAGATCGCCGGTGTGGCAGTGGCTTACAGGCAGTTGCCAATGCGGCAATGATGGTGCAAACGGGCGTGGCCGACGTGGTTATTGCCGGTGGTGCAGAAAGTATGAGCAATGTTGAATACTACACCACCAATATGCGCGGTGGCGCTCGGATGGGATCTGTTACTTTACATGACCGGCTAGAGCGGGGCCGCGTTCGGTCTCAGCCAGAAGCTCGTTTTGGAAAAATTTCCGGTATGATTGAAACCGCTGAAAATCTGGCAACTGAATACAACATCAGTCGAGAAGCAGCAGATGAATACGCGGTATCATCGCATCAACGGGCGGCAGCTGCGTGGGACGAGGGTAAATTTAATGATGAGCTGGTGCCCATTTCTGTTCCTCAACGAAAAGGCGACCCCTTAGTTTTTGATCGTGACGAAGGTTTTCGTGCCGACGCCTCGATGGACTCTATGGGACGGCTCAGAGCGCTCACCCCGGGTGGAATTGTGACTGCCGGTAATGCCTCTCAACAAAACGATGCCGCCGCAGCCTGTTTGGTTGTTGCCGAAGATAAGTTGGAAGAGCTGAATCTTGAGCCCATGGGTTATTTAGTCGGTTGGGCCGCCGCGGGTTGTCACCCCGCCACAATGGGTATTGGTCCCGTGCCAGCGGTGGAAAAACTGCTGCACCGGACCGGAGTTGCATGGCAAGATATTGACTTGGTTGAACTCAATGAAGCCTTTGCCTGTCAGGTGCTGTCCGTATTAAAGGGCTGGGATTGGCATGAAAGCGGTAAGCTTAATGTTAACGGTTCCGGAATTTCTTTGGGTCATCCTATTGGTGCTACTGGCGGTAGAATTCTGGCGTCGATGTTGCACGAACTAGAGCGCAGGAAAGGCAAGTACGCCCTTGAAACCATGTGTATTGGTGGTGGCCAGGGTATCGCTGCTCTATTTGAGAGGGCTTAACGTTTATTGAAAGTTGTTAGTGGGAATTGAATTTACAGGTGGTAAGTACAAGGCCATGGCGACCGTTGAAAACTCTGGCGATAATGAAATGAGTGTGACATTGGCTTATTCAGAGCGCGGATATTCAGCGTTCTGAAGCATATTCCAAATGGCATTATTGTCCAGCTAACACAATGAATCAGAATGTGAGCCTTTACTGCTTCAATTCACAGGCTAGACAGCCGTCACTGCGAAAAATCTGATCCAAAGCTACTACCTTTTTCATCTGAATCAAGGCTTCGCTCATGCGTTAATTAAATGAATGTGTATCGATTTTTTTGATATATGCAAATCGAAGTCGATTTCAGCGAGTATCACTACCTGCGGTAATATCCTTGCTAGACAATCCCATATCTTTTGACGCATAGTAGGCCAAAGTCCGCCGTAAGCCATCTAAAATATCCTATCGGTGTTTGCTTCGCGTTTGAATGTCTCGAACACAAGGAGCTTTGACATGATCTTGTATGTTTATCTAACGATAACTTAAGGCGGTGTTTATTGTGGCTTAAGGAAAAGTGTCTTCATTCACAACGGATTGGAAAATGAACTTGTTTGTACAATTGAAGTTAGATCTTAATTTTTGTAATTTTCTTAGAAAAAATTACCTGGCGAAACTATCCAGTAGAAATTATTCTATTCTAGTAGTGTCGAATAAGTTGTGGCTTTAACAGTGGTTTGCTATTGGTGGTTTTCTATCAATGGCTTGCTATTCGTGCTAATAACAGCAGCGCCAGCGCCCCAGTGGTCACCTCAATTCCGGCGCCGCCTAGCGCCGGTACATTTTAGGTCCATTGGGATGAACCGTTAGAAGGGTGCTATATAAAAGCTTCTTCTGATTCGCTCAGGTCTTCGCCTTCCGCACTATCTTCAAGTTGGTCGGGGCGTTGATGAGAGTGTGATTTTACTTTTTCCTTTTTTCTCTGCATAAGGCCGGTCAATTTACTTGCCATATCGCCAATAGCTTTGTATAGATCATCGGCAGAAGCTTTAGCTGTGAAATCCTGACCTAAAAAATGAGTGCGTACCTCGGCGATTTGCTGCTTCTTTTCTACTGTGAGAATGACGTTTAAAGATGAAATGTTGGGGAAGTGTTGTTGCATTTTACCCAGTTTATTGTTGACTGCTTCGCGTATGCTTTCGGTGATGTCTAAATGGTGCCCGGTAATGTTAATTTGCATAAATGACTTACCTCACTGTGATTTCAATAAACACTTTCAGTATAGACCGTCGTCTCTAATAATGCTTGATCTTTATCAAGATAGCGACGAGAAAAAAGTTAATCCAGAGCGGCTGAGGTTGGCTCTACCCTGTCCTCAACACGCGTTGTTCACCCACTAAACTTCTCGCGATTTTCACCTTTTCCAGAGGATTTTTTGATCAACATTATTGATGTCCCTCAAACCACAGAACGCCATGGTTAAGTCGAGTTCATCCCTCAAAATACTTAGGCTCTTTCTGACTCCCGCTTCTCCCATTGCGCCCAATCCGTAGATGTAGGCGCGTCCGACCATTGTTCCTTTTGCTCCCAATGCGAGCGCTTTGATGATGTCTTGCCCCGTGCGAATACCGCCATCCATCCAAACTTCTATGTCAGTTCCCACAGCATCAATAATAGCCGGTAAAGCGTGGATGGAAGCGGGCGCACCGTCCAGTTGTCTGCCGCCATGGTTGGACACGATTAATGCGTCTGCTCCACTCTTTACCGCGAGCCTCGCATCTTCCGGGTCCATGAGGCCTTTAATGATGAGCTTTCCTCCCCATCTTTCTTTAATCCATTTGACATCGTCCCAGCTCAGCGTCTGATCAAATTGTGTGTCTATCCATTTTGACAATTCAATGACATTTTCCACGCTATCAATGTGACCGACAATGTTGCCGAAAGTTCTGCGCTTGGTACCGAGCATACCGAAGGCCCAGCGCGGCTTGGTGGCAATATTCAAGAGGCTTTTAATGGTGGGTTTTGGTGGTGTTGATAACCCGTTTTTTAAGTCTTTATGGCGTTGACCCACAATTTGTAAATCGACGGTTAACACTAACGCAGAGCAATTAGCTGCTTTAGCGCGATCTATGAGTCTTTCCATAAATTTTCTGTCACGCATGACATATAACTGAAACCAAAAAGGTTTTTCGGTGTTGTCTGCGACATCTTCGATAGAGCAAACACTCATGGTCGACAGGCAATAGGGAACAGCAAATTTTTCGGCGGCACGGGCAGCCAGTATTTCTCCGTCGGCATGTTGCATGCCCGTTGATCCCACTGGCGCTAACGCAACGGGCATAGCGACGTCTTGGCCTAACATTTTTGAATTTAGGGACCGGCCGGACATATCGACCAAAACGCGTTGGCGCAGTTTTATCTTCTCGAAGGCTGTACTATTTTCGCGGTAAGTGATTTCGGTCCAGGAACCTGAATCGGTATAGTCTGCGAACATGCGTGGAACTCGTTGAACATATAGCTGGTGTAAATCCTCAATACACGTGATGACCGTCATAGGTTTAGCCCTTGTTCTTGCCTGTGCTCATACTCTTGTCTTTGCTCTTACCCTTTAGTGGAGCGCACAGAGCGCACAATAACTTTGTACAAGAGGTTATAATCCAATCCGGTTAAAGTCCAGCCTGAAATGTTTGTCTTTTTGGTGGTTGTTGATATTTTATTAATGGAGCAGTTTCGTCCTTAAGCTGTTAGGTCGTTAGAGTCGCTTCCGCATCCGTGCTCATTTCAGCTTTTTCTCGTTTTTCTGCATCGGTTAAATATCTGTTGCGTAGTGTTGATTGAATTTCTTCTTGTCGTGCACGGGTGAGACGATACCGCCAGAAAAAAAGGATCGAAAACGTGATCGGTAGTGCTGCCAGCGGACCATCGATCAATCCAAGCGAGAAAACCTTCTCGGCAGCAACTGTTCCGGGTTCAGCTCCCACGGGAAAATCGATAAGGTCCAACGCTACACCTGCAATAAGGTGGCCCACGCCCTGTGAGGCTTTAGCAAAAAAAGATCTGGCGGCAAAAAAAATGCCCTCCTGCCTTCTATGCGTATTTAGCTCGTGCTCGTCAGCGATATCTGCTAATGCAGAAAGAGAACTAATCATGAATACCGTGCCGAAAATACAAAATACTATAAAAGAAAGGAATAAGACGTAAAAGAGCAGGGGAGTATGATTGTCTGGAAAAATGCCGAGAATACGGCAACTAACAGGCGTGATTGCGAGTGCCCACATCGTGATTAACGCGCCGATGATAGTTGGTTTTTTGTCATACCTTCGATGCAGTGCGGTCGTGATAAAGAAACCTATGAAGGGGCCTATTAACAACGCCAGTGCGAAAAAACGAATTTGCTCAGTGGTTAACTCCCAGAAGTAGGTATTCATGTGCATACTAATGGTTTCTCGCGTGCCCGTCGTTGCGCTTAACAAGAGAAAGCCTATCAACAAGGTCCGGTAATTGCGATTCGACCACACCGCTTTTATATCGTCGAAAAACTCGGATAGACTAAAGGGTTTCAAATCGGCGGAAGGTTGCGGCAGTTTAGTGATTAGCTTACGGGTAAAAAAGGCTGAGGCGAACATGATCGTACCACCCAAAACCGCAGCGGTGGCGGCGAATAGCGGATAAGCGCTGGTATTCATCAGTCCGTTGCTGAAGGTGGGAGTTGTTTCAAAAAAGAATGACATTGCGATAAAGAATATGAAAGAGGCGCCTAAGGCCGCTAACAGGGTATTTAGACCCATTACTCGCGTTCGCTCATAAAAATCGCTCGATAGTTCCGCTCCTAACGCCAAGTGCGGTACGTGGAATAGAGTAAAACTGGTCTGCATCACAATGACCGAACCCGTGAGCCATATAAACAGTCCCAGCTGTCCTAATCCTTCGGGTGGCGCGTACAGAAAATAGAGGCTAAGCATGACGGGTATTGGCGCAGCATACATAAACGGATGCCGTCGACCCAGTTTGGAGCGCCAGCGATCTGAGATCGCGCCGACTAGCGGGTCGCTGATGGCATCTAATATGAGACTGAGTGTTATTGCCAAACCAGCGAGAGTTCCAGACAGGCCCAGTAGGTTGGTGTAAAAGAAGAAATTGAAAGAGCTAAACGCGACAAAAAAGATGGTTTCAGCGCTGGCACCAAATGCGTAAGCTCCCTTTATTCGGGCGGGAACTGTGCCGGAAAATGCACTTGAGACATGCGAATTTGGAATTTCCCGACCCAAATCAACAACCGTTGATTTGGGTGTCGCTGCGTCGTTTGTGTGTGACAGTGGTAAAGAGTTTGGCGGTGTTGTGTCGCTCACGAAATACCCCATTTTTTTATTATAGGGTTCAGAGAATAAACATCCCGAATTTCTATGTCTACACGTATTAACTAATGATAATGTTTGCGGCGACTACATAACGAAAGAGTTGAACGAGCGCACTTCCTGCGCGCTCTGGTGCTGATGATGGTCAAAATATTTAGAGTTCGGCGCTGTGATACACATTTTGTACATCGTCGAGATCGTTAAGCATATTCATGAACGTATCAAAGACAGTGAGTTCCTCTTCGCTGAGAGGAGCTGTATTTTGTGGTATAAACTGAATTTCGTCTACTTCAAAATCGATCGACTCGAAAGCATCAGCGAGGGCTTGTTTTGCTTTAAAATAATCGGTGTGGGGCGCGAAAACGGTGATGTTACCGTCTTCGTTTTCGATGTCGGTCACATCGACATCAGCCATCATCAATGCTTCCAGTGCCTCCTCTTCGTCCCCTTTAAATACCAGAATAGCACTGTGGTCAAACATATGGCTTACGCTACCCTGAGTGCCTATTTTACACTTGGTTTTGGTGAAGCACTGGCGCACGTCGCCAAACGTGCGGTTGGGATTGTCAGTGAGACAATCCACAATGACCATGCAATTTCCCGGTCCAAAGCCTTCGTAACGGGCGGTCGAAAAATCCTCACCGCCGCCGCCTTTAGCCTTGTCCAGCGCCTTTTCAATGACATGGCTGGGAACTTGATCTTTTTTTGCTCGATCGATTAATCCGCGCAATGCGAGATTGCCATCGGGCTCTACTCCACCAGCTTTTGCGCAAACATAAATTTCCCGACCATATTTACTGTATACCTTGGCTTTGGCATCAGAGGTTTTAGCCATAGATTCTTTGCGATTTTGGTAGGCTCTGCCCATTGTGTTGCTCCGTAAGAACGATAAACCACGATTTTACCGTTAAGCGCTAGTGGAGGACAATAGGTCCAGAAAAACTCCTCGCGAAAGACAGTTGACATTTAGGTGGGAGAAAGCTCTGGAATTAAACGACAGGAACGCCATGACTATGAGAAAAATGACGGGCTATGTGTAATTAATCGATAAAGTATGGTTTGTTTCACTTATAATTAGGCTTTTCGCCTAAGTGAGTGACAACGCACCATGAATACCAAATTGTACAAAAAGGTACATACGCAGGCCATAGAATTACTGAAAGCTGCCGACGCTGAAAATGATGAAATGTTTCAGAAGCTTTATGAAGAGTTAAGACAGCTTTGTGTAGATAATGAAACGGTTGATCGTATGAATCACCCGGTGCAATGGGAAACGTTGGCAGACTTCACTGAAGATTCCGATCAGGCACAACTTTATTATCAGAAAGCCTTAACTTCTGCTAAAGAGGTTCAAGCCAACGACTATCTGGCGTCGATATATTATGCATTGGCGCAGATACAATGTGAGTTAAATAACAGTAAAGAAGCAGTGGAACTAGCAGTGCTCGCAAATAAACACGCTGCTAAGATTGCCGACAAAGAATTAAAGGCAGAAGTAAAAGCGCTTCTCAAAAGTCTGGAATAACAGGCTATTACAAGCGAATCGGTCTTACTGTCAGGTCTCGATCGATTCGCTGGTATCTTGATATCGTATTCGTGCCTCTAAAAGCCTTTTAACCCGTCGTCAAGTTGTACGCCCAAAGTGTTTAACGCCATCGAAACAATGGTATAGTTTCCGACCGTAAAAATGACGTCCATCAATTGTTCTTTGTTATATTTTTCAGATAGCGCATTCCACGTTGCCTGCGTAATAAATGAGTCGTTATGTAATTCGTCAGTGGCTCGCAACAGGCAGGCGTCGAAAGCATTCCAGCCGTCGGCATCAGGTCCCGATTTAATACGTTCGATTTCCTGGTCGGTAATGCCTGCGGCTTTTCCGATGACGACGTGTTGAGCCCATTCATACTCTGCTTGACAGAGCCAGCCAATTCTTAGGATCAGAAGCTCTCTGTCTCTGGCATTAAGTGATGACTTGAATAAAACATGATTCGCAAAAACCATCCAACGTTTCATTAGCTTCGGATAATTGGCTAGCGTTCGAAAAATGTTTGCGGCATTTTTTGTCGTGTCAGATTTTGCCGAGGCGATAATATCCAGTTGCTCACTGCTGGAATTACTTTCGTCTAATGGTGGTACTCTTGGGGCTGAAAGTCGCATGAATCATTCCTTATTGATCTTATTGTCGATGTGACGAGAATAATGCTGCTGTTAGACAATGTCCAATGAAAGAAAGGAGGTTTGGGTTTGAGTCGTCTTCGTTTGCAGTTAGTTTCTGTTTTTTGATTGTAATCATTTTGAGGATAGTTAAGTGATATCAGCAGCGCGAAAAGCAACTGTGCTTCCGTGGCTAAGGTTTTCGTGTTTTACTCGTGACTATACAATAAAAGTCAAAGATCGCTTTCATCTTCAATATATTTGTAAACTTCGGTTTTAGGATTAAATGCATACCAAGCAAACCAAAAAGCGGTGAGTGAGGGCATTAGCATTCCCTTGCTATCGGTAACACGTGCGGTTCGGTTTTCTTGATCAAACTGAATGACAATATCCCTGTCTTCAATAGTGTCGTGTAGGGGTTTGCCTGTTCTACTCAGTTCGACAAAGGGATAGGCCTTCATGGTTTCACCAATAGTGACGCCAATGACGACCTCTTTTGGGTGATAACGTTTATCCTCATGTGTTACTGGAAAATAAAGCTGTCTCTTGTTTTTATAGCCTTTATAAAGCGTTTTGAAGTAATTGCGCCGGTGCCCGGTTTTGAAAGAAAGCAATAAGCTATCAGGGTATTGTTTGCGCCACAGGCCCCATGTAGTGTGCTCTAGAGGCAGCATATTAAGTTGGGTGCCTTTCATTTCTCCACTGACGGCTTTTTGCATGATTTGTGACCAAAGTGACTCAGTCTCGAGGTCATACATTAATACGTCGCTATTGTATAACAAACCGGAAACGCCGAAATGTAAGCGACGCTTTTCAATAACTGCGTCAAAAGCCATTCCTGTTCCACACAATGGGCAAAAACTAATGAGCACCGGTTTATCATTAAATGAATCGTTAACAAGCTCATGGTAGTCAAGAATCCGGATGGGGTAGGCCTTATTGATACCCCCGTAACTTAGAGCTAATACTCTGTCGCTATCCTTTAACAGATGATTATCCTGTGCTTTGATAAAATAGGGGTTGATGAGAGCGGGAATCCCGTCTTTCTGGGGACCGCCATGATGAATCCTGTGTTTGGGAATAAGAGAATCTTTAAGCTTAAAACCGTTATATTTACTGGCGCCGTAAGCGCTGCTAAGCGAATAAACCAGGAAAAAAAGGATTAGAACTGACGCGATTCTTTGGATGAAGTTCACAGGTCTAAGGGAATAGCTAGAAGCCATTTCTTTACTCCTTTGGGTTGTTAGGCTTTCTAATAATCATTGGTTTTAGTCCTTGTGATTCTCTATAAGAGTAGATGAAGTATTTGTTATGAGGAGGGTTTAAAAGCGATATCCATTCCCTGCATCGATTTGAACGTTTTTCACAGTGTCGTTTCCTACTGTCCTGAGGTAGAATCCACTTCCTACAAAATCTAAGGTGTCACCGTGATTAAAATTGTTATTGCTATTATTGCCATTGTTTTAGTGGTTCTTTTTTTCCAGCGTTCAACAACGAATAGAACTATGTCGAAGGAAAATACCCAAAAAGGCGCCGATTTTCTTGCGGCTAATAAATTGAAGGAGGATGTAAAAACCACTGAATCCGGGCTGCAGTATCTGGTGCTCGTGGAAGGGACTGGCACCGCGCACCCGAGTTCGACCGACAAAGTGAAAGTTCATTATCATGGGACGCTGCTTGACGGTACTGTGTTTGATAGTTCGGTAGATCGAGGTGAGCCGATCGAATTTCCATTGAACCGTGTTATTAAAGGTTGGACGGAAGGATTACAGCTAATGGTGGTTGGAGAAAAAACCCGTCTCTTTATTCCAGCGGAATTGGCGTATGGGAATAGTGCCACTGGAAAAATAACGTCTGGTTCGACCTTGATATTTGAGGTGGAGCTCCTGGCAATTAACCAATAGCTGATAAATCGCCTTCGGATGCATAAAGATTGGAAATAGAGTGAATAGAATTGCCGTTTTTGTCGATGTTCAAAACATTTATTACACCACCCGCCAGATATATAATCGGCAGTTTGATTACAAAAAAGTCTGGCAGCGAATTAGTAAAGACGGAGAGATAGTGCTCGCTTATGCCTACGCGATTGATCGGGGTGATGACCGTCAGCAAAAATTTCAAAATGCCCTTAAAACTATCGGTTTTGACGTCAAGCTTAAACCCTTCATTCAGCGTAGAGACGGCAGCGCAAAAGGTGACTGGGATGTCGGTATTACCATTGATGTAATGCAGTGTGCGGAATCTGTCGATACGGTGGTACTGTTGTCAGGAGACGGAGATTTTGATCTTCTTCTGGACAAAGTAAGAAGTGAATATGCTGTAAGTACCGAAGTCTATGGTGTTGCTGCGTTAACGGCTGATTCTTTGATTCATTCGGCTAAGCTTTTTCATCCAATCGAAAAAGGTCTGTTATTGTAAAGTGTCGCACCCTGATTTGAATTACTTGTTTTTGCTTGAATAGGGCTGCGTATCAACCGGCATCGGTGTCAATGTCGCAATGGGTAACATTGAACTTGAAGAGATTTAAAATTGCGAATTGATTAAACTAATCATGGCGTTGTCTAATACTTGCTCGCCGAATAGAACACCGGCACACAAACAGCAGATAGTCGATAAACGAAAGCCACGTTGACTGTGCATTTGATGGGAGGTTTGTGAGTCTATGTATGTACTATCGATCGTATATATGACTTGGCCACCATTAGTCGTTTGGGGAGTCGCTCGAACATAACCGTAGCGACCAAAGATAAAAAACCGTTGTTCTGGCTGTTTGAGTAAGTAATCGACTAATTGTGGTAGTTTCATTGTGCACCAACCGTGATGTTCAGTGTGACTGAGTGTTGATGATTCTCATATCTAACTTATCGGCTGGAGTTAGAAAATATTGAGTGAGAGAACAATCTTAACGCCTCAAATGATAAATAATCCATGAGTAGCCGGTAAATCGGCGCTACGCATTTGATCGTTTAAGTACGGGGCCGATATGCTGAGTTGTTCCTGAAATTGTAAATGGAAAAACAAACTGTTGATAAAACGGGAGCAGTGAGTTTCTCTCTATATCTTTCCCAAAGTAATTGAAAACATATCGTTTAAAGGTCAATAATGAGTTACCACTACAAGGAATCAATTTATGGAATTTGATATATTGCCCTGGCATTGGGTTGTGTTAGGCATTGCATTGGTCGTCAGCGAAATATTTTTGGCTACGTTTTTTATTCTGTGGTTCGGCGCGGCGGCGATAGTTGTCGGCGCGGTTCTTTTTTTAATGCCAGAATTATCAATGGCTTGGCAGGTTTTTTTGTGGACATTGATTTCGGCAGTGCTGGCGTTTGCCTGGTTCAAATACCTGAAGCCCTTATCGATAGACCGGACTAAAGCGGGCCTTTCAAAAGAAGCCATCGTGGGAGAGATCGGACAGGTTATCGTCGCGCCGATGCCTGATAAACGCGGTAAGCTTCGTTTTCCGGCGCCCATTCTAGGTGCAGATGAATGGCTGATAATATCCCAGGACGAAGTCGTCATTGGGGACCGGGTCAGCGTTGTTGACCTGTCTGGAAATGCACTGATAGTAAAAAAAAGCAAGTGAATGTAACTGAATCTGAAGTAACGAGCTTTGTAAGAAAATTTGTTTAATTAGCGGAGAATAGTATGCCCCCAGAACTCATTATTATAATAGCCATTTTTGTTTTTGTTATTGTCACTGCATTTAAGGGTGTTCGCCAAGTACCGCAAGGCGATAAATGGGTTGTACAGCGATTGGGTAAATTCAGTACTTCGTTAAGCCCGGGCCTCAATTTTATTATTCCCTATGTCGATGTTGTTGCGTATAAAGTGACAACGAAAGACATTGTGTTGGATATTCCGTCGCAAGAAGTTATCACGAAGGATAACGCCATTCTGGTAACCAACGCAGTGGCATACATTAATATTGTGGCGCCTGAAAAAGCGGTTTACGGCGTCGAAAATTACGTGATTGCAATCCAGACACTGGTACAAACCTCGCTGCGATCTATCGTAGGCGAAATGGCGTTAGATGAAGCGCTATCTTCTCGTGAATATATAAAGACGAAATTGAAAGCCGCTATCTCTGATGATATTGCCGATTGGGGTATTACATTAAAAACAGTTGAAATTCAGGATGTAAATCCCTCTGCAACCATGCAACACGCAATGGAAGAACAAGCTGCGGCGGAGCGGGCGCGGCGCGCGACAGTGACACGAGCAGACGGCGAGAAAGAGGCTACTATTTTAGAAGCCGAAGGCAGGCTCGAAGCGTCACGGCGAGACGCCGAAGCGCAAGTGGTCTTAGCTCAAGCCAGTCAAACGGCTATTCAATTGGTTACCGAAGCTATTGGTGAAAAAGAGATGCCTGTGGTCTATTTACTGGGTGAAAAATATATCAATTCGATACAGGCCTTAGCAACATCGGAGAATGCCAAGAGCGTCGTATTCCCTGCAGATATCCCCTCAGCAATACAGGGTATGATGGGTAGGTCGAAGTAATCCAGCTATTTTAAAAATGCGCTTTCGGAACAGTTCGTGAAACAATGGGTGCCACAACAGGCCAGCTTAAGGTTTGAGTTATTGACGTTAGGCTGGGCGATTGCCGTGGTAGATCGTTGATCCGCGCGAAAATAATTTTTACCGCTTCATATAGATACACCGATGCCGGGGCTTTACCTTTATATGCTCGAAGCTCTTGCTTGGAATAGCGATTCAGAATACAGGTAAAGAGTTTTTCTGTGGTGGGTGATATTTTCTGGGTAAAAGCTGTATCGATTTCCCATTATATTGTTAGTCGTGCACGGTTTTTACTCCGTCTATTGTCTTCATTTACACAACCATCAAAACGTATCTAAAACCCGCCATTTTGACAAAGTAGGTTTTCGGCGGTTAAAGTACGCGTCGCATCGGTGGCGGCTATGCCGATCTTTCAACGGTCTGTGTCGATAGCTATCGCAATGAATAACGACCTCAAATTTCGACTCTAAGTCGCTGCGCTGAGCAATAACTCTCTTTTTTGGCAATAGGTATTATGTTTGATTTCAAAGAGTTAATTACCAACATCAACTTGGAGCAGGTGGACGAATTTAGCTTTCGTGGCCTGTCTTTGCCAATGCCATTGCCGCGAGTTTTCGGCGGTCAGGTGTTAGCGCAAGCCCTTCGCGCGGGGAATCACACCGTCAAGGATCTGCGTATCGCCCACTCCATGCACGCGTACTTTTTAAGGCCGGGAGACATAAAGCGCGAGATTATTTACGAAGTTGATCCCATTCGTGATGGCGGCAGTTTTACTACTCGCCGGGTAGTGGCGAAGCAGCGCAACAGGCCCATTTTTAACACAACGATATCTTTCCAGACACGAGAGGAAGGCCTCGAGCATCAAATCGATATGCCGGACAACGTGCCTCCTCCCGAATCATTAGAGAATGATGTGGATCGCGATAACCGGCTTAACCCAAAATACAAACACTTGAGAAGTCGACTCCCGAGCAATACGATGGATTTTCGGTCTGTGAGTCCGCGAGATGAAAACAATGTTGTGGCAATGGAACCCGTGAACGGCTATTGGGTGAAATTTAATGATATCGTGGACGTTGACACGGGAGTTCATCAAAGTTTACTGGCTTATATCTCTGACTTGAGTTTAATGAGTACAGGCATCAGGCCACACTACCTGGCAATGGATATGAAGCGGTTTCAGGGTGCCAGCCTCGATCACTCACTATGGTTTCATACAGATTTCCGGGTCGATGAGTGGCTCTACTACCACATGGACAGCCCGAGAGCGGCCCACGGGAGAAACTTTAATCGCGGTAGTTTTTACACCAAAGAGGGGGTGTTAGTAGCATCCAGCGCCCAGGAAGGCTTGATGAGATTACGTAAAGCCATGATCAAAAAGAAATGATTTACGATCTGCCATCAATGATTGATGTTTTTAGAAAATCTTTCGAAAAGTTTTGCCCAAAGTTTTCACAAGAAAGATTTCATCTAAAGTTTTCGCGAGAGGGCATTCACAACAGAGCAGTCACAACACAATTGTCACCCAGATTCGTTGCCAGAGAAATTATATTCTCAGGGCCACGATTTTCTTTCAGAAATTGCAGATAGAGGACGTTAAGAATGTCAGTTGTTAGTTATGAAATAAAAAACACCGTGGGAATTATACGTTTGAATAACCCACCGGTTAACGCCTTATCGTACGCCCTCCGAGAAGGGATTATCGATGCGCTTGATACCGCTCAAAGCGACGAGTCGAAAGCACTTGTTATTTACTGTGAAGGTCGCACATTTATTGCAGGTGCCGATATTACGGAATTTGGACAACCCCCAAAAGAGCCAACGACCGCTATGGTGGTTTCAGCGATCGAAAACTCTTCTAAGCCGGTTATTGCCGCAATACACGGTACTGCCCTCGGCGGTGGTTTTGAGGTCGCTCTGGCCTGTCATTATCGTTGTGCACTGTCGACGGCGAAAGTGGGTCTGCCAGAAGTTAAATTAGGGCTATTGCCGGGAGCGGGTGGCACGCAGCGCGCGCCGCGCCTTGCGGGGGTGGAGGCTGCTCTGGAGCTCATCACTACTGGAAATCCAATTACCGCCTCGAAAGCCTTAGATTTAAATCTTGTCGATCGTGTTGTCGACGGCGATTTATTATCCGCTGCAACAGCCTATGCCCAGGAATTGATCGATAGCAATGCGGAACTGAAACGGGTGGGAGATATCACCATTGATCCAGCCTCGGCCCCAGCAGAATTGTTTGAAAAATGGCGTAAGACTATTGCGAAGCGGACAAGAGGACAGATTTCGCCGCAGCATATTATCAGCTGCGTGGAAGCGGCTGTGCATCTACCATTGGTTGAAGGCTTGGCCAAGGAGAGGAAATATTTTACGGAATGTGTACAGTCGGAACAGTCCACGGCTATGCGGCACATGTTCTTTTCTGAACGATTGTCTGCCAAAGTGAAAGACTTACCCAAAGATAGCTCAGTCAGAGACATCAAAACCGTTGGTGTTATTGGCGGGGGTACAATGGGTGGGGGTATTGCGATGAATTTTGCTAACGTCGGTATTCCAGTGAAAATATTGGAAATTAGCGACGAGGCGTTGCAGCGTGGTTTGGATCTTGTTCGGAAAAACTACCAAATAACGGTGAGTAAGGGAAAACTGAGCCAAGAGGGCATGGAGCAGTGTCTGTCACTGATTTCTGGCACAACAAGCTACAATGACTTAGCAGGCCTGGACTTAATTATCGAAGCGGTGTTCGAAAGTATCGATCTTAAAAAAGAAGTGTTTGCCAAGCTGGATGAAGTTTGCAAACCCGGCGCTATTCTTGCGACAAATACTTCCTATCAGGATGTCAATATAATCGCAGAGGCGACAAAACGCCCGGAAGATGTCATCGGTATGCACTTTTTTAGCCCGGCTAACGTTATGAAGCTATTAGAGGTTGTACGTTGTGAAAAGACCTCTGACGAAGTCATCAATACCACGATGAAGCTTGCAAAAACCATTAACAAAATCCCGGCCCTGGCCCGAGTTTGTTATGGTTTTATTGGTAACCGAATGTTTCGTAATTATATTAGTGAAACACAGCGTTGCTTGATCGGCGGATCGTCCCCCGAACAAATTGATTCTGTTATGCATGCATGGGGTATGGCCATGGGGCCATTATCGGTGAACGATTTATCCGGTATTGATATCAGTTACACAGCACGCAAAACGCAAACAGCGGAACAAAAGGGCGAGCCGGCCAGTTATTGTATTCCCGATGCCTTGGTTGAAATGGGTCGTATGGGACAGAAGACGGGAGCAGGTTACTATCGATACGATCGGGAAACCCGTGCTAAAACCAGCGACCCTGTGACCATGCAGCTGGTAGAAGATTTAGCAGAGAAACATCAGATAACACGCCGTCCTATCAGCGATCAGGAAATTTCAGATCGCTTGATTTTTGCTTTGGTTAATGAAGGGGCTAACCTCCTTAGTGAGGGAATTGCGCAACGCCCTAGCGATATCGATGTGGTGTTTGCCTATGGTTATGCGTTTCCGGTTTTTCGTGGCGGCCCTATGCACTATGCCGATACGGTCGGTTTAAAGAAAGTGTATGAATCGATTTGTGAATACCGAGATCGGTATGGAGAAGATATCTGGAAACCCGCCCCCTTGTTGGAACAGCTCGCTCGAGAGGGAAAAACCTTTAAAGAGTGGGGAGAAGAGCAAGAGTAATGGGCTATTTTTAATAGAAACTTCGGGATAAAGTAATCACTGTTATTAAACAACATGTAGAACTATTTTTTGGTTAACGTAAGGAGAGTCATCATTACTTCAATAGAAATAACAAAGAATGATATCGATTTTTCCAGCTTGCATGAGCGCATGCAGTGGTATGTCGATCAGGAAATTTTGCCTTGTGCTAACACATTGGTTATGCGTGGGTTGGACGTGCTTGATTATCGATGTTTTGGCTATATGGATTTAGAAAGTAAAACGCCGTTACGAGAAGACGCCATCTTTAGGATGCACTCGAGTACTAAAATGATAACTAGCGTGGCCTTGATGACGCTTTACGAGCAGGGCAAGTTCACATTGGACGATGCACTGGCTGACTATATTCCAGTTTTTGCCAATCCTCAGGTACTGCTTGAGAACGCCACGTCTATTGATCAAACTGAAGCGGCTAAGACATCGATCACTATTCGTCAGGTGCTGAGCCATAGTGCCGGTTTTTCCTATGGTTTTGTCGAACCCGAGTCAATGATTGATAAAGCGTATGTTGCCGGTGGTCTAAATATTTTGGGGGCGTTTGACGACGATCTCGAAACCCTAATGAATAAGCTTTCTGAGTTTCCATTGGTTTTTCACCCCGGCACGAGCTGGCGTTACAGTCTTGCTACTGACGTTGCCGCCAGGCTAGTAGAGGTTTTGTCCGGTCAAAGATTTGATGATTATATTAAATCCGCTGTTTTGGAACCGCTTGGTATGAAGGACACAGATTTTTACGTCGAGCGTGACAAGCTTGACCGCTTGGTCACTCTAGCCATGCCCAACGATCCCCTTAAGCCAATGCAAAGCGGTATTACTCAGTTAGGAAAGGCTGGCAAGGGGCCTACAAAAGCGCCGAATTTCTTGTCGGGTGGTGGAGGTTTGTATTCGACTGTTGCGGACTATTTGAGTTTTATTCGGATGCTGATCAATGACGGTGAGTGGCAAGGTGTGAGGATTTTGCAAAAAGAAACGCTCGATCTGATGCGAAGCAATCAGCTTGATGAGGGTATTTCAGTACAGTTTCCTACCTGGGAAATGCCGGGAACGGTTTTCGGTTTGGGATTTGCTTTGAAGGCTAACTTAAGTGACAGCGAGCCCAGTGAGGCTTTGGGTGAGTATCATTGGGGCGGCTTGGCCGGTACCCATTTTTGGATGTCGCCGTCTGGCACCAGTGGAATTTGTATGACCCAGCTAATGCCCGCCTTTTGGCACCCGTTCAGCCATGATTTTAAACGCCATGCCTATGAGCTCACTCGCTGATAAGTAAAAGGCTTGCAGCTTAAATGCTCATAACTAAGGGGCAGTAGCAAAGAGCTTGTCCATCCGAAGGCAGGAGTCTTCTATGAAGTCTATTGTTGTTCGCGTTCCATGGCGGGGCATCTCAGCAGTCCGGGTTAAGCTTGGTTGGTGTTGCAAAGCGGCACGGGTCAAGTTGCGCGGCACTTTCTGGCCTCGTTAACAGTAGTTCCTGTCGCTACATTCGGATTAACTCAATGCCAACCAGATCGCGACCAGCATCATTAATACGCCCGACACTTTGTTGATTAACTTGACGTTATGTCTCTTGGTCAGCACTGTTCCAATTGTTCTTCCGCCTGCAGCGTAGAGCATCATGCAAATAAATTCGGAACATAATATGACGAGGACTAACGCAGCAAGTTGGAGTGGCAAGGCGTAGTTCGTATTGATAAAGGGTGGAAGTAGGGAAACCATGAACGCCCATCCCTTCGGATTCGTGATGGCGGTAACCAGTCCTTGTTTAAATAGCTGGGTCTTGCCGAAGGATTGGCTTTTAAAATTGTCACTAGAAACGGCCAATTTCCCTTTGGACCGCCACATATTAATGCCCACGGTCATCAGGTAGGCAGCTCCAAACAGTTTTAATACATCGAACAGCAATGGCATTTTTAGCATCAGCGCCGACACGCCGACAACAGACAGTATCGCAACGGTTCCAACCCCTAGCAATTCACCGTACATCATCCAAAGAGTGTTGCGAACGCCGATGGACATACCCAGAGTCATAGCGAGCGTCATACACATACCCGGAGTGATGCTGACGAGAAAAAAGGTGGGAATAAACAGAGCAAGTAAAGTAAGGTCGATCAAGGTATTACTCAGTTTTTGTCATTATTTTAATAGGCATCGTTGGCTTTCGAAGGTGCGCCTTGATAAAAAGTTGAAGCCGATTTTTACGGTGGGACTTACCCATAGTTTGAATGCAGCGGCATTATACTTCGGTATTGTAGTTCGGCATTGTACATCGGCCGGTATCGGAATGCTTAATCAACGTAACTTCAATTGTGGGGCGATTAATTTTACCCAGCGCTGTACATGTCGCTCATTTTCGGTCGGGTCTTCACTATATCTATCTTGAATAACCAGCCCGCGCATTAAGCTCCGTGTCATGGTGAGTAAGGCAACGACATCTTCATCGGTGCCACCTACAGATTGATAATGTTCAAGGGATTGTTCGTCCATCGCTTTATTCCAGCGATGCAGGTTATCAGAAATTCTGTCTTGCAATTTATCGTCCGTGCGAGCGGCAATGAGGATTTCGAGCAGCGCACGATAGGCCGGCGTATTTGTCATTTTTTTCCACGGTCGAGAAAGTGCCTCTTCGACAGTTTTGGGTTTAGACTCCGGGCTGGAGTTTTGTGCAAAAGGCCGACTTAATAGAGTGTCGGCGGTTGCTGTCATTAGGTCTTCTTTACTAGGGAAGTGATGTTGTAAGGCGCCTTTAGAGAAGCCTGCCATGGCTGCCACACGAGTAAGGGTAGTTTCGCCGTAGCCTTTTTCAAAGAGGCATTTAATCGTCGCATCCGCAATAGCTTTTTGCGCTCGAAGGCTTTTTGCCTGTTGTTTGCCGAGTTCTTCTACAGTCTTCATTCGTTCTCTTTTCTCGAAAATTGAGCGTATTACGTCTTTCGTTGATTTAGATCGTTATTGTACATAATAAAAAACCGTCCGTAAGGCTTTTTATTGAAAATTAGATGAAGTATAGTCGATTCAGATTTGATCGGTGGCTGGAGTTCAACAGATATCCAGGGACCACATTAACTGCGAAAACCATGCTTTTAGTCTGTATTGTAAGAGACAATTCTCGGGCTAGCGGCACGGCTAACTGATCCTGCAAGGAGAATACAGTGGCTACAAACTTAACAGATGAAGCGGAATTTATTCGCATAGCGAATTGCAGTGGGTTTTATGGAGACCGGCTTTCAGCAGCAAAAGAAATGGTCGATGGTGGTCCGATTGACGTGCTTACCGGGGACTACCTAGCTGAACTAACGATGTCGATTCTCTATGCAAAAAAAGCCAAAGATCCGAATGGCGGCTATGTTGGAACTTTTCTAAAGCAAGTAAAAGAAGTGCTTTGCGATTGTATGGAAAAGAATATAAAAATAGTGACCAATGCGGGTGGACTTAATCCCAAGGCAATGGCCGACGAGCTGGAAGCCATTGCGAAAGAGCTTAAATTGGACGTAAAGATTGCCTATATCGACGGTGATGACCTACTACCGCGTATCGAAGATTTGAAATCTGCCGGTCAAAGCCTGATCAATATCGATACCGGCGTCGCGCTAGCTGATGGTAATAGAAATCCCGTAACTGCTAATGCATATCTTGGTGCCTGGGGCATTAAGGAAGCCTTGGATCAAGGCGCAGATATCGTCGTTGCCCCTCGTGTGACTGATGCTGCCGTGGTGATTGGACCCGCCGCCTGGAAATTTAATTGGAAGCGTAACGATTACGATGCCCTTGCCGGCGCCCTTGCTGCAGGCCATATTATTGAGTGCGGCACACAAGCAACCGGTGGTAACTATTCCTTTTTCCAGGAAGTCCCTACATTCAGCAAAATTGGGTTTCCGATTGCGGAGATAGAAGCCGATGGGACCTTTACCATTACCAAACATAAAGATACCGGCGGCCTTGTTTCAAAAGGTACAGTGACGGCACAATTATTGTACGAAATTGGCGCGCCGGCTTATCTCAATCCCGATGTTATTGGTCATTTTGATACGATGAAGATTGAAGATCTGGGTAATGACCGGGTACGGGTATCGGGCACTCGCGGCTCTAGTCCCACAAAAACGCACAAGGTTTGTATTAATACCTTCGGCGGATTTAAAAACACGATCGAAGTTCTGCTCACAGGATTGGACGTTGAAGCGAAAGCAAAATTGTTTTCCGATGCCTTATTTGAGTTGGTAGGCGGACGAGAATCCTTCGACAGTGTCACGGAGCAACTCATTCGCAGCGAAAAAATTGACCCCGAGACAAACGAGCAAGCCTACGCTTCCTTAAGAGTTACCGTGAAATCTAGTGACCAACCAAAGGTTGGGAGGATTTTCGGTGCCAAGGTGATTGAGCTTGCCTTGTCGAATATTCCCGGTTTTACCACAAGACCATCGGGCGGTGCGGGTTCGCCGTACATGGTGCACTGGCCTGCTTTGGTGGACGGTAAACATATCGTTGAGCGTGTCCATTGCGGTGGTGTGGTGACGGACGTGCAGCCGACCAGTCAACTTGATTTGGAAGATATTTATTATCAACAAGTTCCAGTAGACATCGCGCCTCTACCGAAAGGCGAAATGGTTCGAATTCCTTTTGGACGTTTGTTTGGAACTCGTTCCGGTGACAAAGGTGGCAATGCCAATTTGGGTGTTTGGGCGAAAACTGATGTTTCCTACAGTTTCCTGCATGAATTCCTGACCGCCGACAAGTTAAAGGAACTTCTACCCGATGCGGCGCCCTTTGATGTTGAACGATTTGACATGGCTAATATCAGTGCACTCAATTTTTATATCAAGGGGATTTTGGGCGAGGGCGTCGCTGCTTCGACCCGGGTGGACGGACAAGCAAAATCTCTGGGTGAATACCTGCGCGCTAAATTGATAGACGTACCCGCGTCGATTGTCCCGGAAGGCATCGTACCGGTAGCCACACCCAGCGCATTGGAGGTATAGAGAATGAGTGAAAATCAACAGCTGTCCCTCGAGGGTCTGAACTTCACTACGCTCGAATTGGCGGAGAGTGCTCATATCTTCACCATTACATTGAACCGCCCAAAACGCAAAAACGCAATGAATGCGGAAATGACTAATGAGCTGACGTATGCTCTCGATTGGGCCGCGCAGGAGCGCCGAATCAGAGTGGTGATTATTGCTGCTAACGGCGATACTTTTTGTGCCGGGGGTGATTTACGCTCGATGAGCGGTAACCCTGAAGGAGGTATCGTTTCCAACGTTCCCCATCGCGAAGACTCGAAGGATGTCGCTCATTCTATTCGACATATGAACAAACCGGTCATCACCAAGATACAGGGTTCTGTGTTAGCGGGTGCCTTATTGATGGTCTGTAATGCCACCCATGCGATAGCGGCCGACCACGCAAAATTTTCCGCGCCTGAAATTTTGCGGGGCATTTGGCCATTTATGGTAATGGCAGGCCTTTTCCGCGTAATGCCAAAGCGCCAGGGGCTCGATTTCATTATGCGAGGACAGGCAATGTCTGCTGCTGAAGCGGCTCAAACTGGGCTGGTAAATAAAACGGTGCCAGCGGCTGAACTTGATACAGAAGTAGCTACACTTGCTAGTGAGCTTGCCAGCCTTGCTCCCGGTACGATGCAAATGGGGCTCGCCGGATATATCCAACAGGAAGATCAAGACTTCGACGGTGCGCTGGCCTTCTTGCGTACTCAAATAGCGGCTTGTTTGAAAAGCCCGGACGCCAAGGAAGGTATCACTGCCTTTCTTGAAAAACGTGAACCTAAGTGGGATTAATACGGGAATAGAAACAATTATGTTTAATAAAGTTCTCATCGCCAATCGCGGCGAAATTGCGGTGCGCATCATTAACAGTGTCAAAGACGCCGGTTATCTTTCAGTCGCGGTTTTTTCCGAAGCGGATCGCGAAGCCATTCATGTACAAATTGCAGACGAGTCGGTGTGTATCGGCCCGGCGCAAGTGAATCAATCGTATCTCGTGATAGAAAATATTCTAGCGGCCGCCAGAAAGACCGGTGCCGACGCCATTCACCCGGGTTATGGGTTTCTTTCCGAAAACGCCGACTTTGCCCGCGCTTGTAAGGCGGAGGGTATTGTCTTTATAGGGCCTTCTCCGGAGGCTATCGATCTGATGGGTAACAAACGCGTTGCGAAAACCCGAATGATAGATGCGGGTGTACCCTGCATTCCCGGTTACCAGGGAGAAGATCAATCCGACGCGGTGCTGTTGGAAAAAGCTAAGGAAATTGGTTATCCGTTAATGGTAAAAGCGGCGGCGGGAGGCGGCGGTCGCGGCATGCGTTTTCAAATGTCAGAAGACGGCCTCGAAGAGGCGATCAGATCTGCACGCAGTGAAGCGCTGAATGCGTTTGGTTCCGACGAATTGATTCTGGAACGCGCAGTCATTAGTGGCCGTCATATCGAGATACAAGTTGCCGCTGATGCTTCGGGGCAGGTTGTTTATCTTCACGAACGCGACTGCTCAATACAGCGCCGTCATCAAAAGGTAATCGAAGAAGCACCGTCACCGTTTGTCGACGAAAAACTACGGCATCTCATGGGTCAAGCTGCCGTGAACGCCACCGCTGCCTGTCATTACCAAGGTGTCGGAACAGTAGAGTTTTTAGTTGATAAAGATCAGTCTTTTTACTTTTTGGAAATGAACACTCGATTACAAGTTGAGCATCCCGTGACCGAATTGATCACGGGTGTCGATCTGGTTGACTGGCAGTTACAAATTGCTTCCGGAGACCCACTGCCACTATCTCAAGATGAGATTCCTCTCGAAGGTCACGCGATGGAGGCGCGTCTCTATGCTGAAGATCCGGCCCATGGTTTTATGCCGCAGACGGGTAAAATTCATGTGTGGAAGGAGTCGGAAGGTGAAGGATTGCGCAACGACCACTGCGTCCAATCCGGTGGAGAAGTAAGCCCCTACTACGACCCCATGTTAGCTAAAATCATTTCATGGGGGCCAACCCGCGAGGCGGCACGAAGGAGATTACAGCGTTCATTGAACGAAACACACCTGCTAGGTGTAACGACTAATAAAGCTTTCCTTAATCAGATATTAGCTGACGAACGCTTTATTAGCGGAGCCGCTACCACGGCGTTTATTGATGATGAGACACTTGAAAAAGCGTCTCACGCTGCTAAGCCTAACGATAGTAATCTGGCTCTGGCCTCCGTCCTGTTTCTGATTGATCAAGCGACCGACGGAAGTTTTGAAGATGTTGTCGGGTGGAGCTGGTCGAATGCTTCCGGCATGGAAGTCAGGCAGCGACTCACAACCGAAGAATCTGACGATTTGATTGGGCTTAGCTTTAATGGCCTCGATTTCACTGCCAGTTTTAACGACGCGGTACATGAAATCACTATTCACGGAATTATCGATTCAGAAGTCACTGTTACCATCGATGGCATTCGACGCAGGGCTCAGTATGCGGTCGACAATAATACCTTGTGGCTGGATGCGTCGGGACAAACACTGGAAATAGTTAACCGTACATATCAACCGGCAATGTCTAGTGACGAAGCCGGCAATGGGCGCATCGTTGCCAATACCGAAGGTCTGGTTATTGCGGTAGCGGCCGAGAAAGGGGCCCGCGTTGCCAAAGGTGATTTGTTGGTTGTTATTGAAGCGATGAAAATGGAACACCGCCTCGTTGCGGATGGCGATGGCGTTGTACGAGAAGTCAGTGCGCAGGCAAATACGCAGGTAAAGAAAGGGCAAGTCATGGTCGAACTGACCTTAGATGACAACGTTAATGAGAACGAAAGTGAGGAGCAGTCGTGAACCCAATTCAGTCAAATATTGATACGAACAGCACCGAATATGCGGAAAACGTCGAGTATATGACGGACTACGTAGCAAAAGTCCGACATATTGAAAGCCAAATACGTTTGGGAGAAGAGCGTTACAGAGCGCGTGCCACCAAGAAAGGTAAGTTATTGCCTCGAGAGCGTCTGGCTCATCTGCTCGATCCGGGAGCGCCTTTTCTGGAGTTGAACTCCATCGCAGGTTACCAAATGATGGGAGATACCGACGGTACAACCGCTGGAGGTAATCTCATTATGGGCATCGGATTTGTAAAAGGGCGACGTGTTCTCGTTATGGTCTGGAACTATGCTATTAAAGGCGGCACGATCAACACAGCGACCAATAAGAAAAATCTGCGTTTGCAGGAAATTTCTTTTCAGACTCGTCTGCCGATTATTTGTCTCAATGAAAGCGGCGGCGGCAATTTGGCTGGAGGTGATGGGCCGCCCGATCCGTGGGGACCGCTTGGATTTATTTCCGGTGGACGAGTGTACTGTCAGCAAGCGCAGTTGTCGGCGGCAGGTATCCCGCAAATCACAGTGGCACACGGCAATGCAACCGCAGGCGGTGCTTACAACGTCGCGTTGGCAGATTACATTGTTTTGGTTCGCGAACAAACGCACCTGTTTCTTGCGGGTCCTCCACTGCTCAAGGCCGCGACCGGTGAGATCGCTAATCACGAAGATCTGGGTGGCGCCGAGATGCACGCGAGTCTTGCCGGAACCGGTGAGTACCTGGCGGAAAATGACGCCGACGGAATTCGCATTGCGCGAGATGTAACAGACCAGCTGCCACCGGGAGCCGGTAGAACGCTGCTCCGGGATAAGGAGCCGGAAGAGCCTCTCTATGCGAAGCAGGAATTGATGGGAATCGTGCCTACCGATAAGCGTGTTCCCTATGACATGAAAGAAGTGGTTGCGCGTATTGTCGATGGTTCCAAATTTCTGGAGTTCAAAGCAGAATTTGGATCGGAAACCGTTTGTGGCCATGTTTATATCGATGGTTGGCGCTGTGGCGTTATCACCAATAACGGGCCAATTACACCTCAGGGTGCATTGAAGGCCGCGCAGTTTTTACAGTTGTGTGACCAGTCTAATACGCCGATGTTGTTTCTTCATAATACCACCGGGTTCTTGGTCGGCATTGATGCGGAACAAAACGGACAGGTTAAACACGGTTCGAAAATGATTCAGGCTGTTGCCAACTTCCGTCCACCGAAAATTACGATTGTGGTCGGTAATTCCTATGGAGCGGGCAACTATGCCATGTGCTCTCACTCGCTAAAACCGGCCTTTTGCTTTTCCTGGCCGACTGCCCGAACTGCTGTTATGGGTGGTGCGCAGGCGGCCAAAGTAATGACGATTGTGACCGAGGATCGTTACGCCGCCAAGGGTGAGGAAGTGCCTGAGGCCGTCCGCAAAGGTCTTGAAGAACAAAGCTTGCGTATTGAGACCGGGATGGAAATCGCCTCTGAGGCCATATTTACATCAGCGCATATGATGGACGACGGTCTGATTGACCCGCGTGATACACGCCATGTCGTGTCATTTTGCCTTGCCACGATATTTGAAACACCAAATCGTGATACAGAGCCTAATAGTTTTGGCGTTATGCGTCTCTAACGATTATTGTTGGCGTTTTTATTGTCGTCATAATTGTTAGCGTTTTTAAGCGAAATAGATTAGCTACTTAAATATAAGGATCAGGAAAATGAATGAAGAATTACCAGATCTTGAGGACTTTACAAAAGAAGTTCACGAGTGGGTTACCAACAATAAGCCAGAGACACCCGATTTTCTATTGCCTCAAACATTTATGGAAGTTGGAACAGATGAACAGTTCCAATACCTAAAAGCCTGGCAAATGAAAGTGTATGAAGCGGGCTATTTGGGTATGTCCTGGCCGAAAGAATACGGCGGTCGCAGCATGCCGCAGGTTTATCAAGATATTGTGACTCGAGAATTGGTTGACCAAAGTACTCCGTTTATGGTGAATACACTCGGTCTTAACTGGGCGGGACCACTCATCTTACATATGGGCTCGGAAGAGCAAAAGCAAGCATATATCCAAAAGATTCTGTCTACCGAAGAAATCTGGTGCCAAGGCTTTTCGGAACCAGACAACGGCTCCGATCTCGGCAACGCACAGCTTAAAGCCGTGCGCGATGGCGACGAATTTGTTCTCAATGGCTCAAAAATTTGGACGACACTGGGCACTCAAGCTACACGCATGATTTTGCTTGCTAGGACAAACCCCAAATCTGAGAATAAATATAAAGGTCTAACGTTTTTCCTTTCACCTATGCATGTCGAAGGAATTGAACCGCGCCCTATTCAGAAACTGACTAATGAATACGGATTCTGTCAAACCTTTTTTAACGACGCACGTATTCCTGCGGATTGTATTATTGGTAATGAAGGGGAAGGTTGGCTGGTTGCCATGAAAACATTGATGTTTGAACGCGGCGCAGAGGGCGGTCAGGCCGGTGGTCACACTTCCATGAAAACCACGGTTGACGAAGTGGTCGATCTTGCTCAGCGCACTTATCGCGACGGGCAGCTTTCTACTCAGGACCCGGTGGTTCGCGATGAGCTGGTCAATTTGATCATGGATTCAAGGGCAATGACGCTCAATGGCGCACGAAGTAAAATTCCCGCTCTCAACTCCGAGCGCCCAACATCGATATCGATGGCAGGAAAGTTATTGGCAACCGAATTTAATAAGAAAATGGGTGACGTTGCCACGTCATTGCAAGGCAGCAACGCACTGTATTTTGTTGGTGATGATAATGCGATTGACGGTGCGCGTTGGCAGAGGTCCTATTTTAATGCCTTCTCCGGAACAATCGGTGGTGGTACTACCCAAATTCAGAAAAACATTATCGGTGAGCGGGTTCTTGGCCTGCCGAAGGCATAGGTGGTGACGATGAGCAAAGAATCAGAAATTAATTTTACCGAAGAGCAAGCACAGCTACTCGAAATCGCCGAGAATTTTAGCAAAGACAAAGCTCCGATAGCCGCCGTTCGTGCCCAAATAGATATTGAAGAGGGTTGTGATCCCGCTATTTGGAAGGAAATGGCCGAACTCGGTTGGTTGGGTATCGCCATTCCAGAGGAGTTTGGTGGCTCGGGATTAGGAATGGGAGAAGTGGTTAGCATTACCGAACCGATGGGCAGGCAGCTTTTCTCTACGCCATTTATCTCAACAACGTTAGCGGCCCAGTTATTACTGGATGCGGGAACCGAGGCGCAACAAAAAGCCTATTTACCTCGCATTGCTGAAGGTTCCATTACGTCGATAGCAACATCGGAAGAGCACGGTGATTGGGACTTAACGCATATAAGCTGCACTGCTACAGCAGATGGTGACTCATTGAAACTGGCGGGCACAAAAACCCTGGTGACCGATGCAAAAGATGCGGAAACCATTATCGCTACGGTGAAGTATGCTGGTTCTAGTTGTTTGGTCCTGATTGATCGCGCAGCCTTAGACGATGCAGTCTTGGTTCGCGAGAAGGTACTCGATCAAACGCGCCGATGTTTTCGTATTAGTTTGGATGGCGTTACCGTTCCGCTGAGTAATCTGCTCGATGTAAAAAGGTCCAGTGCCGCTCTGACTAGGCATCATAAACTGTCCTGTTTGCTATTGGCCGCTGAAGCATGTGGCGGTATCGCAGGGGCGATGGATGTGACTCTGGAGTACTTAAAAACGCGTAAGCAGTTTGAGCGATACATTGGTTCTTACCAGTCGCTGAAACACACAATGGTAGACATTTTATTAGGCATGGAAGCGGCCCGATCTTTTCTCTATCACGCAGCAACCGTCATTGATGACGGCGAGCTGGGAGAAATAGCCGTTCGAATGGCTAAAGCAAAAGCGGGTGAAGTATTTTCTTATGCCGGAGATCGTGCGATTCAATTTCACGGTGGTTTTGGCTTTACCTTCGAATGCGACGCCCAGCTGTTTAGACGTCGCGCTTTTTGGACAGAAAACCAGTCGGGCGACGCGATCTATCACAGAAAACGATTAGCCAATTTGTTATTAGACTAAGTTTCCTAATGAGTATCTGGCGGGCCTTTGATAGGTCCGTTTTTCGTTTCCCTCTATCTAACATTTTTAATATTTTCGCGATTCAAGGAGTTTTTTATGTCTGACCGTTTACAGGATAAAGTTGCAATTGTTACCGGAGGTACCAGCGGTATTGGAGAGGCAACAGCTGAGTTATTCATTGCCTCTGGTGCGACCGTAGTATTGACAGGGCGTTCTGAAGAGAAAGGTCAGGCGATAGCCGACCGGCTTGGCGATCGCGCTTTTTATATGCGCGCAGATGTGTCGAAAGAGGAAGATATAAAAACCACGGTTTCGCAAACGGTAGAAAGGTTCGGAAAGTTGGACATTCTGTTCAACAACGCCGGCGGACCAACCGCGGGAAATGTCGACGATATTTCTGCCAGCGACATTAACTACGGCGTTGATTTACTTTTGAGTAGCGTCATATTAGGTATTCGTTATGCGATAGAACCCATGAAGGCCAATGGCGGGGGTGTCATCATTAATAACACGAGTATCGCCGGGATACGATACGGTCAGGGTAATATTCTTTACGCCGCATTAAAGGCGGGCGTGACTCATTACACTAAGATGGCAGGGGTCGATCTGGGGCCTTTGGGTATCCGGGTCAATTGTATTTCTCCAGGCGCTATTGCAACGCCGATATTCTGGGGCGGTTCTGCTGTTGCCAATACCAAGTCCGACGAAAGTAATGCCCGTAAATTGGAAAAACTAAAAGCCAATTTAGCCAATGCTACACCGCTGCAAAAAACCGGTTTGCCCGAAGATATCGCACAAGCGGCGTTATTCTTGGCCAGTGATGAAGGTCGCTTTATCAATAGCCACGATTTGGTTGTCGACGGTGGACGCACGTCTATGTTCGCCGAACCACACTAACATTGCCTCAATAGATCATTTTAGTAGGTAGGCCTTAGAGGAAAATATTATGGATTTCAAATTTAACGCGAAGGAACAAGCTTTTTATGAAGAGCTTGATGAATTCCTTACCAGTGAGCTACCCGCTGACTGGGGAAATAAACCGGTCAGGTGGCCACACGACTACGCCGAAAGCCCGATGAAATCTGAAGAAGATTATGAAGTTGCTAAGTCCTTCATCAAAAAGGTGGTCGATAAAGGCTGGTTTACTATTTCCTGGCCCAAGGAATACGGGGGGCAGGGTTATACGAACATAGAGCAAGCAATTTACGATGAGCGTATGAGTTATCACCGCGCACCTGGCGGTTCTAGCGGATCAATTGCGGCGGGTATTGTCGGACCGATGTTGCTGCGTATTGGTACCTTGGAACAGCAGAAACAATGGATTCCAAAAATTGCAAACGCTGAAATGACGATGTGGCTCGGCTATAGTGAACCCAATGCGGGTTCCGATCTGGGAGCCGTTAGAACGAGCGCCGTTGAAGATGGTGATCACTATGTATTAAACGGACAAAAATGTTGGTCCAGTGGTGCCCATAAGGCGGATTATTCATGGATGATTGTGCGTACCGATCCGGAAGCAAGAAAGCATCAAGGTGTTAGTTTCTTTATTGTCGACAATAAAGCACCGGGAATTACGATGAAGCCGGTTTATAACATTTTGGGAGATCATTCTTTTAACGAAGTGTTTATGGACGATGTCAGAATACCCAAAGAAAACCTCATCGGTGGAAAAAACAAAGGCTTTTATCATCTGATGAAAGCCCTGGATTTTGAGAGGATTACGCTCGTTGGCATTGGTGGTTTTAAGCGAATGTTTGAGGAGTTACTGGACTACGTTAAGTCCCATGACCGTAACGGTGAGCCGATGGCAAAGATCCCATCAGTAAGGGCTAAGTTAGCTGAAATAGCGACAAAAATTGAAGTAGGCTATTTGCTTCTATGGCGCACCGCAGAGATGTTAGATCGCGATCAGGATCCAAACGTTGAGTCGTCGGCGTTAAAAGTGGTTTCAACGGAACTGGCGCGAGATATGGCCGAAGTCGCGATGGAAATCCTAGGTCCCTATGGCCAACTCACGGAGGAATCAGAATGGTCTCCGATAAGAGCAATGGTGTCGCGAGGATTTTTAGAAAGCATCTCTGCGACCATCGGCGCGGGCACTTCCGAAATACAACGCAATATCATCGCTCAACGAGGTTTAGGCTTGCCGAGGGTTTAGTAAAGTGGCGACATTTTACTGGTAACCGTTTAGGAGAAAAATATGAATCTGGATTTTAATACAGAACAAAAAATCTTGTCCGCGTCGGCAAAAGATTTTTTGACAAAAAATTGCGCTTCTCATGTGGTGAGAGAGGCGAGGGAGTCGGCTGAGGTTTATCCCGCCGCCTTATGGAAAAGTATGGCAGACATGGGTTGGATGGGAATAGCGATCAGCGAAAGATACGGTGGTACCGAAGGTAGTGTGCAAGACTTGACCGTATTAATAGAAGCCATGGGTGCCGCCTGTGTCCCCGTCCCCTTTTTTACTACGGTGGTTGTCTGCGGAACGGCATTACAGTTATCGTCAGCAGACAAATTGAAAGAAAAGCTACTACCCGCCATCGCTGCTGGTGAGCTAGTTTCGTCTTATGCTCTGATAGAGCCGGGGAATACCTACGGTCTCAATAACATACAGACGACAGCCGCCGCAGTAGAAGGCGGATATACTCTTAGCGGCACGAAGTTGTTTGTCGAGTATGCCCAAGGTGCGGACTACTTTCTCACGGTTGCGAATGTAGAAGGTGCTGGGTTAGCTGTTTTCATGGTTGATGCCAAAAGCTCAGGCATTTCCTTAAAATCAATGCCGACTCTGGATTACTCTAAACAATGCGAGTTAATATTGGATCATGTTAGTGTTTCAAACGACTATTTGCTTGCTATTGGTGACGAGGCTCAATCACTGTTAAATGCCGTTGAGCAAGTGTCGGCGGTGGCAAAGTGTGCAGAGATTTTGGGTGCCATCCAGCTCGTTCTTGATATTAGTGTCACCTATGCGAAAGATAGAACCCAGTTTAATCAGCCTATTGGTGGCTTTCAATCGATTCAACATCATTGCGCTAACATGGCAGTCGATGTTGATAGTTCACGTTATTTAACGGGTATGGCAGCGTGGAAAGTAAGTCAAGGTTTGACCGCGACAAAGGAGGTTTCGATGGCTAAATCTTTTGCCAGTAAAGTCGGTGTCCGAATTTGTAAGCTGGGACATCAGATACATGGTGCTATTTCGTTTTGTGATGAACATGATATGCACTTGTTTTTGCGTAAGTCTCAGGCTGCTTCAATGGCTTTTGGTGACCCCGAATATCATGCCGAGAAAGTGGCACAGGAATTAGGTTTGTAACTGACCGTAGTAGTTTTTGATCTGACATTTATCCGTCGCGGTATTTGTCAGGTTTTCTGTCCGTATTCTCTTCCGAGTTATGCCATCTTTTTGGAGCTCTCCCATTCTTGAAAAGCTATTTCACTTTTTTAAAGTTATCTCAACTTGATTCGGAAATTGCCGATCTCACTGTTTTATATTCCGATTAAATACAACACCTACTATTGGTAGTCGTGATTTCAGTGACGAGTCCTTTCCAACAATACTCAGTGATACTAGATACTGGTCTTCGCTTCTAGCACTTCTAGCACTTCTAGCATCTCTAGTAGGTCTAAGAACTTTTGGACATTCCATATTCCTGTCAGGGTTGTTACTATCTTCGCGCGCAAACAGCTTTTGTCTGGACTGGTGGTAGGATATTAATGAAGTCATGAAGGTTATCGAGCAATTAGAGCACGCATTTATCGGGGCTCCTGTGAGCCTTACGTCGATGTCTCGACGTTCCGGAGCGTGGCTTGTTGTCTATTTTTTATGTGGTTTGGCTATTTTTTCGGTTCTCAGCTGGTTTCTTTTGGAAAATCAGGAATCGATAAAGTTCGTCATTCTCGATTATTTTTTTCCGCAGTCATGGCATAGGGTCTCTGAATCGCTGGGTTTGTTTTTCTTTGAGTCTCAGGCGAAAGTGGTCGTCGGGAATTTGATTATTTCGGGTTCTTTGGTTATCGCTTCCATTTTTTTGTTTCCTATCAAAGAGCAGTACTCTGCGAAATTCGAAAGCGACGCCGACTATGATAACGGAGTAATCCAAGAATTTTCTTTGCCAATGCAAGCTCTGGAGGAAGCAAAGTTGTTTTTGCTCTTCCTGACGACGCAGTCAGTCATCTTGTGGATTGGATATTATCCTTACACCTGGAGCAGCACCTTATCGGTTACATTGAGCTATCTTGCACTTTTTTTTACCTTTGGATTAGATTTTATATCGCCGACTTTGCAAAGACACAAAACCAGCTATGCCTTGATATTGAAGGTTCTGTTCAGTAATAGCATCGCCGTACTTTGTTTCGGTTTGATATACAGTTTGCCAGTCATCGTATTTGGTCAGCTGATTTTCCGTAACGAAGAACTAACGTTGATCGAGATAAGTTCGATCCTATTTTTCGCCAATATATTATTCTTCACTTTAGCGGTGCCCGCCGGTACACACCTTGCCAGTGTACTATTGCCGGAGGTGAAGCGTACGACGGAGCCGACTGAAAAGACCAGGCGATGGGTGTATTTAACAAGTTTAGTAACATTGTTGGTTATGTTTTTCTTACACGGTGGCCTCATTGCTAGCCTACATCACAAAAGCCAGTTGCTTAAAGCTGACTACACCGTCGACTGGTCTTCCTTTGATTTTACCCTGCCATCATTCGGGGAGTTTTTTCAAGGTAAAGCACTGACATCTGTCTCATTTGATGTGGAGATTAACAATCCGACAGAATACGATATTGTTATTGAAAATAGCCAGGTAGTGGTGGTGAAACGCGAGCTTCAAATCGCAACAGTTGACCTGGCAGGCTTTGATATTCCATCTGAGTCAAGTCATGTTGTGACGGTAAAACTCGACTCTAATTCCAATATTGGCAAGATTGAGGACTTTGATAATATTCTGGAAAACTGGCGCGTGGATTTTCGTTTTGAGTTATGGCCTGGCATACCCTTTGTCATCAATGTTACAGAATAAAGTATGGTGGATTGTCAGAACGGCTTGGTCATGGTTCGTTTTAATGTTCGCTTGAAAATTCGGTTCAATGTTTTTTCCGATGTCATCTTTCCTGTGAAATAATTGCAGCGTTTCCCACTATCGTCGTTCCGTTGAAATTGTCATAAAAAATGGTCTGTTGATCTAAAAAGCATGTGCCAATTTGGAATAATAGTCAGCGCTAGGCTTTTTACCTGCGGACTGGCTCGGCCAAATATTTCGCCTTTAAAATTGTGCTAGACTTCGCGCTCATTTTTGAAAGGTAAATTCAGTGTCGACGTCTAAAACAAACAAGCTCTATTATGGTTGGAATATTGTTGCGGTTGCTTTTTTTGTCGATTTTATTGCAGTTGGATTCTTCTTTTACTCCTATGGTGTGTTTTTTAAAGCGCTGGCGGTAGAGTTTGGCGGTTCCCGCTTAGATGTGGCGATTGGTATTACTCTGGTGAATATAGTTTCCGCAGTAATAGCACCTTTTTTGGGTAAGTCACTGGATTCGTACCCGATTAGAAAAGTCATGTTATTTGGAACCGTTAATTTGTCTGTCGGCTTTTTGGCTTTGTCGTTTATCGGTACGCAATGGCAGCTCTATTTAATACTGGCTACCTTGATCGCTGTGGGCTCCTCAGCCATGGGGGGCTTATCGACAGCTAAGTTGGTTACCAATTGGTTTATTAAAAAGCGCGGACGTGCGCTGGGGATTGCGACGATGGGCATTTCATTGTCCGGCGTCGTGATGCCCATTGTGTCGGCCTGGATAATAGAAGCTTATGGATGGCGGATTGGTTTTATGGTCTTTGCCGCTGTCACCTTGGTCGGTGTTTACCCCATCGTGTCGCGCTTTGTGGTTACCAGCCCCGCCGATTTAGGCATGCTCCCGGACAGTGGGTTGGCGAATATCGACACGTCCTCAATTGCAGATGACAGCAAACAATGGCATCTGAAAGATGCGATGACGAATCGGAATTTTTGGTTGGTGGTAATCACCTTTGGTCTGCTCTTTTGTTGTATGGGAGCCACCTTGACGCATATGGTGCCCAGGGTTACGGATATGGGTTTTTCCCTGACTATGGCCGCGCCTATTTTGTCGTTTGGTGCAGCGACGGGTGTGATCGGTAAGTTTGTGTACGGAATGATAACCGATTACTGGAGTGCGCGGCTGGCGATATGGACCGCTATTTTCAGCCAGTTTGTCGGTCAGTTGATACTCCTTTATGCCGATTCTTACTGGCAATTAGCGTTAGGCGCTTCCGTTTTTGGTTTTGGCATGGGCGGTATTGTACCTATCCATGGCTCCCTCGTTTCCTCTCTCTTCGGTCAAGCAGGTTTTGGCTACATCATGGGGTTAATGCGCCCCGCGATGTTGCCGGTCATGGTGACAGGTATTCCCTTTGCTGGTTGGATTTATGATACCAACGGTAACTATGATGTAGCGTTTAAAGTGTTTATGGGCCTTTATCTGTTGTCGGCAATGGCTGTTTCATTTATTGATGAAAAGGCGGGTGCGGCTCACTAGGATCGGTATCTACCAGTCGTTCTTACCGTTAGCTTTGGTATTTGACATAAGGAGTGCCAATATATATTCTTGGTGCTAAATGGAATCAAGCACTGATAAGCTGTCTGTCTGTCCCCCATATCAGTAAAATTACTCGCTGCTCTCGTTACGCCTACACGCGGAAAATGTTAGGCGTTTTACATTATCGCTGCAGCTATTGTCAGGACAATGATTAAGGTAATTGTATGAGTCACTTCCGGCTGTCGCTCGTAAAAAATTGATGCGATCTTGGCAGTCACAGGAGGTAAAAATCCAATTGCCTACCGAACATAATTTCGTTTTGAAACTAGTTTTTCAGTAGCTTAATTTAGGAGTCCCTATGCGATACGAAAATAAGGTTTATCCCACGCCCGAACAATTTACTGCTTTGCTCGACCACGAAGAAGATGGTCCAATATGCATGGTGAACTTACTTAAGTTTAAAGATCGGGCTGAGTACGATGACGGTCGCGAAACAAGTCTTAGTGGCGAGGAAGCCTATCAGCTTTATGGTTCGCCAATGTCTGAATTCGTAGAGTCGAAAGGCGGTAAAATTATTTACTCCAGCACCGTAGCCGGACTCATCCTGGGTGAAGTAGAAGAGCTATGGGACGCGGTAGCTATTGCGGAATATCCTTCACGTCAAGGTTTTGTCGATATTGCTACATCGGCTGAAGTCGCGGAGATTGGCGTTCATCGCAGCGCAGGACTGGCTGGACAATTGAATATTATAACCAAGCAAAACAGCTGGAATTAAAAAAGGGCCCCTGTAAATCGGGACCCTTTGTTTGTGGTTTTGGCTAATTAGTGCCCATCCAGAAATGGGTGTTTTCAACGATGTCATTGCGAGCGAAGCGCGGCAATCTCCCGCAGCCCGC
>CAJVZD010000037.1 GCA_913019905.1 uncultured Cellvibrionales bacterium
TCAATTGTAGTTTATTTGATGCTATGGATGCCTTTCTCAGCCCTCCTAGGAATGGTGGTCATTTCCGCTCTACTAGCACTCCCTGTGGTCATGTTGCTCGACTACCTGAAGCTTGACCCAGCCCACACCAGACAGGTCATCGGCATACTGGAGGATGTCAAGATTCCAAACCCAGAAGCGGTCGTGAAGATGTATCCGCATGAGCTCTCAGGGGGGATGCGCCAGAGGGTGATGATTGCCATGATGATGGCATGCGAGCCAAAGCTCTTGATTGCAGACGAGCCTACTACAGCGCTCGATGTCACTATCCAAAAACAAATATTGGAACTTGTCGTCAAACTGGCGCGGGATCGGGACCTGGCAGTATTGCTAATTACCCACGACATGGGCGTGGTAAACAATACCGCAGATACCGTTGCAGTCATGTACAGAGGTGAAATTATTGAGCAGAGCTCCGTTGATAACTTCTTCCACAATCCTCAGCAAGACTACAGTAAGAAGCTAATTAACAGCCTACCCGACATGAATCATTACCGTCCTCCGACCGACAACGAGAAGCCCTTGTTAACCGTCGAAGGTTTGAAAATTCACTTCCCTATTCGCAAAGGTATTTTGCAGCGTGTCGCCGGTTATACGCGAGCGGTCGATGGCATCAGTCTATCAATCGACAAGGGCGAAACTTTAGCATTGGTGGGTGAATCGGGTAGCGGAAAATCAACCTGCGGTCGTGCAATATTGAATTTGGAGACCCTAACTGCGGGGCAGATCCATTTTAACGGGGAGCGCATTGACCATTTGTCGCGCCGCGATATGCTGGAGTTTCGTAAACAAATTCAAGTGATCTTCCAAAACCCCTATTCATCAATGAATCCTAGAATGACTGTTGGCAGTATCATTGAGGAAGGCATGATCAGTCTGGGTATCGCACTTAACGCTGAACAACGTTCGGCGCGCATCGATGAATTGCTGGTCCGTGTCAGCTTACCCGTTGAGTATCGGCATCGATATCCCCACGAATTTTCAGGAGGGCAGCGTCAGCGGATTGCAATAGCCCGGGCTCTGGCAGTGAATCCGCAACTGATTATTTGCGACGAACCGACCAGTGCGCTAGACGTTTCTATTCGTGCAGAGGTATTGACCTTATTGTTGGATTTGCAAAAAGAATTTGGTGTGTCTTATCTGTTTATTACACATGATTTATCGATTGTTCCGCATCTGGCCCATCGGGTTGGGGTTATGCAAAACGGCCTGATTGTTGAGCAAGGCGACACGGAGCAAGTACTTACAAACCCACAGGACGACTATACAAAGTCTCTGTTAGCTTCGATTCCAAGAATAGAATAACTGCAGTTTTGTCTCCCAAAAAGATGATTGTACTCAGAAATTTAAAAAGGCTCGTAGCCCGGATAAAAAATTCTGCACCGCTATCATGACCAGTATCATTCCCATTAACCGCTCTATCGCAATAAGACCTCTCTCCCTGAGAACTTTATAAAGAAGGGGCGACAGCAATAAGAAAAACGCTGTAACAAGCCATGCCGCCACTACCACGACAGTCCAAATGAGCATTGACCCGTTTGCGCTGTGCGCCATCAGCATCAATATGGCAAGAGCGGAGGGTCCAGCAACACAGGGAATAGCGAGCGGGACGATAAAGGGCTCTCCCTCGTATTGATCTTCGCCCATTATTCCGCCTCCGCTTGGAAATACCATACGCAGAGCGATCAGGAACAATACAATGGCACCGGCAATTTGCACTGCTGACTGTTCCAGGTTGAGCATGTTCAGGAAATAGCTGCCAAAGAACAGAAACAAGATCATGATGCCGAGTGCGATCATCAATTCTCGCAAAATGACAAAGAACCGACGCTTCCCTTCGACGCCTTTCAACACAGAAAGAAATATAGGGATATTACCCCAGGGGTCCATAACAAATAGAAGTGTAAAAAAGCCGGCTAGTGGTTCCATAGTTTTCTCAGGAGTGAACAATCAGAAGTCTCTTAAGAATATTTCTCAAGAAGCGCTATTATTATTTATAAGGCTGCTTAATCTGCAAGCATTGATTTGAGCACACTAACTCGCGGGCCATAAACTCAGCACAGCTAACAATGTAGTCGGCATGAAGCGGTTGAAATTCTCGTCGCGAGATACAATGTCATTATATAAGGTAGCAGTAAAAGGGTAGGGGATGAAGATAAGTTAAATTGCCAATTAACGCAGACGAACAAATCCAGGGCTAGCTAATGTCAATCTTGTCTTTTAAGTACAGTCGTTTGGTCGTGCAGGCACTGATTTTGTGCGCGATTAGTGCATGTCAGAACCTGCCGCTTAGCCAAAATGCAGATAGAGTTAGTATCAACGCACTGTTAAAAGGCGCGCCTATTGTCGGAGACCGGAAATTACCGCAACTAAGAGACGCGCCATTGTTGGCTCTAAATGCCAATATGCTGGCTTTTCTGGATGAACAAGTCACCCGTACAAACAATAAGTTTAGCAATCTCAACCAGTTATTAGCAGCAATAATAAAAAATGGCGGTTTTGTTTTAACTTACGATGGTGCGACGCGAACAGCGGCGGAAACCTTTGCAACACGGGCCGGCAACTGTCTGTCTTTTACCAATCTATTTGTCGCATTTGCGCGAGAACTCAATTTAAAAGCCAGTTACCAGGAAATTGATATACCTCCAATGTGGGATCAGCGCGGTGGTTCACTGTTACTTAGTCTGCATGTCAACGCTTTGTTACTAATGCCGGGCCGTCAGCAGATAGTCGATTTTAATGTCGAAAATTTCAAATCGAAGTACGATCGCAGGCCAATTTCCGATGAAAGAGCGACGGCCCACTATTATAACAATCTAGGTGTTGAGAAAATGCATCAGGGTGACTACTTGACGTCGCTGCAATATTTCCAAAAAGGTATTCATTTTGATCCTCAGTTTTCTCCCTTGTGGAATAATCTCGGTACGCTCTATCTGCGAAATCAGCGTGACGACTACGCGGAAGCAAGCTACCGAGCGGCTCTCGATATCGAGCGCTACAATTATGTTGCCATGACGAACTTGCTGCATATATACAAAAGGCGCGGTGATGAGGAGCTGGCAGCTTATTTTAAACAGCGTGTCATCCGCCACCGCCACAGTAATCCGTATTATCGCTATCAGCAGGCTGAAGATGCTTTTGATAAAGGTAATTACGACTCGTCGATTGCGCATTTACGCTATGCGATTCGAAAGAAGCCGGAAGAGGATCGTTTTTATTTCCTGTTGGGAATGGCCTACCTCAAAAATGGAAATGAAGAAAAGGCAGTAAATTACTTGCAGCGCGCAGAGCTTGTGGCGCTCGATGATGGAGACAAGCAAGAATACAGCCGAAAGCTCGATTCTTTATTGAAGTGAATGTTGAACACTCTTTCATTGATAGCCTGATTTGTCCGATAGTCGGGCTACTTAAAATAGACGAGCGACCCGACTGTTGGTAAAGGTTCGTAAACTGGAGGCCAAATATTTATGGGCTGGTGCTGATGGCGGCCATTAAATTCCAAATTTTGTCAGGCTAATATTTTTGCTTTGAGTTTGAATATTTTGATAGGCGTGGGTTGCGCCTGCAACATTGTCAGGATTTGTAAATAGCTGTTCTTGCAAATCGTCAAAAAACGGATTTGCATTGATCTTGCCAAAAGGCTGCCAGTTTCTGTTTTCCAATTCCTGCAATAGGTCCATTGCCTTTTGATTGTCGCCCGCTGCAATTTGCATGGCCGCGTGGCCAAACACAAAATTCGAACCATTGTAGCCACCGTCGAGCATTGTTTTTAGCTTTGAGAATCCCTCAGTGACTATCTTTTCAGCGTCGTTGTTTCTGTTGGCTTGTCGCAAGCTAACAGCATAATGAGCATAGACGTTGAGCTGGTTAACCGGGTCTTCCTTACAGTAATGTTCGATCGGTTCAAGGCTTCTTGAGAAATCGTCGTTTGCTCTTTGATAATTTTCCTTCAAGAATCCAGCATATCCTGCATAGCGATAGCCCTTGCGTCTACTACAAAGATTGTCACTGAGCTGCATTTGTTCCGCCACTAGCATTATCTTGTCGGGTTCTCTTTTAGCAAGAGCCTGTTGCACACGAATTTTACTCAGTTGATCCGCTTTGAAATACCCGCGGTTTTGTTCTATCAACATGTCCACTTCATCAAAACGTTGTAAATAAATTAAGGCCTCTATAACAATTTGAGTCGCATAGGTTTTGTAATGTTCGCTAAAATTATGGCGTACCGCAAATTCGAGAACTTTTCCATACTGTCCGGATAATAGATAGCTGTTCATTTCGATCTTTAACAGCGATTCAGACAAGGATTGTTGATAGAAGTGGCTCGCATAGCTGGCTACTTGCTCATAGTTTCCCAAAAGCGATAGAGCTCTTAGGAAGTTGTTTTGAATTCGGGGATGTAGAGGGTCGACGGTAATTGCCGCTTTATAGTGTGGATAGGCTTCCGTGATTTGATTGAGGTCCTGTAGAACATTCCCCAGCCACATTTGTGCCATTGAATATCGGGGATTAAGGGCAATTGCCCGTTGGTAAAACTCCCGCGCCTTTTCGCTTTCCCCGTTTATTCGGAAAATAAGACCTTGAGAGGCATGTACCTCAGCAAGCTCAGAATTAAGAGCCATGGCTTTGTTTACATTGTCTTGTGCTTCAGTAACAGCAGCATCGGGATCAACGTCCATGTCGTAATTAGAATTTAAAATTAATGCGTCGGCGAGGCCAGAATATGCAAGTGCATAGTTTCGGTCTATTTCGATTGACTGCCGAAAATAACCAATTGCTTTGCGGACTGACTCCGGTGTGCGCTGGTTCCAATGATGCCGACCCAACAAATAGCTGTCGTAGGCGCGGACGTCCGCTGGGCTGAGCTTCACAGTAGACAGTGGTTGCCGTAAGTCGGGGATAAGTTGTGCCACAATGCTAGCGGCAATTTGGTCTTGTACCTCGAATAGATTGTCTATGGTCTGTTCATACCTTTCCGACCAAAGGGGGAAACCAGTGCTGGCGTCCGTTAGCTGAATGGTTAAACGCAACTGCTGGCCATTTTGCCTCACAGTTCCTTCCACTAGAGTGGAAACGTTGAGTTGACGACCGATTTCACGAACATCGATGGCGCGGTCCCGAAAAACTTCGGATGAGGTGCGTGCGGCGACCTGAATACCCGGAGTGTTGATGAGTTGGTTGCGAATGTCTTCAGCTAAACCGTTGCCAAAATAGTCTCTTGAGGAATCGCCACTGATGTTTACAAACGGCAGGACGGCAACAGTAAGAGAGCTGGCCGAGTTTATCGGCGCGCGTCCAGTTTCATTAACTGTGACATTATGCTGACTCGCGCGCGGCAACACTGCATCCTCAGTAGACCAACTTCCATAGAAAACAGTAACTAATGAAAGCAGTGCCACTATTGCCACCGCCGCGAATGAAGGTAGGCTCACTGACCGATTGAATATTGATACGCTGCTTAAGCGATCGAGTTTGTTATCACTCCCAGTAGATAGATCTTGCGCCGATAATTCTTGCGATGAGATTGATATTGGTTCCTTTATCTCATCTTCTTCGAGTACTGCCTCGGCATTACTGACCGCGATTTCCTGCAAAGGCATGATTAATGAGTAGCCCCGCTTGGGAATCGTGCGTATATATTGCCGTTGGCGGCTGGTATCTCCAAGAGCCGTCCTCAGTTCTGAGATGCAGCGAGTTAATACCTCTTCGGTAACGACCAATCCCTCCCACACCTCGGACAATAGTTGGTCCCGACTGACCACTTCTCCCGGGGAGTTTGCGAGGCATAGAAGTACGTCCATTACCTTTGGTTCAATATGACGGGCATGCCCCTCAAGAATGACTGTATTTCTTAATGGCTGAACCTCCCATTCGCCAAGGTGAAACCCGCGGTTTAGGTCCGTAACAATCGGTGCGTCCAAGGTTTTCATTTTGCTGCCTATAGGTTTCCACAAAATACGCTAATGTATTGATTCTAAGACGGTTTTTTAGTTCCGAAGCTTTTCCGAAGGTTTTAATAATAATCTTTAAGCTTTTCCGCGTAATTCTTAGTATATCACTAAGGTAAGTCTGCGACGGACTCAACAAAATAGCTGCTTTCAAAGACACATTGATTTGAGAGCTCATTATGAATTCACTGAAGCATTGGTCGATGGCAATAGCATTAATGACTTGTATTGGTTGTAGTCACAACGATCTAAACCAACCCAATACCTATTCGACATCGAAGCCATCCCAGTTCGATGACGAGAGGTTTGAGTCGGAACTGGCGGCAGTAGAGGCAGCCAGTAACAAATTTAACCCGATATCAATCGACGAAGACCGTGAATTTATGGGATCTATCCTGCGGCGAGTACGAAGCGATGGTAGGTTCGAATACCTGTATACAGTGGCCAGAGGCGATAGAGGCGCAGATAGCGTTAATATGCATTTGGCTGTGCCCTACGGTTTGGAAGTCATGGCGTTTTGGCATACCCATGGCGCTGCTCACTACAGCCGAAAGTATTTTTCTGATACCGACAGCAACCTGGTACGACGAATGGCCGTTCCGTTCTATTTAGCGGATCACACCGGTAATTTAAGAGTACTGCGTCCGGGTGATTTTCACATGACCGTAGCGCAATCTAATCGTTTGGGTCTTGGCGCGAGTACAGGATTCGCTAAAGGCAATTCGGTTTACAGAAACAAAAAAGAAAAAGTCATGGTGGCGACCACTCGGGTTGGCATCTTCGGTTAATTACTACTAAGTAAGACAATTGACCAGTTGAGTGAACGGATACTAGCCGGCAGTTGCAATCTCGAATATAAAGCCCTCGATATTTCTTCGTCGACGGAGACCGAAATAACTTGAATATTGCCTCAAACTATAAAGACTCATAAGAAATACCTCCGTTTTACGTATAATTATCCAATTAACCGCTTATAATTTGTCTGATTCAAGGTACCTTATTGCAAATATTTTTGGCTGATCTAGAAAACGTTTGCCCTTTCTGAGCTTCTACTTACACGACGCATTCGATCGTAATTCAGCGACTTTCCTTAAAATAGCCTTATTTATCAGCGTATTAAGATTCTTCTGATCAGACTTCCTTCCTACCGATCACGCGCTAGGAGCAATGTTGGCTGAAGCCGACAACGCCATTCGAAAAAAAGTTCAAATAAAACGAAAAAAAAAACAGTTTTTATTGAGGGGATGGCAACGACACTCGTCTTACATCTGAGAGCGGCGTATGCCGCGCACGTGTTATCAACATCATAATTAAAAAACTAGTTTTAGGGAGATAAAGATGTTTAGACCACTGAAAAAAGCCTCCGGCTTGTCGCTCGCGATTATCGTGGCGATGGGAGCTGGAGCTGGCGGTACTGCGCTGACAGCAGCTGCCCAGGAAGCTGAAGATGTAATAGAGAACATTGTTATCACCGGGTCACGCATCAAGCGTACTGACGGTGCTAGCATCAGTCCAATGACAGTACTTACCGAAGCTGACTTGAGCATTTCTGGTAACCTGACTTTGGAAAACTTCGTACAAGACTTGCCTTCTGTTAATGGCGGCGATTACGGTTCCGGCGTCAATAACGGTAACCCAGGCGTTGCATCAGTTTCCTTGCGTGGTTTGGGACCCAACCGTACGCTGGTACTGGTAAATGGTAAGCGATTTGCGTCTCAAGGCGTAAACGGATTTGTTGATATCAACAGTATCCCAACTGCCATCGTTGAGCGTGTTGAAGTCATGCGCGATGGTGCATCAACCATTTATGGTACCGATGCTGTTGCCGGTGTTGTTAACATCATCACTAAGAAAGATTTTGAAGGCGTAGAGCTTGAGTACGGTTACGACGTCACCTCCGAAGACGATGGCGAAATGCACAACTTCTCTGCGACTTTCGGCAATACCTTCGAAAAGGGTAACTTTGTTTTCTCTGCGCAAGTCAATAAGCGTGATGAAATACGTCAAGGCGACAGAGGCTATTCGGCTTGTCCTTATTTCGACGACGGAACTCAGAAGATTTGTGGTGGTAGTGGTACAACTACTCCAGCATCGTTTTCACCCATAGGTGGTTTTGGGGATCCGAGCAACCAGGTATTGGATGCCGATGGATTTACAACTCGTGATTTTGATCCAGCGGGTGATGCGTTTAACTATGCAGCATTGAGCTACTTGACGACTCCGCAAGACGTATACAGTCTGTACGGTGCGGTTAATTACCAGATGATTGAAGAAAGTGCATTTGGTTCTTTAGGCTCATCTTTGGAGATGAACTACTCAAACCGGACATCCGATCAGTTGTTGGCACCGGTTGGTACTTTTGGTGGTTGGTTGACTTCAGCTTCTCATCCGAATAACCCATTTGGCGACATTCTTTGTGACGCGAACCCTGATTGTACTGCTCCTCAGGCCGTTGCAACAGCAAGACGTTTAACTGAATCAGGTGGTCGACGATTTACCCAGGAAGTGAATACCTGGCGTGTTGCGCTAGGTCTTGACGGTGAACTCAATAACGGCTGGACTTGGGACGCGACATACACGCTAGCAAAATGGATAGATAGCCAGCGTGACGAAGGTCGTCCTAACCGCCCTGGTATAGAAGCGATGATGGATCCCGATTTGTGTGCTGCAGACGGAAATTGTCCTGGCATCTTCAACCCATTTATTAGCAACAGTATGACAGCCGATCAGGTTGCATACGGATTTGTTGGTGTTAACACAAAAGATTATTCAAAGCTGAATATTTTCCAGTTTAACCTCTCCGGTGGAACTGGCATTAATTTACCTGGTGGTGAAATCAGCTGGGCTGTTGGCTATGAAAATCGCCGTGAACTTGCCTCGTCGAATCCTGATGGCGGTGCTGCTCTTGGTGCGATTGCCTTTACTCCAGGGCAGACTACAGGCGGAAGATTTGAGGTTGACGAATTTTACGGTGAAGTTGTTTTCCCCATCTTGCAAGGTGCACCAATGGCCGAAGTACTGGCGGTTGAAGCTTCTTATCGTGTAACTGACGTCGATTTCTTGAGTGGAAGTGACAGCATCTATAAAGTGGCTGTTGAGTGGGCACCGGTTGAAGATATTCGCTTCCGTGCTACTTTCGCTGAAGGTTTCCGTGCACCTAATATCAGTGAGCTTTTCCTAGGTCAGCAGCAATCCGCTGAAACCTACACTGATCCATGTCGCAACTACGGTACTGCCGGTACTGACGCGAATGTTGTTGCAAACTGTCAGGCTGATGGCTTGCCAGCAGACTTCAATCTTGCGACATTCCAGGCGACTACCTTACAAGGTGGTAACCCAAATCTAGAGCCAGAAACTTCAGAGTCATTTACATTTGGTATCGTTTTCCAGCCGAGCTTTGTTGAAAATTTAACAGTTTCGCTTGATTACTTCGATATTGAAATTGAAGATGCGGTTGGTACTGCACCAACTTCAGAAGTTATTTCTGCTTGTTATGCCAGTGCGGGCTTTTCGGATCCACTGTGTGCTTTGATTGTTGGTCCTGCTTTCCCAGGCGTTGATGAAACACCTTCTCCATTGGCTCCCGCGCGCAGAAATACCGTTGAACAAATATCGGGTATTTTGCAAACTACGGCTAACTTGGCGACCTACAATACCAGCGGTTATGATTTCGCGGTTCGTTATGGTTTTGAAACATCATTGGGTATGATTGATCTAGCGGCTTCTGGTACTTACCTGGACGAGTATGACTATATACCTTTCGCTGGCGGAGACGTCGTTGAGTTAGCGGGTCAGTTCGGTGGTGATCCAGCCTATGGTAACCCAGCAACTTTTGCTGACTGGCAGACTAACTACAGTGCCACGCTAACACGTGATAACTGGGGTGTTAACTTAACAGCGAAGTACATGGCTGCAACTGATGATATTCAAGCAGCTGATGCTAATCTGGAAAACACTGCTGATGACGTTACGTACTTAGACGCACAAGGTTACTTCACCTGGAAAGACATTACGTTTACAGTAGGTATTCGTAACTTAACTGATGAAGAGCCACCTTATGTTACTGCTTACGATGACATGAACACTATTCAGTACAGCTATGATACACAGGGTCGTTACTACTACACCCGTGCAAAAATGACTTTCTAAGCTTGTTGTTAAGCATAGGATCCAGGTTGGTTTTATAAACCGAAGATCGGAAGGTTGAGCCCTCAAGAATTTTTCTTGGGGGCTTTTTTTTTACTCACTTTTTGTATTAGAATTGGCGAAGCTACCGGCTAGGAATCAGTTAGGCATCGAAAACACGTTAACTGGCATTGAAGATAGTGCACATAGTTGAGTGATGGGTGCTAAGTGCTAAGTGCTGAGTGATGGAACAAGTTGTCTTCAACTTATTGCAAGACAGACGGTCTGGACTATTTTTCTAAACCGAAGGTAAAGGAAAATTTATCGTTGGCCAAGCAGTCATTTTGGAATCAGATAGGGAACGAAAATACTTTAACTTCCTGAGAAGGTCCCACGGTTAATTGAACACGGAGTGATGGCAAAAGATGGCTGCCTACAATTCTTGTCATCATATCTTGCGAGAATGAATGTTTTCACCGTCGAGATCCTTCTGCGACTAACGTCCTGAGTCATCGGTTGTTAGAGATCTACCCGACGGATCTGCCTGACTTTACTGCTAAAGTCCCGCTCTACTAGAAGTAATTTTACGGCCTCAACGACAAAGAGTTAAGACATTATATCTGGCCCTATCGCGCAGAAAGTCTTCTCAAAATGAAATGGTAATAAGCTAACGAATGTGAGTAAGGGCGTCGTATTTGTGACTGTACTTAACTCTATCCACAGTTGCTGTTGCGCTATTGGCTGCTTGTTGAAAATTTTCCCTGGCTGCGGTGATATCGCCGGTTTGTAATTGCGCTAATGCCAACAGGCGGTAAAACCTGTGATCATCTTTCCTAAGGCGTATTGCTTCTTTCAATAGTTTTTTAACTTCCTCAAATTTGTCCCCCGCATAGGCCTTTTCTGCTAAATGATACTGATAGTAAGGATTCTTGCTGTGATAGACTTTAACTTGATTATTATAATACAGCGCTCGCTCTGACTTCCCCTGGTGCCTATATAGCTGAGCCAGGTTGCTCATCGCGGACGGATCCGACGCCACCTCAATTGCTTTCAAAAACGCGTTCTCGGAGTGGACTTCGTGTCCGGCTCGGCGGTAAAGCGTGCCGAGGTTAGTCCAGAAGTATCCAATGTCTGGGCTGATTTCGATGGCTTGTCTAAAGTGCAAAAAGGCCTGTGGCAGCTCCTTCGTATCGAGCATATGCACGCCCATATTGTTGTGGAACTGGGCTTCAGCGTGTTGATCTGAAACTTCCCACATATGATATTGTTTGCTGAAACTGGCCACATCAAAATCAACGGCGGTCCGACCGAGAGGGGCCATATCGACAACCGCATTAATGTGCAAATTGTAAATATATGCTCCTCCGACTTCATCCCATGTAGGTGGAATATCGACGCGCTGATAATGAACATTTAGGCCCGCCTCTCTCGCTAGAGCCACAAAAAGGTTGGTAAAGGATAGACAGTTTCCTTCTCTTGCTTCATAAGCGCCACGGGCAGAATAAGTTTTCACTAGATTATACTGAAGATTGATTGAACCCTCTTTCAGTATGGCGTTCAGGATGGCCCGCATCTTTTGCCGTTCAGTGATAGCCGTAGCTGTGTGCTGACGGACAAAGGCTCGCATTTCGTCGGTCAGTGTCAACAGGTGGGGGGCGTCCAGCTCCGGCACCGGTTGTCCCGGAAAGAAAAGATGACCGGCTAACAACTTACTACCGTCAATTTGAGACTGAGAAAAAGATGGGCTATGGGTGCAAGCCGAGGCGAGAATAGTCAGTGACGTGAGCAGCGCCAGTCTGATGAGCATTAAGTGCATTCGGGAATATCGGCTTGAAAAGATCACAAATATTTCTCAGGTTTTGACACAGGAAAATTCTCTAAGAATATGGGGCCAAATGTACACTGATAATAACCTTTGTATAGAGAAAGTCAAAAGGCGAGCGAAAGGAATTTGGTCGCTGCAGACCATAATGATCACACATTTGTCGTTTTACTGATGGTCTATCTATTTTCCGTTTTCTCTATTCAGTTTTTATATTCAGTATACGGGAAAATGAAAACTAACATTGTTGTCTAGCGAAAAGCGGTCGGCTAAAAACTACAGCGTGATTGGCGTTAACGCGTAACTTGTATGCCCGAGAAGGCTGTGCGAAACTAAGAGACTCATTCTATTTCAATTCGGTCATTTCTAATGAAAATAGTTACTGTTAGTTTTTTCTTTGCTCTGTTCATTACCCAGCCCATTTTTGCCAGTGAAGCTCCCGATGTTAGAAAACTGATGACCGCTTATCAGTTTCAGGAGGCGGGATTAGATACCTTGAATAAAAAACAACTGCAGGCTTTAAACCAGTGGCTTATTAGTTACACGGCTAATGAGGCGCCAATAATCCAGAAGAAAAATAAAACCGTAAAGAAAGCAGTGAGGGCCACTTTCAACAGCCAGTTAGTCGGAGACTTTGTGGGCTGGACTGGCAAGACAAAATTCGTTCTTGAAAACGGTCAGGTTTGGAAGCAGCGCAATTCCGATCAGTGGCGTTCACCGACGATAAAAAGTCCTACGGTTGTAGTCAGGAAAAACATCTTAGGTTTTTATGTCATGGACATTGAAGGAGTCAAGCGATCCATTGGCGTTAAGCGGGTTCAATAGAAACAGGACGTTGTCAAATATCGCTAATGTTTACGCTCCATCATGTCTGCGTTCTATCGATAACAGCCGGTGTCTTTTTAAGTATTCTGTAGTCAGTAGTCATTGGGCGCCTCTCCGGGAAAAGTATAATGAAACTTTGGAATCCTCAAGCGGAATGCCTGAGTCGAGACGACCTGCGCAAACTGCAGTTGGAGAAACTTCGCACATTGTTGCATCGAGTTGACGCGCAAAGTCCTTACTATCATCAGAAGTTTATCGATGCCGGTGTAAAGCCAGGCGACTTAAAGTCTTTGGATCACTTTCAGTCTTTTCCCTTCTTCGATAAAGACGAAGAGCGCAAAAGCCAGGAACAATCTAAGCAGGAACTCGGGCACCCTTTTGGGATGCACATTTCTTGCGATCGTAAAAAAGTGAATCGAATATCGTCATCATCCGGTACCACTGGCTCCCCGACATTCAGCGGTTTTACAAAATTGGATAGAGAAATAGCTGCTGAAAATTGTTCCCGGGGAATGGTCCGTATGGGCATGGAGCCTGGAGACGTTGTACTGCATGCCAGCGTATTGAGTATGTGGGTGGCCGGTGTTCCGTCGGTCGATTCGATGATGGCCTTCGGTGCATGTGTCGTACCGGTGGGAGCTTTGAGTGGGGTGGAACGAATTGCGCAAATCGCTAGCGAAACGCGGCCCAAAATGATCCGCACGACGGTTTCTTTTGCACGTCATTTGGCAAAAACTATGAAGGAAAGGTCCGGAATTGACCCCAAAGCGCTGGGCATTGAGAAGGTGGTGGTCACCGGCGAGCCGGGAGGTAGTATCCCTGAAATTTATAGTGAAATTGAATCTGGTTTTGGCGGCGCAACCTGTTATGACAGCATGGGAGCTACGGGAGGACATAGTCCGATTGGCATATCTTGTGAGGCGCACGCTGGCATTCATGTCTACGCGGAAGACAATCTCTATTATGAAATAATTGACCCTAAAACGATGCAGCCACTTCCTATCGAAGACGGTGTCGAAGGAGAAATTATCTTTACCGGGCTGGATAGGGAGTGCGGCCCTTTGCTGCGCTGGCGAGACAAAGATATTGTTAAGATAAGTACCAGTCCATGTAGCTGTGGTCGTCCCGGCGTGAGAATGACATTCAAAGGTCGTGTCGACGATATGCTGTTAGTGAAAGGAGTCAACGTGTTTCCCAACGCAGTTAGAGACGTCGTGAATAGTTTTTCAAATGAGACAACCGGAAATATCCGAATAGTTTTACCGGCTGCCGGCCCTGTCGCAGAGTCGCCGGTTTCTGTCATTGTGGAACATATTTCTGGATTGTCCGTCGACAAGTTAGATGTATTGGGCCGCGCGTTAGAAGCGGCTATTCATCACCACTTACGATTTCGAAGTCGAATTCTTTTCGAATCAGAAGGCCTATTCGAGTTAAAAACAGGTACTACCGGCAAATCAAAATTGGTTGAAGTTGTTCCGAAGTTTACGCCTTAAATAGACTGTTATCGACGAGTGCTATTATGAGAAAAGTATTGCATGAAAGAGTGATTTTTGAGACTACAGATCGGGTTGCAACAATTACTCTCGATCGATCTGACCGGTTAAATGCTTTCGACGCTGCCATGTATTTGGGGGTTAACGAAGCACTTGAATTGTACAGAGACGATAAAGATCTCTGGGTCGCGATTATTCAAGCTCGGGGGGAAAAAGCCTTTAGTGCGGGAGCTGACGTAAAGGCATTGGATGAAAACGCAAAAAACGGGTTGAACCGAGGATTGGGTGAACTTAGTCTGGATACGAGCATGGTCACCAGCAAGCCGATTATTGCGGCAGTACAAGGTCACTGCGTTGGCGAAGGGGTTAATCTTATTCTAGCCTGTGATCTGGTCTTTGCCGACGAGTCCGCGGTTTTTATGATTTCCGAGCCGAAAATAGGTACTAACGCCATCGATATCCCCATCAAATTGGGGAAAAAAATTGGTTATAGTAAAGCGTTTGCCTTTCTTACTCCCGGCGACGGAAAAAACGCCCAGTGGTGTAAAGAAGCTGGATTAGTTGAAACGGTGACTTCAGCGGGAACTGTACAGGCGGAAGCCTTGGCCTTTGCACAGCGCATTGCGATTGAGGCCGGGCCGCTGGCGATTCAGTCTCAAAAAGAAACGTTATGGCGCAGTGTCTTCGAGGATGAAAGCATTGCTCGGGAGGTCGGAATTGAGAGGCGTACGGCTATGCGACTGACAAAAGACTACGCTGAAGGCCGGAACGCGTTTCTTGAAAAACGAAAACCCCATTTTTTAGGTGAATAAAGAGCTGTTGTGCGCAGCCGGTTACCACATCTGCCGTGCTCTATCAGAAAGTTAGGAGCTATTCTCGCTGCGAGCCGATAGATATCCCTAGATACAGCGGCGACAGTAACATAACTGGAGGCATCGCAGAGTGCTATAACATGTGAACCTGCAGGAGACGACTGATTATATTTTGTGGCTTAACTTCACGTAGACGTATCGGCCTTTTAACTCATGCGTGCGAGCGTCAATATTGTTATTGAAAGCGGAGGCTATTTGTGGCGGATCTCGGTCGAGAAGATTGTCCATGCCGGCTAAGATTTTTAGCCCTTTACCTATCTTAAAGTTGTACCCCAGCTGAATGTCGTGCGTAGTCCACGAGTTAATTCTGCGCTGACGATCAGTCGTTGGAACCGTTTCTGTTAAGGAACTAACAAAATGGACGGTATAACCCCCTTGCCAGCCGCCTTGATTCCATAACAGTCCAATATTTGTTTTCCATTCAGGAATGGCACCCAAGCCATCCGATGCATCATCGACAAAAGTTCCAGCGATGTCGGTCATTACGGAGTCTTTATGCCCCTGGACTTTGTATTCAATAAAGTGAGAGCCATTGAGAGCAAATGTGAAGCGCCCGAACTGACGAGACTTGTAGTGGTAGCGGGCGCTGAGATCGACCCCAGAAATTTCTCTCTTACCGGTATTGATATTTTGTGCAATGATTTGTTGAATTTCGTTGTTGGCGTCGCGTATGACGACGTCGGTCAATAACCCGGTAGCGGTATTGATGTTAATTAAGTTTTGCGCGTTGGCATCAATGACGTTGTCTTGCCTGATCTTAAAATAGTCAACTGAGGTGGTTAATCCTTCGAGCAAGCTGGGAGTCCATACCATCCCGAAGGTATTGTTGAGTGATTTTTCCGGCTCCAAATCATCATTACCTCTGAGGACAGTCAAATATTGTACTCGAGTCGGGTCCGTTTGTTGGGTACAGCCAGGCAGAATGCCAGTATTTGCTGGGTCAGAACAGGGGTCGATCAGAAAATCCTGGCTTTCGGAGGAAACCCGATACAATTCATTCAGTGATGGCGCTCGAAAGCCGTTGGTATAGGTTGCGCGAAAAAGAAGATCATCAGTCGCGCGTAACATAAGGCCAACTTTTGGATTTGCGGTGCTTCCAAAATCACTGTATCGAGAGTAGCGCGACGACAATTCCAATATTAGGCTATTGATACCCCATCGGTGGTTAAGTAGCGGAAAATTCGTCTCAATATAGGCCTCTGCGACGTTTCTGTCTCCGCCGGCAGCGCCAAAATTGGCACCGCCAATCGTTATGCCGCGAGCGATGGATTGGTCGGGTCTTTTACTCGTGGATTCTTCTCGGTATTCCATGCCGATGGCGGCTTCTATGGTTCCTCCGGAAAACTTCAGCATGGGCCCCGCGGCGTGAGCAGACCACGTGCTCAGCTTGCTATAGCCTTTTACCTTGCTATCAATTTCAATAAAATTCAATTGCTCTTGATCGATGCTGCCCGGCGGGCCAAAAAGATTAAGGGCTACGCAAGCACCGAAGCAGTCTTGCTCTGGACCTAAGGCCCTTTGTACTTTTTGAGTGTCTATTAGGTGGAGCAATCTTTCTTCTGCGTCGTGTTTACTCCAGGCATAGGATATTTCCCAATTCCATTGATTCACAATTCCAGCGAGACCGGTTGTAACTCGTTGAGCCGTTGCGTTGTTCTGCTGTTCCCTGGGCTTCAGTTCAATGATTCGCCGGCGTACGTCGCTTAAATCGACATCGTAGATGTTATAGATATTTTCTGCGGACACGGTGATGGGGGTATTTTCAAAAGCCGTGAAGATGGGTGTTGATGCTAAGGTCGATTTGGTGAAATTTGTGTCGTAGCTGCTTTCCAGAAAAAAGCCTACGTTATTATCAAAATCGAACTGAAAGTTGGCCTGTACATTTTTATGTTCGTGGGGAAGCAACGCGGTGGTGACTTCGGCAAAATTATAGAGGTCTTCATCGGATGCTGGTCGGTAGTCGGCTGGACTAGCGCCTGCTAAATAATTGCTGTTGCCGTCCTGCCTAAGGATCACGGTGCTATCATCGGGTAAGCTTATTCGCGCGGCTGGCGTGGCGCTGGATCGGTTATCAGCGCCGCCCCAGTTTCTGCCGTCGGCGTCAATCGTTATACTTCGGTCGCGGCTGTTTATACTTCCCTGCTTATAAATGGTGGCGGCGATCGATGCGTAGCCACGTTCAAAAATTTTACCCCACTGGATACTGGTATTTTTCGTTTCCATGTCACCCTGACTGGTTTCACCATAGGAAGTGTCAAGCTGGAATCCAGTGAAATCATTTTTCAGAATAATATTGACGACACCTGCAATAGCATCGGCACCATAGATAGCCGAGGCACCGTCCTTGAGAATTTCGACTCGCTCGATGGTGGTTGGCGAAATGGTGTTTAAGTCGATGGCATCTCCTTCAAGGCCGTCCGGTGCGACACGCCGGCCATTGATTAACACCAGAGTATTGCTTGCTGGGAGACCCCGCAAGGTAACAGTTGCCGTCCCATTACCACCGTTCGTTACGGCTGTGCTGGTAGGGCTACCAGAAACGGCGGGCAAAAATTTCAGTTTCTCGACGACTGTTGCGCTGCCGCGCAGCTCCAGCTCCGGCCCTTCGAGAATATCGATCGGCGTGGAACTGACATAGTCCGAGCGTTTGATGCGTGAGCCGGTTACCATTTGTCCGTAAATGCGAACGTGTTCGAGCCCGGATGGATAGTGAGAATCGGCGCCATGACTCTCGTTTTCTGGGGGTAGTGGTGTGCTGGAAACTGTAATGAAACGATCGTCGACCAAGCGGTAAAATAAGCCAGAGTTCTCCAGTAAAATTTTCAGAGCACCATCTAAGGTGAGCAGCCGATTCAGGGATGGAGCGATCTGATGTTTAATGATCCCCGAAGAAAAAATGATCGGAATACCCGCTTGTTTACTGAACATGATCAGTGCTGCGTCAAGATTTTGTTCAGGCAGCGTGAATTCTATCAACTCTTCCTTTGACGCGAGGTCGGATTCGACTGTATTCGCCCACAGCGGGGAGCAAAACAGTGAATAGACAAGAATATGCTGAATAGTATTGCGTAGAATAACATTCACCGGTTGTAGCTGGCCGCTCCAGTATCGCAGGAGTTCTTGGAGGATATAATTGTCTGTATATCTTTCAATTTACAGGCTCATACAGATTATAGATGAATTTTTAGCACGTTTACGCGACGCACAGCTTGAAGCGCGTACTATCGAGACACGTTATAACGTATTGGGAGAACGGATTCAACCGTTGAGAATGAGCCCTTGACTAGTAAAACTTAGCCTGCGGGAATGGGAATAAGCCGGACTGTACCATCTTCTGAGGTTTCCGAGCTCAGAGAAAGACTTCGTTTTAGAGCTTTTAACAGTAACGCGCGGTCTTCGAGACCAAAGCGCCCAGTGACTCTTATGCTTTGTAATTCGGGTGATCCCAAACCAATGGGTCTATTTGAATAACGATTAATTTCGTCTAAAACGTCGCTTAGTCGTGTGTTGCTGAAAATCAGCTCGCCACGACGCCACGAGGCAATTCGATTAATGTCTATCTTATCTGGCGCCATCAACCCGCCAGTGTCTTGCAATACAATACTCTCACCCATTTTCAGCGTCTGCGAATTTTCTGCACTTCGGTTAGACATTATATCTGTTACTTTAACGATTCCTTCAGTTACCGCGACGGCACTTGAGCCCAAGCTACAGTGCACGTTGAATGCGGTTCCTATAGCCTGAACTTCACTGGAGCAGCTTTCTACGATAAAGGGCCGGTTCGAATCTTTTGCAACTTCAAAGAATGCCTCGCCATGTTCGAGCGTAATACGACGTTGTTTGTCGCTAAGAAGGACTTCGAGTCGCGTATTAGTATTGAGAGTTATCGTCGAGCCATCAGCGAGATCTATTGATTCTAATTCGCCTATTGCGGTACTAAATCGTTGCGGTTCCGAGTTATTAAGTAGATTAGGCATTAAGGCAATCGCGAAAACTACCGATGCAGCTAGAGCCAACCCTTTCGGCCATGAACTCAATCCGCGAATAGTTTCGCCAAAAAGGTTGACCACATTGCTGGAGCTAGACAGGGCAGTGTCGTCGATAGTCTTACCGTTGACAGCGCCATTTACTGGCGAAGAATCTACTGACTCGGCATTTAGAGGTAAATGTTTAACAACGCCAAGATCCAACCATAAATCCGCAATTTCATCGTAGGCCAGTTTGTGACTTTCACTTTCCGCTAGCCATAGCGCAAAGGCCTGCAAGTCAGACTCACCGAGCTGATCTGAAGACAGGCGCGCTACCCACCACGATGCTTTATCAAGCAACGAATCGGATAGTGCAGATGTTTGTGTAAGGGATGTCACGGTTTAGCTCAGCTTTGCTCTAGGTTAGTTAATGAAACGTCCTGTAACGACAACAAAAATAATAATCCATACACTCTATAACGTATGAAAGGAACGTTCCCTCAATTTTTTTTGAATAAAAATTAATCTGTATAATAACAGGTCTGAGATGCTAGGTAACGGTATTATTGTCGAGCATGACACATTCTTAACGACCAATGATTAATGTATCGTTACTCTGTTACGATCCCATTGCGGTAGCATTAGTCTATTTAATCCGATTGACTTTCGGACCGCGCTTTTCGACATTCTTTTAATGCCTGCAAAATATACTTTTCGACACTGCTGACAGAAATGCTCATTTCTTCGGCAATCGCGCTATAGCTCAGCCCAGTCTTACGATGTAATAAAAAGGCTTGTCTGCATTTAAATGGCAAACCCTCTATAGTTTGATATATATGCTGTAGCTGTTCCTCCGCGTTTAAGATTCGGTCGGGTGAACTGCTGTCTTGCTTTGCTTCTTTTTGGACCTCAAATTCAACGTATTTCTCATGTAATATTGTTCTTCGCAATTTGTCGATAGCCATATTGGATGCCGTCTGAAACATAAAAGCTCTGGCGTTGGTTAATTTTCCAAGGTCTTCGAGTTTATGTAAACGCAAGTAGGTCTCCTGGGCGACATCGGCAGCCTCCTCGGGACTGCGAAGCTTTCTGGCAAGAAAGCGCTGTAATGCGGGACCATGTTGAGAGACAAGCTCTTCCAAAAAGCTGTGTTTGTTTTCAGTCATTGGAGGCTTTTACATTACGTGATCTATATCTAAACATTTGGTCTGCTCAGTATTATAAAAACTGCGGATGAATGATCGCAGAAGTCGTCATAACAACGTCAATGAATAGCTTTATCTACCCTGACAAGTAAGTATGGAGTTATTACCAGTTTTTCTTGTAGCGCTTTCGGTCACTTGCTTTCTTGTAACCCCATCAATAATAGGGCTGCTTGGCCGTAAGTGCTTAATATTAATGCGAATGATACATCGCGCAGCGTGGGTTGTAACCTATCGCATCGCTGTGTCATTTCATCGCAAGTTGCTGGCGTTATGCTAACACAAAATGTATGCCCTTGTTGAAAGCATATTTGCGCAAGCCCAGTGATATTCCTTTTAGAAGTTGCTGGTGTTAATTGTGTAAAATTTGAGCTTCCACTGGCGAGAATGCTGTACTATTTTTTATGACAGTTGTTAAACTGTTGAGAATAGTTGAGGGGCACCGTCTTTAATCCGTCCTACTGTAGATGTACCCGGGAGAAAACCATTGAAAATAACAAAAATAGTACCGCGGCTGATTTGGTCGGCGCTTATTGTAAGCATACTTGGCGCGTGTGGAGGCGGTGAAAATAATGTCACCATTGGTAATCGCGAGAGTGTTTTACATTGGGGCAATGGTGACGAGCCGCAGGAGCTAGATCCACATATCATTACCGGTGTGCCAGAGCACCATTTAATGATCGCTCTTTTGGAAGGGTTGGTGTTGAAGGATCCGACGACTCTTGAACCTATTCCCGGTGTTGCGGAATCCTGGACAATTAGTGAAGACGGTACCGTTTACACGTTTAAAATTCGGGACAACGCAAAATGGTCAAATGGCGACCCCCTCACAGCGGAAGACTTCAGGTGGTCATGGGAAAGATCATTGCTGCCGGCCTTGGGTAATCAGTATTCCTACATGGCTTTTCCCATCAAAAATGCCCAGGCTTTTTCAACCGGAGAGCTGACTGATTTTTCACAAGTTGGCGTCAAGGTGTTGGATAAGTTAACGTTGGAAGTGACTTTGAACAATCCAACTCCTTACTTTTTACAATTGTTAGATCATTATTCGATGTTTCCCGTACATCGGGCTACCATCGAAAAACACGGCGAACCCGGCGAGCGCGGCACGCGTTGGACTCGCGTTGGCAGCTTTGTGGGTAATGGTCCATTTATATTAAAACAATGGGATCTAAATAAAGTACTGATCGTGGAAAAAAGTCCAACCTATTGGGATCGAGATACAGTAAAGCTAAATGGCATACATTTTCATCCGACCCAGAACATTACCACTGAAGAGCGTATGTTCCGGGCAGGACAATTGCATTATACGAACGTCGTCCCTCCGGAAAAAATACTAAACTACCGGGAAAACAACCCTGAATCGCTGCATGTGTCGCCCTATTTGGGGACTTACTTTTACCGGATTAATACTCGCGTAAAACATTTAAGCGACGCCCGTGTCCGCAAGGCCCTTGCTCTTTCGATCGACCGTAAGAGTCTTGTAAAAAATGTCACCAAAGCTGGAGAAATTCCAGCCTATACCTTTACGCCACCTAATACCCTTGGTTATACCGCCAACTTGTCTGAAAGTTTTAACCCTGAAAAGGCGCGAGCTTTGCTCGCAGAAGCCGGATACCCTGGGGGACAGGGGTTTCCAGCAACAGAAATTCTCTACAATACGCACGAAGGCCATAGAAAGTTAGCAGTAGCCATTCAGCAAATGTGGAAGAAAGAGCTTAATGTAGAAATAACATTACTGAATCAAGACTGGAAAGTTTATCTCGATACTGAAACGAGTGGAAATTATGAGATCTCTAGAGCGGGGTGGATAGGGGATTACGTCGACCCAAATACTTTCCTCGATTTGTGGCTGAAAGATGGAGGTAATAACCGTACTGGCTGGAGCAACGAAGAATACGAACGTTTAGTTTTTCAGGAAGCTCCCCAGGCAAAAACCCAGGAAGCTCGCTATGAGGCTTTTCGAAAAGCCGAACAGATCTTATTGGATGAAATGCCTATTATTCTAGTCTATACCTACGTTAGCAAACACTTGGTTCACCCCAGCGTTAAAGGTTTACCCGGAAATTTAATGGATTACCCATCTTACAAAAACATGTATCTCAGCGATGAGTCCCAAAGCGGGCTTCAATAAGAGTCAATTATGCTTCGATTTATTTTAAGTCGCTTATTGCAAGCGGTACCCGTGTTGCTGGTGGTAATCACCGTAACATTCTTCTTGATACATAGCGTTCCCGGTGGGCCCTTTAGTGCAGATCGTGCGGTAGCACCTGCGGTTATGAAAGCGCTGAACGCCCAGTACAAACTCGATTTACCGGTATGGCAGCAATACACCAGTTATGTAGGCGATCTGCTAACCGGAGATCTGGGGCCTTCATTTAAATACCCGGGACGTAGCGTTAACGAAATGATCTATGCGGGTTTGCCGAATACGGTTGAGCTGGGATTCTATGCAATGTTAGTTGCCGTGTGTATTGGTGTCGTAGCGGGAGTTATTGCCGCCCTTAAGCCGAATACGAAACAAGACTATATTCCGATGTCTCTCGCAATGATTGGTATTTGTATGCCCTCGTTTTTGCTAGGTCCACTATTGGTATTGGTGTGCGGGATCTGGATGGATTGGCTTCCGGTGTCGGGTTGGGGTGACATCCCCGGTGACAAAATTTTACCGGCACTCACGCTGGGTTCTGCTTACGCGGCGTATATTGCCCGCCTCAGTCGTGGCGGCATGCTTGAAGTCATGTCTCAGGATTACATCCGGACCGCGCGAGCAAAAGGCCTGTCGGAATGGGTTGTGGTTTTGAAACACGGCTTACGTGGCGGTCTCATTCCGGTGACGGCCTTTTTGGGTCCTGCTTTTGCCGGCTTATTAAGTGGGTCTTTTGTGGTAGAAACTATTTTCCAGATTCCGGGTTTGGGGCGGTTTTATGTGCAGGCCGCCTTTAACCGCGATTACACAATGATTATGGGGACGACTATCTTCTTCTCGACCGCTATTATTTTCTTCAACTTATTCTCAGACGTTCTTGCCACCTGGCTGGACCCTAAGCTACGCCAGCAATTTCAAGGAGGTAAATAATGACTTCTGCAAAGGAATTTGATGACGAGCAAGGGGTTTCTCTATGGCAAGATGCCTGGGTGCGCCTGCAGCATAATCGTCTGGCTTTACTGGGCATGGGCGTTTTGATTTTTATGATTGTTATCGCCTTGATAACACCGTGGATCGTTCCCTACAGCTACGAAGAGCAAGACCTTATGTTAGGGGCCGCGCCTCCTTCAATGGCGCATTGGTTGGGCACCGACGTGCTCGGCCGTGATATGTTGACACGTGTCATGTATGGCGGCCGCGTTTCTCTGATGGTGGGCTTTATTGCCACGGGCGTAGCACTTCTTATCGGTGTTGTTTACGGGGCTGTTGCCGGATACGTCGGTGGCCGCGTAGATGCGGCGATGATGCGCCTGGTTGACATACTGTATGCATTACCCTTTATGATTTTTATCATATTGTTAATGGTCTTGTTTGGCAGAAACATGCTTCTCTTATTTCTAGCGATCGGTGCTGTTGAATGGCTGACGATGGCTCGAATTGTTAGGGGACAGGTATTGTCCTTACGCCAACAGGAGTTTGTCGAAGCGGCCATTTCGATCGGCCTTTCACCGTGGACTATTATCCGACGACACATTATTCCCAATACTCTGGGCCCGGTTATCGTGTATACAACGTTGACTATTCCTAGCGTGATGTTGTTGGAAGCTTTTCTAAGCTTTCTGGGCTTGGGGATTCAGCCTCCTCAAAGTTCGTGGGGTTTATTAATATCCTATGGCGTTGAGACGATGGAGGAATACCCCTGGTTGCTAATTTACCCCGGTTTAACTCTTTCGATTGCACTATTCGCACTAAATTTTCTGGGTGACGGTTTGCGCGACGCTCTGGATCCAAAAGCATCAAAGGATTAGGAATCGCTATGTCTATTCTTGAAGTCAATAATTTAACGATCCGTTTCTATACCCGTAACGGTGTGACGACTGCGGTCGATGACATATCCTTTTCAGTGGAAGAGGGCGAGACGTTGGCAATTGTCGGCGAATCCGGGTCCGGCAAATCGGTTAGCTGTTACAGCCTGCTGGGGTTGATACCGCAGCCACCTGGGCGGATCGACGGTGGTACTGCATTGTTTAATGGCAAGGATTTACTACAGTGTACTGATTCGGAAATGCGCGCGATTCGAGGTAACGAAATAGCCTTCATTTTCCAGGACCCGATGACGAGTTTAAATCCTTTTCTTACCATCGGCGAACAATTACTCGAGCCACTTATTTACCATCGGCAGTATACTCGTCAGGCTGCGCGCTTAAGAGTTTATGAGGTGCTCGAAGAAGTCGGTATCAAAGACCCGATAAAACGTTTTGATTGTTATCCTCACGAGTTTTCTGGCGGCATGCGCCAGCGAGTCATGATTGCAATGGCATTGATAGTGGAGCCAAAATTGTTAATTGCCGATGAGCCAACCACCGCACTCGATGTCACTATTCAGGCGCAAATACTGGATCTCATTAAAAATTTGCAAAAAAAGTATGCTATCTCAGTCATCTTTATTAGCCACGATCTCGGCGTCGTTGCTGGTATAGCCGACCGCGTTCTAGTCATGTACCAGGGTAAGATTGTCGAGCAGGGCCTCGCCGATGACATTTTCCATGATACCCAGCATGATTACACAAAAAGATTGTTGGCATCGATTCCGGATGGGCCAAAACTTCGACCGGCGCCAGAAGTTGAAAAACCCTTCTTGCAAGTTGACCATCTGAAAACGTACTTTCAGGACTCCAGTGTTTCGATCATCAAGCGGCTTCTTAGTCCGTCGTCGGCGAATAATGATAATCAGTTTATCAAAGCGGTAGACGACGTGAGTATCAATGTTAATCGCGGAGAAATTGTCGGCTTAGTGGGTGAGTCGGGATCTGGGAAATCGACCTTAGGACGCTCAATTCTTCAGTTAGTTCCTGTCACCGAAGGCAAAGTGGAATTTGACGGGGTTGATTTGATCGGCTTAAATCCGTCCCTGATGAAGAAGCAACGGCGCCGCATGCAAATGATATTTCAAGATCCCTATGCATCGCTAAATCCACGCATGACTGTATTTGATACCTTGGCGGAACCCTTGCTTTATCACGGCTTGGCAACAAAAAAAGATGTCAGCGAAAAACTATATACGTTGATGGATGAAGTGGGATTAGCGCGCAGCCACATTAGAAAATACCCCCATGAATTCTCCGGTGGCCAGCGCCAGAGAATTGCTATTGGCCGGGCGATTGCAACCAAGCCCGAGTTGATTATTGCCGATGAGCCGGTCTCAGCTTTGGATGTCACTATTCAAGCTCAAATTCTCGAGCTCATATTGGAGTTGGTTGATGCGCATGATTTAACGATGTTGTTTATATCGCACGATTTGTCAGTTGTTCGATATATTTCCGATCGTGTTATCGTTATGCACCATGGAAAAATTGTGGAGGCAGGTAAGACTGAACCGCTATATGCGGCGCCTCAACATGATTATACTCGATCTTTATTAGCCGCCATTCCCGTCGCCGACCCGAGGCGCGAGCAGTTGTCATCTTAAAGCGATAATGAGTCGTGGGGGACGGCTTAGAGGGAGATTGCAAGAAGTTCCTTTCAGTCGTTATCAATATCCAGCCAATGAATAGCATGAGATGGCAATTGAGGTGGCCGCTCGCCTCAATTACACCGGGGCTACGAAAATTATAGAGCTTCGCTAACTGCTCTCCTATGCCGGGTGATATTGTTGTAAGATTGATCCCTGTGTCGCTGTTCGTTGGAACTGTACGAACTTAAACCGCCGGGAAAAATGATGTCCAGAATTTGCGTATCTCTCTTATTTCTTCTATCTCTCGTGATGATGTCGTGTTCCTTAGATCGGTCACACCAAAATCCAGAGACGGACAACCCTTCCATAACGGGCGTAGACGTTAGTCGTACCGAGAGCGAATCTAATGTCCAAACGACCGCTTCAGCAATAACACTCTCAAAAGGAGAATCGTCGGGCCGTCAGCTGAATACTCCAACGGCCTTCGCCGGGGGCGAGCAACTGGTCGGCAGTTGGTCAAAGACTCGCGCCGGGCAGGCACAATTTAAAGGAATTCCCTTCGCCGCTCCGCCGACGAACGAAGGTAGGTTTCGGCCGCCAGCGACGCACGTGCCGAGAACGGGTTTACAAGTAGCGACAAAGTTTGGCCCGGCGTGTGTTCAAGAACAAGGCAATGCCAATTGGTATCGGATGGTAGCTGCAGGCGTCGGTGCTGACGATGTGACTATCCCTGCGCTTGAAAATATGGCGGAAGATTGTCTCTATTTGAATATTTGGACGGAAAATTTGGATTCGGATAAGAAAGCGCCTGTACTTGTATGGATATATGGCGGTAGCAACCGTAATGGCTTTTCCCACGAGCCCAATTACCATGGTCACAACGTCGCGGCAAAAGGGGTTGTTTTTGTTTCTCTTAATTATCGTGTCGGCGCCCTTGGTTTTATGTCTCATCCAGCGCTCTCGGCGGAATCTTCCCATCAATCTTCTGGGAACTACGGACTGCTTGATCAAATCGCGGCACTTCAATGGGTTCAAGAAAACATAGCAGCCTTTGGGGGTGATCCAGAGGCGGTGACGGTTAGTGGTGAGTCTGCCGGAGCGGGCAATTCCGCAAATCTTATCGCTACGCCACTGGCTAAAGGGCTATTCAAACGAGCTATTTTACAAAGTGGAGGAATGCGGATGTCCTATCGTCCCAACCTTCACGATAACGAAGAATCTGGGGCTCTGCTTGCCCAGGGCCTCGGTATTGATAGTCAGAAAGACGCTGCGTCACACCTTCGCAAAATACCCGCTTTAGAGATAATGAAGAAGCAGCGAGAATTGATTACTGCATACAATGATGTTGTTGAAGATGGCTGGGTATTGCCGAAAAGTGCTCGCTCAATCCTCGACTCAGGTGAGTACAATCCAGTGGATCTTCTGATCGGATCAAATGCGCAGGAATGGTTGATGTATTATCCAGCTAGCTCTGGAGTCCTTGAGTATGAACAGGCCTTAGAGAGCTATGGAGGATCACATGTTACGGCTTTTCGACAGCTTCTGGATGCCACGAATATGAGTCCTCTCGAAAAAAGAGACTTCATGTCGAGCGGCCACAGTTTTCACTGCGTTGCCACGAAGCTTGCCGGGAGTATCGACCAGCATGGCGGAAAGGCGTTTGTTTATAGGTTTTCACGCGTTAGGCCAAATGCCGGTGCGTTGATGGCGTACCACGGGGCTGAAATACCCTACGCCTTTGATACTGCAGATGACTGGTTACCGGCAAATGAACAGGACAGGCTACTGACCGATTCAATGCTTAACTACTGGACAAATTTTGTAAAAACGGGTGACCCAAACTCTGCTGATTTGCCCGTTTGGCCGGCGTATACGCAAAAGCAGCGTCGCTATCAAGATCTAGGTGCGATCATTCAATCTGGCGGGGATCTTAATCGCGAATTTTGTGCTTTGATGAATAGGGTCTGGGACGAAAAACTGGCGACAAAAACTTCTGGGTGACAGGTTTTTTACTTTTTGAAATAGGCTATCTTTATCCGCTAAAATTAGACGGATAGCTGTGCTGGTACGTTGTGTGCCCCCACGGTGTTAAAAAAAAGTTCGAGCAGACTGGCCATTGGGTAAAAGGTCGGAAGTCAACTAAGGGTTATTAGTGTTAGTTGAAAGATAAAGGCGATGGACTTATCTGGCCAGGATGTCTATCCTCCCTCCTCAAATTTTTGCACTGAAAATTTCACTATTTCAGATCTTTCTCGCGAGTGTGAGCGATCGTGTAACGGGTGCGAAAAGTATTCTTAATGAATATTCAGTTATTTTATCAATTCGAAAGGAGTTATCACTTGAACATCATCGAAAATGCATGCCTGTTGGCGGGCCGTCTGCTTATGGGCATTTACTTCATTTTGCCAGGTATCAGCAAAATAAATGACTTTGCTGGAACGAGTGCCTATATGGAGAAACATGATGTACCAATGGTTTCGGCACTATTGGTTGTCACTATTATTATTCAGCTCGCCGCCGGCGGTGCCTTGATTGTTGGATTCAAGGGGAAGTACGCCGCATTTTTGTTAGCTGGACTAACACTGGTAATCAGCATTTTTATGCATAATTTCTGGGTAATGGAAGAAGGTTTAGCACGAGGTCACGAACTGCAAAACTTCTTTAAGAATATGGGTATTATGGCGGGCCTGCTAATGGTCGCTGGTATAGGTACTGGAAAGTTCAGCCTGGATCAACGAAAAGGTGGTTCGGCTTAGTTGGTTTTACTGGTGCATCGCTGAAACCGCTTGGTTGAAAGCGGGAATGTCGATAATGGCTGCAAGTTTTCCAAAGGTTACCATCCTCTGAGTATAAGCTTGCTTCGATTTAGATGTTAGCTACTGGCAGTGGTTTTAATATCCAGTGATGAAGTTTCTCTATTGCCATCTTTATCGTCTTTTTTACTAGCACTCTCTCGCACTCTCTAACAGTCGCTGCATTCGAACGAATCAGTGACTGTTAGATCGCCATTATTTCTTGTGTGCGCTGTAGGCGACTTATGCGGCTAAATTTGACGCCATCAAGTTCAGGTCAGCCGAGGAATTCATCACATTTTCAATGGCTTCATTTGCTTTTTCCCGGTCTAAGTGAAGGCTGTCAAACAATGCTTGAGGAATCGGTTCCAGCGGAGCGTCACCAATTCCCTGTTTGCGTAGTAAGCGCATGGCAATAAATAGTAAGTTAGCATAGCGGCTATCTTCGTTAAGATAGTTGGCTTCATTTTGAAAACGAAGCGCGGAACAAACCTCCTCAGGCATATTCCACATTCGCATCAACCACGAGCCCATTTGTTCGCGTGTCACGCCTATCAGATGATTTTCGATTTCTCCGTGACTCGAAAAAGGATTGGCTTCCTGATAGCGACATATGCTGGAAAAGTGTGGTGGAAAGACTTCAGACAGAATTAAGTATCCGAAATTATGCAGTAGCCCCGATAGGTATGCCAGGCCCATAGTGGGTCGTTCTTTGGGAGGAATGGCTCCGACGAGTGCTTCAACGGCTGCAGCGGCGTAGACCGATTGTTGCCAATAGGGTGTAAATCCCTTGACGCTGTCTTTTGGCATTTTTAAGGTTTCACCCAAGGCTAACCCCAACGATAAATTGAGTACCAAGTCGAAACCCAGGACTCGGACTATGGCATCGTGGAGTGACTTAATTTTACCCGGCGCAGCATAATAAGGCGAGGCTGCCCAGCTGACCACCTGAGCCGCTAGAGGTGGATCACTTTCAACGATATTGGTCAGATCTTTTATATCGGCATTTGGATCCGCTCGTAACTTAATAATCCGCTGTGCAGTTTCAGGTAAAGGAGGAAATTCCAGCGTATCTTCCAATCTCTGCTTTATGCGAAGTTCGGTAAAGTTACTGACAGCCGTAATAATTTGTTTCGTATCCGCATTCTCGTCGAAATTCGCAGCCGAGGGTGTCTTTCTGGCTATTGATATAGGGCCTGTTACGGCCCCGTCAACCAGCTGTTTAAAGTTGGAATTATCAATTGTGATGACATGTTGAGAGCTTCCGCTAGTCAGCTTGATTTCTGTGGAGTTAAGCAATTGCTCATCGACGATAATATCGCAGTCAAGCGTTTTCGGCACGGAGGGTAGCGAATCAAATTTTTGTTTTGTACAGATGGCCTGAATTTCTTCAGCAGGAGTGGCGATAAGGGTTCGATTGGTCAACTTGCAAACAGCGTCGACGTTTAATAGACAACTATCATCATAAATAACCTGTAATTTTCCTACGCTGTCGTGCAATAACATCGCTCTGGCAATACCTGGCGTATCTGACGCCTCCGCCGCTGGGTGAACGTCGATTACCCCAAACTTCACATTATGTTTTGTCAGGGTTTGTTCTACGGCAACCGGTATGGTCATAGTTATTGCTCCAACTAAATTTTTCTGAATCTTCATTTTAGTAGTTAACAGATGAAAAGTCTTTGAAAAATTGTCGAGCTAGGCTTTCCCGTATTGGAGGGTCTCGAGTCTAGTACTTTTGCTCTAGTACTTTAGGGCTGGCGTTTTCGAAATATTACTGTGCCTATATTTGAACCTTGTTTACTGCATTGTGCCGGAACGTGGTTTTTGCTTTGTTCATTGACTTTGCAGGCGTCTTAATTTGGGTCTCACACTTGCGCGTTATGCTCGCTATCATCTAGCCACCTGGCGACTAATTGTTCAGCGATTACCGGCTCTTCGTTAATGAGAATTTCCGCTGTTGACTTTACTTGGTCCAGCAAATGGCTATCTCTCTGCAAGTTCGCAATTCGAAGGTTTATTAGTCCTGTTTGCCTTGTGCCCAACATTTCTCCAGGGCCTCTTATTTCCAGGTCTTTTTCAGCAATAAAAAAACCATCGTTACTGTCGCGAATAATTTGTAGTCGTTGTTTTCCAAGCTGTCCCAATGGTGATTGGTACATTAATACACAATAACTCGCCGCGGTACCGCGGCCCACTCTGCCGCGTAGCTGATGAAGTTGTGCCAGACCGAGTCGTTCAGCATTTTCGATGATCATCAAGCTGGCATTACTAACGTCTACGCCGACTTCGACGACGGTTGTCGCGACGAGAACATCCAGATTATGATTTTTGAATTCCTGCATAATGTGGTTTTTTTCATCATTTTTCATGCGACCATGAATGAGTTGAATACGTAATTCAGGTAATGCAATTTGTAAAGCGGCACAACTGTCTTGCGCTGCCTGCGCTGAGAGCGTTTCTGACTCTTCGATCAATGTGCATACCCAATAGGCTTGCCTGCCTTCACTGCAAGCGTTGCGAACGCGAGCTACAACTTGATCTCGGCGGGTATTATCGATAACGACTGTGCTGATGGGCGTCCTTCCCGGTGGTAGTTCGCCAATGACGGACGTATCGAGATCAGCGTATGCGCTCATAGCAAGCGTTCGTGGAATAGGTGTTGCGGTCAAAACTAATTGGTGCGGTTGATCTATATCAGCGCCGGCCTTTTCCATCAGAGCAAGCCGTTGATGGACGCCAAAGCGGTGCTGTTCGTCTATTATGACTAGGCCTAATTGACTAAATTGTACTTCCTCCTGGAACAACGCATGAGTGCCAATAGTAACAGCGGCTTTATGTTGAAGGATTGCTTCAAGTTGTTGTCGTCGAGCTTTGCCTTTCACTTTACCAGTCAGCCACGCTAGGTTGATGCCCAGAGGTCGAAACCATTGTTGGAAATTGTTGAAGTGCTGCTCTGCAAGAATTTCAGTGGGTGCCATTATTGCCACTTGGTAATTGCAGGCAACGGCTTGCAAGGCAGCTAAGGCGGCTACCACGGTTTTTCCTGAGCCTACATCCCCCTGTAATAATCTCAGCATGGGCGTAGAATTTGACAAATCCGATTTGATTTCTGACGCGACCCGTTGTTGCGCCGCGGTCAATTGAAACGGTAAATTTTTGAGAAACTTGTCGGCCAGATCACGTTTGTCGTCTAGCGGCGGAGCTCGTAAGCTTTTGGTTTTTTTTCGTAAGCGCAATAGACTTAAATTGTGTGCAAGAAGTTCTTCGAAAGCCAGTCGGCGCTGAAATGGGTGCTCCCCATCGCGCAACAGTTGCACCGGGGCGTCGGCCGGAGGACTATGCAAATAGCGTAAGGCCGCTTCAATGGCAACTGTCGAACTTTCACCTGAAACACCGTAAGGAAGCAGCTCAGTAAGAGTGCCTGGATTCAAGAAAGTAAGTGCTTGCTTACTAAGATTCTTCCATGTTTTCTGCGTCAATCCTTCTCTGCTGGGATAAACGGGCGTAAGGTTTTGGTCAGTAACGGTCGGTTCGACATCGCCAATAGGTTGATATTCGGGATGATAAAGCTCAAGTCCGCTAGAGCCACGGCGGGTTTCTCCATAACATCGTAAGCGGACCCCGGGTTGCAGATTTTGAACTTGTGTCGCTGAAAAATGAAAGAAACGTAGTGTCACTGTGCCGGAATTGTCCCGCAGGCGACAGACTAAGCTACGGCGCCGTCCAAAGACGATTTCGGTCGCGTTTACCTCTCCTTCGATAACACAATCCGTGCCCACCTGAAGCGCTGCTATCGGCGTGATACGAGTGCGGTCCTGGTAGCGTAAAGGAAGGTGAAACAGCAAATCCTGCACGGTGCGAATGCTCAGACCAGAAAGCATGTGAGCCATCTTTGGTCCAACCCCTTTCAGCGACTGCACCGGAATTTGATCGAGTGTTTTAATGTTACTTAGCCTTTATCGGTAAACTTCGTCTGTTACCATGGAATTTCCGCGATGATTGTCTACGTTTATATCAACTGGCAATTGCGTCCCCTAAACGACATTCTCGAATGGCTTTACTCAATGTGTCTATCGCCTGATGTCGTGGAAAACTAGCTCGCCATGCCAGTGCTATCGTTCGTTTTGATGCAGTGGATAAGAGTGGCCGAGTTACTAGGCTGTCACTTCCGTATTGTGTCAATTGAGCTGCTGAAGCCGGAAGGATCGTGACGCCTAATCCTGACGCAACCATATATTTCAGCGTTTCCAAGGAGCTACCTTCTACGACCGATTGTAGGGGGTCGCTGCCGTTCGATCGTTTTAGTCCGGGGCATGCTTCAAGAATTTGGTCGCGAAAACAGTGGCCTTCGCCGAGTAGTAATACTTGTTCTTTTTCTAGCTGCTTTGGAGTGATTGTTTTGTTATTGGCCAGTCGATGGTTTTTATTCAGCAAGACGACAAAGTTTTCCTCATAGAGGTTCTGACAAACAACATCGGGTTCGTTAAAGGGCCTAGCAATGAAGATGGCATCGAGTTCACAGCTTCTCAATTTTTCTCGTAATACTGCTGTATAGTTTTCTTCGATATAGAGGGGCATATCTGGAGCGTATTGTTTTAACTTTGGAACAAAGTGTGGAAAGAGATAAGGTCCGACCGTAAAAATTGCGCCGATAGATAGAGTGCTCGCCAGCGGATCTTTGCCCTGATCGGCGATGTCATTGATGATACTTGCCTGGTCTAATACTGATTGCGCTTGCAGGATAATTTTTTCGCCCAGAGGCGTTGCGCGAACTTTATTGCGGCTACGTTCGAATAGAGAAACGTTCAGTTCGTCTTCGAGTTTTTTAATGGCAATGCTTAGGGTAGGCTGACTGACAAAACACTTTGTAGCGGCTTTTCCGAAATGCTGCGTTTGTTGAAGTGCGACGATATAGCGCAATTCGGTGAGAGTCATAAGTGTGTATCCTTACGGTCCTTTACATTGGGTTTTCTATTATCTGCCGTCATTTGCCGATCCAATCGTACTGGAATCATGTATCCGTCCTATGAACCGGCTAAATCGAAGCAGTTTCGTTAATTCATAGTGTCGAAGCTCGTCCAATGTTTCGGGCAAAATTAACGTCATCGATCTACTCAATAATTCAATGAAGACTGAATAAATGGGGGCACTTACGCCGCCAAGGAACCGGCGGTAATAACTCTTTTAGATAGACAGAATGGCTTCAATTTCAACAGCAGCGCCCTTAGGAAGGGCTGCGACCTGAACGCAGGCTCGAGCTGGATAGGGTTCAACAAAAAACTGTTCCATGACGGCGTTTACTTCGCCAAAATCACCCAGGTCGGTCAGGGATATATTGACTTTAACCGCGTCATTCAAGCTGCCTCCCGCAGCGTTCGCCACCGCTTTAAGGTTGGTAAAAACCTGCATGGTTTGTTGTGTTATGCCCCCTTCTACTAATAACATAGTCTCTGGAATTAATGGAATTTGACCCGATAAGTAAACGGTATTTCCGGCCTTAACAGCTTGAGAGTAGGGGCCAATAGCTGCCGGCGCTTCATTTGTTGCAATAGTTTCTTTTTTGCTCACGGTGTATTCCTGTCGAAAAAAGGTTGACCTTAATGATTCCAAGCCCGCATTCGGTTCACATCCCTTAGGTCACCGATGGTCAGTGTTTTGCCCTTGTGACTTTTAGAACGGCTTTAATGCTGCGTATGTGTTTCATAATTCGCGCCAAGTGTATCCGAGAATGCACGCCCACAACAACACTAACACTATTTATATGCGGGCCTTCGTCTTCAACGCCAATTTTTTCAATATTGGCGTCCAGGCTGTTTATTTTGGTAGCGAGAACGGAAATAATCCCTCGGCTTTTTTCCAATTCAATCATTAGTTCAACTGAGAATTCGCCTTCGACATCATCGGCCCATCGTAGTGGTACCGAGCGTTCCGGGTTATCGCGAAACTCAAGGCTGTTATGACAACGGTCGGTGTGTACAACCATACCACGTTCTGCACTGATAAAGCCCACGATAGGGTCACCGGGAATAGGAAAGCAACAGCGCGCAAAGTTCAGTTGAAAGCCTTCACTGCCACGTATGGATAACGGCTGATGGCTGGATGTTTCGGGATGAGTTGTTTTCCCTTCTGCGTCTGTCTCCGCGAGTAATTGGTGAGCGGTCAAAAACGACACCCGGTTGCCCAGTCCAATCTCTTCCAGAATTTGTTCGAAGGTATTGATGCTCGTATCGCTTAGCAAGCGTTCTTTTTGTTGATCGTTTAGCGACGATATACTTGAATTGAGCTCGGCAAGCGCTTTTTCCAGCAGGCTTCTTCCTAGTGCGATAGATTCCGTTGAGCGCTGACTTTTAAGGGCGTGTCGAATATTCGTGCGCGCTTTCCCAGTAACCACAAAATTGAGCCAGGCTGGATTGGGCTGCGCACCGGTAGAAGTTATAATTTCAATCGTTTGGCCACTTTCTAATTGTTCGGAAAGCGGTGCCAGGCGACGATTTATCCGACAGGCTACACATTTACTTCCCACATCGGTATGAACGGCATAAGCAAAATCGATGGCTGTCGATCCTTGAGGCAGCTCCATAATTTTACCTTTCGGGCTAAATACATAGACTTCGTCCGGGAACAAATCTATTTTGACGTTTTCTATAAATTCTAGAGAGTCCCCAGCGCGTTGCTGCATTTCCAGTAAACCTGATAACCACTGGCGTGCACGTGCGTGGCTACTATTTAGTGCCTCGCCGTTCGTCGTCTTATAAAGCCAGTGGGCGGCGATACCATGGTTGGCCATCTCTTCCATTTCTGCCGTACGAATCTGGATCTCTATCGGTACACCGTGCATTCCAAATAAAATAGTGTGTAGCGATTGGTAGCCGTTGGATTTGGGTATCGCGATATAATCTTTAAATTGTCCCGGTACTGGTTTATACAGGCTGTGAATACACCCCAGCACCCGATAACAGGTATCGACATTTTTTACGACAATGCGAAAAGCATAGATATCCATTATTTCGGAAAAGGATTTTTTCTTACTGCGCATTTTTTTGTAAATGCTGTACAGGTGTTTTTCCCGTCCAGTGACAGTGGCTTGATGGTTTTCGCGTTCCAGGCAGGCTTCTATCGACTGCTTAATTTGATCGACCAGTGCCGTTCGGTTGCCGCGGGCAGATTTCACTGCGGCTTGTATGCGCACAGAACGCATTGGGTACAACGTTGCAAAGCCTAAATCTTCAAACTCCACTCTAATGTTATGCATGCCTAGCCTTTGAGCGATTGGCGCGTACATGTCGAGGGTTTCTCTAGCAATACGATTGCGCTTTTGAGTTTTTAGCACACCTAAAGTACGCATATTGTGTAGACGGTCGGCTAATTTCACCAGGATAACGCGAATGTCCTTTGCCATGGCAAGGGCCATTTTTTGAAAATTTTCAGCCTGTGCTTCAGCGAGAGTCTGATCTTCCATGCGAGTTAACTTACTCACGCCGTCGACTAAATCTGCGACTGTTTCGCCGAACTGTGAGCTGAGTGCGAGTTTACTGATACTGGTGTCTTCAATGACATCATGTAGCATGGCGGCCATCAGGCTTTGATGGTCCATGTGCATATCTGCCAGAATACCAGCGACCGCTAATGGATGAGTGACGTAAGGTTCGCCGCTTCGGCGCCGTTGACCCTCATGAGCTTGCTCAGCGTAGTAGTACGCTCGCTTAACTTGATTAACCTGGGCGGGTGAAAGATAGCCTTTTAAGGTGCTGGCTAATACATCAATACTTTCTACTTCCTTGTTTTTGTCCTGTTGCTGAAAGAAGCTGTATTGTTGCATATAGCGAGGCTCCAGGAGCTTTGTAAGGTGTTTTGACAGATAATTTATCTAGTGCTGTTCGCGCTAGCCTGATGACGGGTGTTAAGTAACTGCTCTGATAGTAGGATCTATAGCGGAGAAAATCTAGGGTTTAGCGTCTATTGGCAGCGCTAAACCCTATATATAGCCACCGACACGGATGCGCGATGAGCATTTGAGACTGAATCAGTAAGTAAAGAGTGACTAAAGACCGCTCGGCGCAAGCTTACAAGCTTGGTATTTGATCCAGGTCCGGGCTATCAAGGTCCAGCATTAGTTCTTCGGGGCTTTCTTCTTTGGGGCGCATGATTTCATCGGCAGTTATAAGTCCGTCAGCGAGTTCGCGCAAGGCGATAACCGTTGGTTTGTCCGAATCTTCGCTGACCAGTGGATCTTTTCCACCGGTTGCCAGCGCACGTGCACGCTTGCTTGACACCATGACTAATTCAAAACGGTTTTCTACTTTATCTAAACAATCTTCAACTGTAATACGGGCCATTGCAGGTCATCTCTTTTCGCTAATGTTGATCGTATTCCCTACCCTTTAACGCGATGTTTTTGGGAGAGATAAAATCAACCATTCATTTCGGCCGCGTATTGTATCAAAAAAGAGGAGGTTAGGGTAGCAGTGCCTTTAATAGAGACCCGTGCCGTTGTTGCTGTGGTTTGGTGCGCAGTCTCGAGCTAAGCAGTATCCTCTGTAAATCCTGTAGAGCATCGGCAAACACATCATTAATCACCAAATACTCGGCCTCTGTGTAGTGTGACATTTCGCTGGTCGCTTCAGCCATGCGCTGATTGATAATCGCTTCGTCGTCTTGTCCTCGAGAGGTGAGACGTTCGCGCAGTGCAGGCAATGATGGCGGTAATATGAAGATAGAAATCGTTTCTGGCATTGCAGTTGCCACCTGCTGGGCGCCTTGCCAGTCAATTTCCAGAATGACATCGATACCGCTGTCGAGAGTTTCGTTTAGCCATTGCTTGGATGTACCGTAGTGGTTGCCAAATACTTCGGCACATTCCAAAAATCCTTGCTGGTCAACCATCTGCTGAAAGTGTTTTTGATTAACGAAATGATAATTGGTACCGTCTAGCTCTCCGGGTCGAATGCCGCGCGTCGTATGTGAAACAGAAACTTGCAGATGATCTGTCGACGCAACCAGCTCTCTGACTAAACTTGTTTTTCCAGCGCCGGAGGGAGCAGAAATTGTATAGAGAGAGCCTCGATAGGGATTGATCATATTGTTGGGACACATGGTGTAAATTTCCTTACATTTAACGTTTCTGGGCCTATCAATATCCGCTGTCGGGTTCGGTACGGGAGAATTTTACGCCACTTCTGCCTGGTGTTTCACGTATTACTCGTTCAGGGATTGTTACTCAATATTCTGGATTTGCTCCCGCATTTGTTCAATCAATACTTTTAGTTCTACCGCTGCTTGAGTCGTTTCACTGACAATAGATTTGGACGAAAGGGTGTTGGCCTCGCGGTTGAGTTCTTGCATCAGGAAATCGAGTCTACGCCCGCACGCTCCGCCTTTATTGAGAACTCTGCGGACTTCTTCTAGATGTGTGTCAAGGCGATCGAGCTCTTCATCTACATCTGCTTTCTGTGCCAATAACACCATTTCTTGTTCCAGTCGATCAGGATCAAGTTCTGTTTTTAACTGCTCCAGCCGCTCACTTAATTTGACTCTTTGAGTTTTTAGAATTAAGGGTAATTGCGTTCTGACATCTAAGGTTATAGTTGCAATGGTGTCCAAGCGCTGTTTAATGAAATCTCGCAGCGCAGAACCTTCCCGTTCACGGCTTTCTATTAGTTGCATAAGTGTCGATTGAAACAATTCCAATATTTGCGGAGACATCATTTCCGTGTTGATCTCTGATTCTGAGATGACTCCCGGCCATTTTAGAATTTCTAGCGGGTTTAGCTTTGCTGGATCTTCCAATCGATTCTGAATCTGTTCCGTCGCGTTGATAATCTGAGCTATCAGCTCGTTATTGAGAGAGAGCTCATTTGACTTTTCAGAGCCGCCGAGTTGCACGCGCACGCTGCACTCTACTTTGCCGCGACTCAGGTTCTTCCGAAGGATGTTTCTGAAATCGTTCTCAAGATGACGCACGTTCTCAGATAGTTTAAATGTTGGCTCGAGATAGCGATGGTTGACTGAGCGGATTTCCCAGACGAAAGAGCCCCATTCTTGCTGTGACGTTTGTCGGGCAAAAGCGGTCATACTGCGAATCATAGAGCGCGCACCTAAATAGAAAAACGTTATTCTAGCGTGAATTTTAAAGTCGCGAAACAATATAGGGCAATTCCACGTCTTCGGGAGAAGAAGAGTTCTTTTTTACGCATTAACGCCCATTATCTTAACGATCCATATCGCGCTGGACGTCGGTTTCAAGGATAATGCCGGCCACGGTGCTCTTTGAATGGAAATTTTTTGGAGTATAACTGAACAACGACTTTAGGAAACACAATGACAGTAATTAGGCCCAGTGGGCGCAGCCATGATCAATTGCGCGATATTAGTATTACACGAAACTTCACCCGTCATGCTGAAGGGTCAGTTTTAGTGGCGTTTGGTGATACTCAGGTAATTTGCACCGCTTCGATTGAAAAAGGCGTGCCGGGCTTCCTGCGAGGTCAGGGTCAAGGATGGATTACTGCGGAGTATGGCATGTTGCCTCGCTCGACGGGAAGTAGAATGGGTCGAGAAGCTGCACGCGGTAAGCAAGGTGGACGTACGGTTGAAATCCAGCGTTTGATTGGAAGGTCCTTGCGGGCAGCCGTCGATTTATCCGCGTTAGGAGAAAATAGCATTACTATTGATTGCGACGTGATTCAGGCCGATGGCGGCACGCGAACTGCTTCTATCACTGGCGCATGTGTAGCGCTTGTCGATGCTTTCACTGCATTGCGAGAACAAGGTATTATCACCACGAATCCGTTAAAACATATGATTGCCGCTGTGTCAGTAGGCATCTATGAAGGGTTGCCGGTACTAGATCTGGATTACCCGGAGGACTCTAATGCGGGCACAGATATGAACGTCATAATGACGGAGAACGGTGGCTTTGTAGAAGTGCAGGGTACGGCGGAAGCTGAACCCTATAGCCGTCAAGAATTGGAGCAGATGTTAGGTCTGGCTGAATCTGGAATTAATCAATTGATCTTAAAGCAAAAAGAATCGCTATCTGCTTAAGTGAGCAACCACTGATACTGAGGACTTTTCTCAAATAAATACCTTATCTCTAAAAAAGGTTCCAATGGTCCATTAGGCGCCTTTTTTTGAGATAAGCGCAATACTGAAATCAAGGCGATATTTCGTAATCGTAGTCCATCATCAGCGGTGCATGGCTCGAAAAGACTTGGTTTTTATATATAGCCCCGTACTCAACGGCTGATTTTAAGCCTGAGGAGATGACCTGGTAATCGACACGCCAGCCATTTTCGCCTCGATCACCGTCCGGCCACCAGGTAAATTCATCATCGTCCTGATTTATTTCACGAAAGCTGTCTACGTAGCCTAAATCGCGAAATAGCTGACTCATCCACTGTTGTTCTTGCAGTAAAAAACCCGAGTTTTTTTCGTTCTTTTCCTGATCCTGGATATCGTTCGAATTGTGCGCGATATTCCAGTTCCCGCATATAATAAACTCGCGACGTTTATTTCGTACTTTGCTGAGGTGATTTTGAAATAACTCAAAAAAGTCGTCTTTTCGTGACTGTTCATTGCTATCAGCTTGATAGCCGCTAGGTGCTAACAAACAACCAATACTCACATTTTGAAAGTCTGCTTGAATGTAACGGCCTTCCATATCAAAATCTACAAATCCTAAGCCCGTCATAATGGCCTTGGGCATTTCTCGACAGTAAATCGCGACACCGTTAGTATTCTTGTCTGCGGCATCAAAAAAATAAGCGTTATATCCCTGCGGGAAAAATACATCTTCCTTTAGTTCGTATTCCTGAGCTTTTAGATTCTGAACACAAATGAAATCGGCATCCTGGTCTAATACCCAATCGTAAAACCCCTGCTTTTCGGCTTCTCGAATACCGTCAGCACAAAAACTAATTATTCTCATGATTTGCTTCGCATTGAATCAATCTGTCTAGGATGTTTGTAAGAAAAAGAGCCTGTGATACCCGAGCCGAACTACCTATGGAAAAGACAGTAAAATTACCATAGCTTGTCAGAAAAGAGTTATAGTACCCCGATTTTGGTAAGTATACCTTTAAGTGTTTGATTATTATAATAAAATATTATTTTACGCTATTACTACTTTAATTATTTAGGAATACCTTGTTTCACCTAAATTTATCCGCACTCAAAATATAGCCTAACTATAAATACTACATCTACAATAAACTATTACTAGACGCACGACGAAAGGCAGATAAAGGTATAAGTTTGTTTCGACCAACCAGTTTAATACCACTGTCATCGAGTGTTGCAAATCACGTTATTAAAAGTATTCTAGGGTTTGCGGCCAATGACTTTTGTATTAGTTTAGATCTTGTCTGCGATTCTGCCAATAAATTGAAAGAGAAGCAATATGGAAGATTACCAACAGCAGTTTATCGAATTAGCGATTGCTCGCCAAGCGTTATGTTTTGGCGAGTACACATTGAAATCGGGGCGGATCAGTCCCTACTTTTTTAATGCGGGCTTGTTTTGCACGGGTCGGGCGTTGGCGCAAGTAGGTCGATGTTATGCGAATGCGATTATTCAATCAGGCGTTGAATTTGATTGCTTATTTGGACCGGCATATAAGGGAATACCGTTAGCTGCGGTGACAGCAGCTGCTCTCGCGGACCATTTTGGCCGTGACGTACCATACGCCTACAATCGTAAAGAAGCCAAAGATCACGGCGAGGGCGGTGTGATTGTTGGCGCACCTTTGAAGGGTCGTATTCTTGTTATTGATGACGTAATAACAGCCGGAACTGCGGTGCGGGAAGTTATATCACTTATTGGCGACAGCGGTGCGGAAGCTGCTGGAGTAGTCATAGGCCTCGATCGACAAGAAAAAGGTGGTGGTGAATTATCGGCTATTCAAGAGGTCGAAAGGGAATATAATATCTCAGTCATTAGTATTATTGACCTAGGGCAAATAATTACCTACTTAGGCGAAGTGGATAATCAAGATGCGGATGTGGTCAAAATCGAAGCCTATCGAAACCAATATGGTGTTTAACGCCAGATCGAATTACTATAAGTCATAGATGTGAGTTCTGGACAGAATGGATTTTTCATGGTTATCAATAATTTGAAGACAATAATAGGTAGTAACAATCCGTCATCTGCGACGCCTCGTTTCGTATCTTGGGTGCCAGTGGTGCTGATTGTTTTCTGTCTCAATCTCCAGGCCGCCAATCAATTGTATCGATATGTTAATGACGAAGGTGTATCGGTTATAAACTTTAAGATTCCTCCTGAATTTGTGCACAAAGGTTACGATATCATCAATCCAGACGGGAGTCTTATTCGTAAAATACCTCGAGAGCTGTCTAAAGAGGAGTTGTCCTTACGAAATACCGACGAATCGAGAGCGCGGTTTGCGGAGGAAGAAGAGAAGCGTTTGCGTGCCTGGGATAATTCCTTGATGTTGAGATACAGTAGCATTGAAGATATTGAGGCGGCACAAGAACGGGCGATGCGGGACTTAAAAGTCCGTATTAGTATTCTAAAAAGCAATCTCTCAACAATAAAATCACAAATTGAGAGAGAGCAGCTCAAAGCAGCGAATATAGAGCGTAGTGGTGGACAAGTGCCCGAAGAAATCAGTGCCAATATTGATATTTTGCGTTTAGAAATCGAGGATACGGAGCAGTCGATTACCGCTCGCAGGGATGAAATTGAGTCTGTTAACACAACTTTTATGCGTGATATGAACAGATTCGCAACGTTGCAGGACCGAGTTAATATGCGTAGACAGCAATACAGAGGTACGACACCCGAAAAGCGAAGGTATTAGCTAGCTATGTTTTTTACCGGCAGTATCGAAGAGGCAGAACGAAGAAGAGTTTTATAGTGTACTAGGATTCAACAACATTTTCAGGAATGTGCCTAGCCTTTGCAGCCGCATAGGTTTCTTTATAAAATCCATCAACGAGTACGTGCCATTGCTCATGCCAGTTCTCTGTGGGTTTGCGTTTAAATTCGCTGCGAACAAATTGACTAATTCGTCCTTCAGCGGTGGCCATTAGCATATTGACTGCGATGCCAATGGGGATCACGGGTCTAATGCCTTCCTTTATTTCTGCCTCGCGTAGAATCTGTTTTAGCTGAGTTTCCAGTCGATCGAAAAACAATGCTACGCGGATCCGAAGCCTGTCGGTCTCACCAGCAAGTGCGTCGCCGGTTAAAATACGAGTGATACCCGGGTTTCTCTCTGTAAAAGCGAGCAAGAGAGAAAGGATTTTTTCACAGCTTGTGATTGCATCATGCTCGTCTTTAATGATTAGGGTTACGCGGCTAAAAATGGTCTCTTCAATAAACTCAATGAGACCTTCAAACATTTTTGATTTGCTGGGAAAGTGGCGATAGAGCGCAGCTTCAGAAACTCCAACCTCTTTCGCCAGACGTGCAGTAGTGATTCGTTCTCCGGGGCTGACTTCCAGCATATGGGCCAGTGCTTCGAGGATTTGTTGTCGACGGGATATCTTTTTTATCACTTATTTTCCACTTGTCGAGTCACAATAGGATAAATCGCTTATCCTTATTTGGAGGGTTTATGCTAAACCATTTAAAGCATTACCTGCAACAGCAAGCACAAAAGAAATTGGCCGCATTTACAAAAAAACCGTTTTGGCTAGCCCAAAATATTGTGATGTTTAATGCCGCTAAATAACGCTGACCTGATCTTTTACCATGGATTATTTTTGATTGGTAATGAGGGTGCCCACACCTTCATCGGTGAAAATTTCCAAAAGCACCGCATGTGGAACTCTGCCATCGATGATATGAGCGCTTTTAACGCCGCCTTTAACAGCGTCCAGTGCACAGCTAATTTTTGGCAGCATGCCCCCGTGTATCGTGCCGTCGGCGATCAATTCGTCTACCTGCTGGGTGCGAAGGCCGGTAAGTACCTCGTTGTTTTGGTTCATTAATCCTGCGACATTTGTGAGCAGCATCAATTTTTCTGCACACATAACCTCTGCAATTTTCCCAGCGACAAGATCTGCATTGATATTGTAAGAAGCTCCATCGATTCCAACGCCGATCGGTGCGATGACTGGGATAAAATTACTATTTAGTAACATGTCCAATACACCACGATCAATGGAGGAAACCGCGCCGACATGCCCTATGTCGATTATTTCCGGTGCGGTCATTTCCGGAGCCTGGCGGCTTACCTGCATCTTCCGAGCTTGAATAAGATTGCCGTCTTTCCCAGTGAGACCGACAGCCTTTCCCCCGTTGTTGTTTAGAAGGCTGACTATTTCTTTATTGACGCTGCCGCCTAAAACCATTTCTACAATGTCCATTGTTTCGCTGTCGGTTACCCGCATGCCGTCAACAAAATTGGATTCTATGTTTAATTTTGTCAGAAGGCTGCCGATTTGAGGGCCGCCTCCATGCACTACCAGTGGATTCATGCCCACCAGCTTCATTAGAACGACATCGCGCGCAAACTGTTCCTTCAGCTTTTGGTCGGTCATGGCGTTCCCGCCGAATTTCACAACGATGGTTTTTCCTGTGAAGCGTTGAATATAAGGGAGCGCCTCCGTTAATACGTTAGCTATGTTTATGGCAGAGTCACGAGTTAGTGACATGGGGATTCCTTTTAGTGTTGTTGAGCTAGTTTTGGGTAGAAGTCGAGTTAACTTCCTGGGCTTAATGTCGTACGAGATGTATCAAACAACCATCACATCGAGTTAACTCGCATTAGGCACTGTGCGTCGGCGATAAAAACATTGTTTCAAAAGTTGAATGGTATTTCGTTTTCGACGGCGGTCAGCTGCTCTTTGAATTGAGTCTGAATTCTTTGCATCGCGTCATCTGTATCAGCTTCAAAGCGCAGCGTAAGCATAGGAGTGGTATTGGACGCGCGAACGAGGCCCCATCCATCTGGGTAGTCTACACGTATTCCGTCTAGCGTTGAAACCTTGCCGCCGTCAAAGTTTCCCGAGCTAACCAGTTTCTCTACAATGGAGAATTTTTGTTCTTCTCCTGTTACTACTTTTATTTCAGGAGACGATATGCTTTCTGGAAAAGACTCAAGCTGTAAATCGAGATCAGGGTCTGTTGTACTGAGGATTTCGATCAATCTTGCGGCTGCATACATGCCATCATCAAAACCAAACCAGCGTTCTTTGAAGAAAAAATGGCCTGCAAATTCGCCTCCGAGAAGGGCTCCCGTTTCCGCCATTTTTTCCTTCATAAATGAGTGTCCGGTTTTCCACATGATCGGTCTACCACCATAATTGCTTATTAAGGTGTTTAGATTCCGGGTACATTTAACATCGAAAATCACGTCAGCCCCGGGGTTTCTTGAAACCACATCTTGGGCGAGCAGCATAAGTAGTCGATCTGCTGCAACGAATTTTCCAGAGGCAGTCACGACACCAAGACGGTCGCCGTCGCCATCGAAGGCAATGCCGAGGTCTGCTTGCTGTTCGACTACGGTACGCTTTAAGTCTTCAAGGTTTGACTCGATTGTAGGGTCGGGGTGATGGTTTGGGAAATTGCCATCTATTTCACAAAATAAAGGTATTACTTCACATCCCAGTTTTTCATAAACATTTTTGGCGATTACACTTGCCGCTCCA